>CAYMQG010000061.1:0-46110 GCA_964392625.1 uncultured Gammaproteobacteria bacterium | reverse complement strand
GACCTACGCCGCCAATCTCAACGAACGCGCCCGCAACGGCAAGATCGACCCCCTGGTGGGGCGCGCCGGCGGCCAAGCACCTGCATGGCGCGCTCGATCTCGCCGGCGCGCCCCACCAGGGGGTCGATCTTGCCGTTTCGGGCGCGTTCGTTGAGATTGGCGGCGTAGGTCTCCAGCGCCCGTTTGCCGCGCGCGTCGGCGGCGTCTTCGGCCAGCTCGCCGGCGGGAGAGGGTTTGGCCCGCGAAATGCCGTGGGAAATATAGTTCACGACATCCAGGCGGGTGACGCCCTGCCGATTCAGCTCGCTTACCGCGAAGGTCTGGTTCTCGGCGAAAAGCGCCACCAGGACATTGGAGGAACTGACTTCCTTGACGCCGCTGTTCTGCACATGCGCCATGGCGCGCTTGAGTATCCGGTCGAACGCGCGCGTGGGCCGGGTCTGCCGGTCCGCTTCCACGCCCAGAGTCGGCATGGTTTCCTCAAGGTGCTCCTCCAGCGCCCGGGCCAGATCGTCCACGTCAGCTTCGCAGGCGGTCAGGATCTCCGTCACTACCGGACTGCTGGTCAGGGCCAGCAGCAAATGCTCCGCCGTCAGGAATTCGTGGCGGCTCTCCCGGGCGCGCACCAGCGCGTTGGAAAGGCAGATTTCAAGTTCGCGGCTCAGCATCGTCGGGAAACCTACGCTTTCTCGACCACGCATGCAAGCGGGTGCTCGTGGCGGCGCGCGTAGTCCAGCACCTGGGCGGCGCGGGTCTCGGCGATCTCGAAAGAAAACACCCCGCATACGCCACGCCCCTTCATATGCACTTCCAGCATGATCCGGGTCGCCTTTTCGCGTCCGTAACCGAACAGTTTCTGCAGCATCTGCACGACAAACTCCATCGGCGTATAGTCGTCGTTGAGCAGCACGACGCGATACAGTGATGGGCGATCAACTTCCGGCGGCGCGACTTCGGTGTCCGGGGCGCTGCCGAAACCGGGCAGGCGATCTTTGTTGTTTGGTTTGTTCATTTCCGGCATGCGGCAGGATGCCTGCAAGGCATCGGGAATGATGCCTGCAGGGCATCTGGAATAATGCCCTAAAGTTATCACAATCTCCCTGCAACAATGCGGCGCAAGCGTGGACATTTCGCATGAATTTCGAGAATAGCGGCAGACTTCTGTGGCGCTTGCCGGCACTGGTCCTGATGGGCGCCGCGGCATGGTTGCTGGTGGAAATCGCGTTGACGGCCTGGGCTATGGCGCGGTTCGAACCGCCGTCCGCGGCAGGCGCCCGGTCCTCGGCTTCCGCGCGGGAGACCGGCAGGGGCCCGCCCGGCAGCAGCCTCTTCGGACTGCCGACCCAGGCCGGCAATTCAGGCGCGGCGCCGTCGGTCGTGCGCAACGGGAACTTTCGTCTCACCGGCGTGGTGGCCACCGCAAACAGAAGGCTGGCGCACGCCATCATCGAAACGGGCGGGGTCTCGGAGACCTATTTCCTTGGAGACACCGTGGCTTCCGGCATTCGTTTGCAGGAAGTGCGGCCGAATGAAGTGCTGCTTAGCCGCGGCGCCGAAACGCTCCGCCTCCCGCTCAGCGAAGCGGGCCTGGCCGTGAGCGGGACCGCGTCGCTCAGCGGCAGCCCGGCCGCGCCCGGCGCGGGCGGCATCGGCGATGATCTGCTGACGCTTCCACGGGAGACGCTCTCGCAGCTCGTCAACATGGAACCGGTCATGAACGCCGACGGCGGAATGGAAGGCTACCGGCTTTCTCCCCGATCGCGCAGGGCATGGTTCGACAGCCTGGGGCTGAACTCGGGCGACCTGCTGGTGGCGGTCAACGGCGTTGCCTTCGACCCGGACAACCTGGCGCAGGCCCGGCGGGAAATGAGCGGCGGAAACGATATGATGCTCACGATACTGCGCGACGGGGAACAGTTGGAAATAATCGTAGGAAGCGGAAACTTCGGCCTGCTGGCCATGTGAGGGTATGCAGATGAGTCCCATCCGAAAGAAACCTGTCCGGCGGTGGCCGGCGGCGGCCGTTCTGCTGCTCGCCGGCGCGATGTCGGCGCAGCAGGACACGGTCCGTCTGAACTACCGCAACACGGACCTGCAGGAGGTGGTGGAGGCCGTTGCCGAAGCCACCGGCAGGAATTTCGTGATCGATTCCCAGGTGGGAGCGGACAGGAAAGTCAATCTGTTCGGATCGCAGCCCTTGTCCCTCGAGGCCTACTATCAGGCCTTCCTTTCCATGCTGAGCGCTCACGGCATCGTCGCCGTGCCCTCGGGACCGGTCATCCGCCTTTCCCCGGACCGGACCATGCGGATCCTTGCCGGCGCCGGCCCGGAGTCATCGGCGAACGACGAACTTCAGACCCTCGTTCTGCCCGTAACCAACGTGGACGCTCAGGGCCTGGTGCCGATCGTCCGCCCCATGATGTCGCCCGGCGCGCACGTGGCGGCCCACCCGCCCACCAACGTCCTGATCCTTTCCGACCGCGGCTCCAACGTGAACAAGGTAGCGCGCGTAATCGGGCGCATCGACCGGAAGAACGACCAACCCGTTGAAGTGATTCCGCTGGAACACGCCAGCGCGCGGGACGTCGTTCGCGTTCTGAACGAAATGGCGGTGGGAGCGGACACAGCCTTCAACCTGGCGGTGGCGGACGACCGCACCAACAGCGTGCTGCTGGGCGGCGAGCGGAACCGGCGCCTGGAACTCAGGGCCCTGGTCGCGCACCTGGATACGCCTTCGCTGGAGGGCGGAAACACGCGGGTCCGGTATCTCAACTACGCCGATGCCGCGAGCCTTTCCGAAAAACTCTCCACGCAGTTTGCCGATCGGGCCGGTGATGACGAAAGGATACTGGTCTCGGCCGATGAGGCGACCAATGCACTGATCATCGACGCTCCGCCGGCCACCATGCGGCACATCGTGGCCGTTGTGGATCAGCTCGATATCCGCCGTGCGCAGGTGCTGGTCGAGGTCCTGATCGCCGAGGTCAGCGCGGATCGCGCCAACCAGCTCGGCGTCAACTGGGCGGCCTACGACCCCCGGCGCGTGCTGGGCAGCACCGATTTCCCGGCCTCGGGGACCAGCCTGCGCGAACTGGTGGCGGGGTCGCTTTCCGGCGCCGACCAGGGCCGGGCGGTGGCGGCGGAAGCGCTGGGGCCCGGAGCCGGCTTCGCCGTAGGGCGCGTGCGCGACGATGGACTGAGCTTCGCGGCCCTGATCAGCGCCGTGGAGAACACGGCCGGTTCCAATATCCTGGGCACCCCGATGGTGGTTACGCTGGACAACCAGGAAGCCACGATCAACGTGGGCCAGAACGTGCCCTTCATTACCGGCAGCTACGCCAGTTCGGGCATCAACCCCAGCAGCGTGGACGGTCAGATCCGGCCGTTCACGACCGTGGGCCGCAACGACATCGGCCTCACGCTCACGATCACGCCGAGGATCAACCAGGGCGACGCGGTGCGGCTGGAGATCAACCAGACGTTGTCCGAACTGGCGCCGTCGGTAGCGGGCGCCGTGGACCTGGTGACCAATACCCGCGAATTGACGACGGCGGTAATCGTCGAAGACGGTGGAACGCTGGTGCTGGGAGGACTGATTCAGGACAAGATCCGGGAGAGCCGCCAGTCCGTGCCCGTGCTGGGCAGCCTGCCGCTGATCGGCGCGCTGTTTCGCGCCAGCGGCCAGACCCGCGAGAAAACCAACCTGATGCTGTTCATCCGCCCCACCATCCTGCGCGACTCGGCCCAGGCGGACGCGGCCACCAACGTAAAGTACGACTACCTGCGCCGCCAGCAACTCGCGCAGTCGTTTTCGGGGGGAAGCACGAAAATGCCCGAGCTTGAGGATGCCTTCGAGCTCGGCGATGAGGACGAGGAAAACGCCGGGGCCGAAGAGGCCGACAGCTCCGATTCCGATTGAACGCCCTGCCCTTCAGCTTCGCGCAGCGCCATGGAGTGCTGCTCGCTCCGGGATCGGATGGTGAACTGATCGCGCTGGTCCGGGCCGGCGCCGGGCTGGCTGGACTGGCCGAGGCTGGCCGCGTCGTGAAACGGTCGCTACGGCCGAAACTGATCGACGCGGAAGAATTCGACCGCCTCCTGCGGGCCCGCTACGAGAGCGGCGCCGACAGCGCGCTGTCGATTGCCGAAGACCTGGACGAGGACACCGAACTGGGTGCGCTGGCTCGCGAGCTGCCGGCCCCTTCCGATCTGCTCGACAGCGATAACGACGCCCCGATCATCCGGCTGCTGAACGCCGTGCTGGCGTCCGCCATCCGCACCGGCGCCTCCGACGTGCACCTGGAGCCGGGCGAGTTCAACCTGAGCGTGCGCTTCCGCGTCGACGGCGTGCTTCGCGAAACGCTGAAGCTCCGCCGGGGGCTGAGCCCGCTGGTGATCTCCCGCGCCAAGGTCATGGCGGACCTGGACATCGCCGAGAAACGCCTGCCGCAGGACGGCCGCATTTCCCTGCGAATCGCGGGCCGCGCAGTGGACGTGCGGGTTTCCACGCTGCCGGGCATTCACGGCGAGCGCGTTGTCCTGCGGCTCCTGGACAAGCAGTCCGGCAGACTGGATCTCGAATCGCTGGGCATGGATGCCGGGACGCTGGAGCGCATGGAGCAGCTCATTCAGCGTCCGCACGGGATCGTGCTGGTCACCGGCCCCACGGGGTCGGGCAAGACCACCACCCTGTACGCCGCGCTGGATCGGATCAACGACAGCACGCGCAACATCATGACGGTGGAAGATCCGGTGGAGTACTACCTGGACGGCGTGGGCCAGACACAGGTCAACAGCCGTGTGGGCCTGACCTTCGCCCGCGGTCTGCGCGCAATCCTGCGCCAGGACCCCGACGTCGTCATGGTGGGCGAGATACGTGACCTGGAGACGGCGGAAATCGCCGTGCGCGCCAGCCTTACGGGTCACCTCGTGTTCTCCACCCTGCATACCAACACAGCGGTAGGAGCGGTGACCCGGTTGCGCGACATGGGGCTGGAGCCCTTTCTGATCTCCTCCAGCCTGCAGGGAATCCTCGCGCAGCGACTGGTGCGTCAACTCGATCCCGAAACGTGCGAGGCCTATTCGCCCGGAGAATACGAGTGCGGGCTGCTGGGAACGAGCCCTGGCGAGGCGCCGACGCTCTACCGCCCCCGGCCGGTCGCCACGGCCGATGGCGGCGGGTATCGAGGCCGCACCGGCATCTACGAACTGGTCCGTGTCGACGACGGTTTGCGCAAACTCATACACGACGGAGCGCCGGAACGACAACTGGAGGACGAAGTCCGGAAGAATACGCCGCCGCTTCGATCCAATGGACTGAACAAGGTGCGTAAGGGCATTACCTCGCTGGAAGAGGTCATGCGCGTAACCAGCGAGGAGTAGGGTTCGTGGCCCAGTGGACTTACGCCGCGCTGGACGAGGCCGGCCGGCGCAGGCGCGGCGCCGTTGAAGGAGACAACGCGCGCCACGTGCGCAGCCTGTTGCGCGAGCAGGGCTTGCGGCCGCTCAACGTTCGGCCGGCGACGCCGGGCATCGCAGGCCGCTTCCGGCTCGGCAAACGGCGCGCACTCGGCAGCGAGGCCCTGGCGCAGCTTACCCGCCAGCTTGCCACGCTGCTGCGCGGAGGACTGCCGCTGGACGCGGCCCTCAACGCGCTGGCCGCCCAACGCGCGCGTCACAGTGAAGTCCTCGTGGGCGTGCGGGCCCGCGTGCAGGAAGGCTACAGCTTCGCGGAGGCCCTGGACGCGTCGCGGCGCACGTTCCCGGAATTGCTCGTGGCCACGGTTGGCGCCGGCGAGCGGATCGGCCGCCTTGAGGAGGTGCTGGAGCGGCTGGCCGAACACTTCGAGAAACGCCAGGCTTTGCGCCAGCAGGTACGGGCAGCCCTGGCCTACCCGATGGTGCTCACCGTGTTCAGCCTGGCGATCGTCAGCCTCATGCTGGTCTATGTCGTGCCGCAGGTCACCCCGGTTTTCGTTGACAGCGGCGTTGAACTGCCGCGTCTGACGCGCGTGCTGATCGCCGTAAGCGATTTCGCCCGCGCCTGGGGCTGGCTGGCGCTGCTGGCGGCGGCCGCCGGCGGCGGCCTGCTGGCCCGCGCGCTGCGCCTTCCCGCGGCGCGCCTGAAGCTGCACCGGCTGCTTCTGCGCACTCCGCTGTTCGGCGCACTATCCCGCGAACTGAATTCGGCCCGCCTCATGCAGTCGCTCTCCACGCTAACGGATGCCGGCGTCTCCGTCTGGGAGTCCTTGCGGGTGTCTGCGCGCATGCTCACCAATCTACCCATGCGTCAGGCCGCGATGGACGCGGCCCGGGAAGTCAGCGAAGGCAAGCCGGCCGCCGAGGCGCTGGACCGCAACGGGCTGTTCCCCCCGCTCTGTATCCAGCTTATCGCCAGCGGCGAGGCCAGCGGCGAACTGCATCAACTGCTGGGCCGCGCGGCGGAAACCCAGGAACGCGAGCTGTCGGCGCGCATCAACACCCTGACCTCGTTGCTGCAACCGGTACTGATCATGCTGGTGGGGGGATTCGTGCTGCTGATCGTGCTGTCCATACTGATGCCGATCTTCGAAATGAACCGCCTCATCGGCCAGTAGGGAAGGACCCGCCGGGCTGTTCAACCGGCGCCGGAAAGAGTAAAGCGGCCGAGATGCGCTATCGCGGCCGCTTTACTTCGGGGAGATTATTTCTGCTGGCTTTGCTCGAACATGCGGTCCATGCGTTCGCTGGTCGCGTCCGCCGAGGCGCTCGCCTCCGCAGCCGCCTCAGCCGCGCGTTCGGCAGTCATGCCCGCCTGGTCCACTGCGGCGGCCGTCTGACGCTGAGCCGCTTCCATGTCGCCGATCCTGCCCTCAAGGGCAGACATTCTGCTGCCCATCGCAGCAGCGCCGGCGTCGATCTTCGCGGCCATTTCGTCCATGCCCGCGGAGCAGCAGCCGGTGGCTATAGCTACCGCTGGCGCTCCGAGCAGTGAAACAATAAATCTGGTCTTTTTCATGTAGGTCCTCGGGTTCTCGGCCTGTCAAGCGCGCCTGAATTCGGCGCACCTACGTATATTCGCCCACCCCGCCGGAAAAAGCAACACTTTGCGGCTGGAAGCACCGTAGCGGGGGCATTGCGCAAGATCGTTTCATATATGGCGCAACGATTTGTTGCAATTTCGTCCATATCAAATAAAATCAATGTCTTATTCGTTTCATAAAAGGCCTATATCATTTCATGCCAATTGATCGGGAAATTCTCGCCTACGTGGCGGCCCATCCTGGCGCCGGCCGGAGCGCCATTAGAGCGCAGGTGGCGCCGAACGTCAGTTCCACTACCGTCTGGCGAACGCTCAAACGCCTCGTTGACCAGGGCAGGCTCGCGACTTCCGGCAATGCTCGCGCTACCGTTTACTTCCCGGCCGGAGCGGAGGCGGTCCGCGCTCACTTGCAGACAACCTGGAACCGCCGCCCGCCCGTCACGTACAACCCCGAATTCCTGGATCGCTACGTGCCCAACAAAACGTTCTACCTCAGGCAAAACGAACGGCGCCTGCTCCATGAAGCCGGGCGGACCCCTTCCCCGGTACCGGCAGGAACCTACGCGCGGCGCATCCTTGAGAGACTGCTCCTGGACATGTCGTGGGCTTCCTCGCGCCTGGAAGGAAACACTTACGACCTGCTGGATACCGAACAGCTCATCCGTTTCGGCAAGGAAGCGGAAGGCAAGGAGCGCCGGGAAGCGGTGATGATCCTGAATCACAAGGAGGCGATTCAGTACGTCGTGGATCATCTGGACAGCGTTTCCTTGTGCCGTTCGGACCTGTTCAATCTGCACGCGCTTCTCGCCAACGGACTGCTGTTCGATCCCGCCATGGCCGGCAGTTTGCGACGCATGCCCGCCGGCATATCCGATTCAAGCTATTCGCCTCCCGACGACCAGTTCGTCATTGGCGAAGAGTTCGATATCCTGATCCACAAGGCGGCAGCCATCGCCGACCCGTTTGAGCAATCCTTCTTTCTGCTCGTCCACATCCCGTACCTGCAAGCCTTTGTGGATGTAAACAAGCGCACCTCGCGGGTGGCCTCCAACATTCCGCTACTGCAGGCGGATCTTGCGCCGATGTCGTTTATCGCCATTGAACGCCGCGATTACATAGACGGCCTGTTCGGCGTCTATGAACTCAATGATGTTTCCCTGCTCCGCGACGCGTACACCGAGGCGTATCGCGCTTCCGCCAGAAACTACCACCTCGCGCAAGCGGACGCAGACCCGGCGAAGGCCGCACTCGCCTACCGCGAATTCG
The DNA here is from genome assembly GCA_964392625.1 of uncultured Gammaproteobacteria bacterium. Taxonomy (GTDB): domain Bacteria; phylum Pseudomonadota; class Gammaproteobacteria; order Steroidobacterales; family Foliamicaceae; genus Foliamicus. The sequence goes on along the minus strand of CAYMQG010000061.1, from coordinate 37,823 downwards.
TCCGCGAAGCGGTGCGCCGTTGTGTCCTGGAATGGAGCGGTTTCGCGCTGGGGCAAGTCACGGCAATGGCTGCCGAAGCGGAGATTCCGCCGGCGGATCGGGGCGGCGTTGTCGAATACGTGGGCCGCGAGTTTGCCAGCCTGCACGAGGGCAACGCGATCCGCTACCGCCTGAGCCCGGCCGATCTCGCGAGTATCCCGAAAGTGGAAACCAAATGACACAGCGCGCCTGCGTGTATTCGCCCACCCCGCTAGAAATTGCACACACATTCCGCTAACGGCGTCCTCGGAGGCCGGCACTGCTGACAGCGGCAAGTGACAGGCCGCTTTCCTTGTTGGTGCTATTTCGTGGAAAGGTTCGACAAGGGGCCCGTCACGCCTTCGAGCAGGTTCATCACGATGATGGGTTGCTCGCAGTCCACCACCAGCCGCCACATGCCGGCCGCGTCACCCAACGCGCCTTGCGACGGGCGGCCCACCCCGAACTGCAGTTGTAAAGCGGTAAGCGTGCGCGACTGGCCGGCGGGAACGGACAACCGCACCACCTCTCCGGGCGATTCGCCCGCGTCGTCGAAGCCCGCGATCGAAACATGGGCGGGCCGCGATCCCGGATTCACGATGCGCAGCCTGCTTCTGTGGCGAACGTCATCCGCCGGATAGAACGTCGCGACCTCGTAGCGCCTGTCGACTTGCCGCACCCCTTCGTGAACGGATGTCAGGAACCCGCCCGGCGTGCGGACGTAGGCGAACACCCGGATGTCGAGGTTGGACGACAGCTCCAGCCGCCAGTCGCCGATTCCCGATCCCGCGCTTCCCGAGAGGCCCTTGTCGGCGTTGCCCCGTTCCAGATCGCGGGAATCGAAGTGCGTCGCATGGCCCGCGCTTAGCGAGAGTTCCAGCGGACCGTATGCGTAGCCCTCGTCGTCGTACGCCTGAATGCGCACGACGCCGTCGGAATCCGACCGGTTGATCACCCGCACCACACCCTGCCGGCCCATGGGATCGGCAGACGAGAGGAACAGGGGTACAACGTGGACTCCATCGCCGCGCGGTTCGACCCCCTCGCCCGACAGGTTCGCGAGATGGCCATCAAGGCTTGAGAGCAGGTTCATGACGACGAGCTCGGCTTCCGAGCGGACTTCAAGGCGCCACCTCCCGGCCCCGTCGCCAAGCTGGCCGCGCAGTCCCGGACCGCCGTTCTCAAGCTCCGCAGCGGTGACCGTCACCGCCGCGCCGGCAGGCACCTCGACGCGAACCTCGCCTCCGGGCGACTGGCCGAGATCGTCCGCACCCGTAATCACCGCCTCGGCCGCTTCGCCGCCCCTGTTCACCAACCGCAGGGAACTCGTATTCTCCAACTCGCTCGCCGGATTGAATACGGGAACTCTGTGAACCGAGTCCGATACGGCGGCGACGTCATGCATGGCGGTCATGAAACCGTCCGCCGCGCGCACAAAGGGCAGGACGTCCAGTTCGGCGGCGCTCTCCAGCTCCAGCCGCCACTCACCGGTCCCCCGGCCGCTGCTTCCGCTCAGGCCCTTGTCCGGGTTGCCCGCTTCGATATCCGTGGCGTCGAAGTGAACCGCCTCTCCAGCGCCGATCGCCAGGGTCAGCGGCTGGGATCGCGCGCCTGAGTCGTCAATCGCGACGATCCGCGCCTGTGCAGCCTGCCCGCCGCGGTTGATGACCCGCACGAACCCTTCGCGGAATCCCGAATCGGCCGGGAACAGCGGCACGATCCGGGGTCCGCGCAACGTGACCGCGAACGACAGCATCTCAATCCGCCCGTCGCTGCCTCTCGCCGTGACCGTCAGCTTGGCCTGGCCCGCCCTGCCCGCCGCATTGGGAACGACGACCAGGACACCATCGGTCACTTCCACCGCCGCGACGGATGAGTCCTCGGTTGACGCCTCCAGCGTGTAACCGGAATTCAGCAGCGATTCGAAATAGCCCGAAACCCTGAAGCGCAGAGGTTCTCCGCCGGCAACGAGCGTGAGCAGCACGGGCGACGCGCTCAGCCGCACGCCGCGCTCCAGCAACGCCGGAATGTGCTCGTTCACCGATTGCTCGCTCAGCGGATTGCCGCCCAGATTCACCCAGTCGCCGTCGGCGAAGTGGGCGTTCGACACCAGCGGAGCGAGATCGGATATGCGGTTATACCGCAAATCGACCCTTTCCAAATCCGGAAGATCGGCCAGTGGCGATATATCGTAGACGCTGTTGTTTGCCGCTAGGAGGACATCAAGCGTGGTTGCCGACTGGAGTCCCGCCAAACTCGTCACCCCGCGACCGCCCAGATAGAGCTGGTGGAGCACGGAAAAATCCTCAACATAGAGCCTGTCTTGCAAATACGGGGATGACACTCTCTCCATCAACAGCGCAAGCAGTGTCGGATCCGCAACTTGCGCTGGCTCACGAGTGGTTCTTCTGTCCGTGTAGCTCACGTACACACCCCGCGATTTGAGCGCCGGGATATGCTCGTCGATGGATTGACCTGTTAGAGGGTTGCCGCTGAGTTGCACTTCTTTCAAGGCCTCCAGGAGCAGCAACGGCGCAATGTCTGAGACTTCGTTCCCACCAACATATAAATACTCCAGCGCCGTCATGCCCGACAGCGCCGACAGGTCGAAGATGTCGTTGCCGCGAAGTCCCAACTGCCACAGGTTGACCAAAGGTTTCAGCGGATCGATGTCCGAGATGGCGTTTGCGGCCAGCAATAGGTCGGTCAGTCTCGTCAGGCCTGACAGCGCGGACAGATCGGAAATACGATTGTTGTTGAGACCCAGATATCTGAGATTTACAAGCCCCGCGAGCGCGGACAGGTCGGAGATGCGATTATGATCAAGTTGCAAACTTGACAAATTGACTAAAAGTTCCAGCGGAGCGATATCCGAAATCCAGTTTCTCTTCAGGGCTAACCTTCGAAGTCCTGACATACCCGCCAGAAACCCAATCTCCGACAATTCGGTTCCTGACAGATCGAGCGTATGCAGATCCGTTAAGGCGGAGAGCGCAGTCGCGTCGGCAATCGGATTGTCCGAAACGTCCAGTTCGCGGAGAGGGAGTCCGATAAACGGCGACACGTCCCGAACGCCCAACCCGGCAAGGCCGAGACCCTCAAGCCAAGGAAACTGGGGCAGTGCAAGCACATCCGCGTACGACACATCTGTGCCGTTCAGGAAAAGCTGGCGGAGTTCGGTCAAACCGTGCAGCGGAGCGATGCCGCTGACCGGGTTGCGCGCGAGATCCAGATAGTAAAGGTTCGGCAACTCGGCCAGTGGCGCCGCATCCGTGACCTCGTTGTCTGCCAGACGGAGGTATCGGAGGCCCTTGAGTTCCGACAAGGGCGCGAGGTCGCGAATCCGATTGCGGGTTAAATAAAGCGATTCAAGCTCCGTTGCTAATTCAAGTCCGGTCAGGTCCCCAATGTCGGCGTATGGGGCATATAGCGAAGTCAACCCCGTCATATCCTCGGCGGTGATGGGTGCGCCGGACTCCTTGCCCAGGGCAGCTTCAACCGCCCGGCGCAAGGCCGGGTCCCGGAACGGTTTCAGGCCCTGTGCGTTATCGCCCACGCCGTCGCCATCGGCGTCCACCCACTCATTGGGATCCAGCGGAAACGCATCGTCACCGTCGTCCACGCCGTCGTTGTCGTCGTCCCGGTCGGCGTTGTCGCCGACCCCGTCGGAGTCGGAGTCCAACCACTCATCGGGATCCAGCGGAAACGCATCGTCTCCATCGTCCACGCCGTCGTTGTCGTCGTCCGGATCGGCGTTGTCGCCGGTGCCGTCGCGGTCGATATCGAACCACTCACCGGCGTCCTGCGGGAACTCATCAAACGCGTCAACGAAGCCGTCACCGTCGGTGTCGGCCGCAGGTTCGCGATGCGCGGCGATCTGGAAGCGCAGGATGTCCAGCGTCCTCACAGCATCGGCGCCATCCAATTCTTTCGCATTGATGCCGCAAGGAGTATTGCCGCAGTCTGCCTTCGGATTGGAGAACACACCGCCAAGAATTTCCGTTCCGTACGACATGACCGTCCCGAATCCCGGACGCTCGAAGGGACGCGAGACGTAGTGTCCACGCGACCACAACCACGCCCCTGATGTGCTACCTTGATACCAGGAGTGTGCGAGTCCCATAACGTGGCCAAGTTCATGCGCGGTCACCAAGGCACTGACAGTATCGTCGTAGGCGGCCACGTCCCACCAACGGCTGTTCCGCTCCCCCCCGATCCCATCGGCACACCCTGCGCCGCGACCGCAAACGGACCCGGGACTAAGGTGTATAGCCACGTCGGCTCCGTGGCTGTCCATCAATGCTCCCCGAAGTTCCGGGTTCAACCTGCCGTTCTCCAAAGTCACTTCGCTCATGCCGACAGTCCGCAGCCGTACGTTCGTGCCGCTATCTTCGAAGATTGCGCCAACGACAGTCATGACATGCATCAGCCTCGTGTACGGGTAGCCGCCCTCGCCGTCGGCGAACTCGGCGGTGTAGGTCACCAGAACGTCGACATCGGAAGGTCCGGGTACGGACTCGGGATCATCGGGGAACGAGCCGGCCAGCCGCTCGTTGACGTCGCCCACGCCGTCCCCGTCACTGTCCGTGAGAATGTCCACAAAACGAACCGTTCCCGACTCGTCGGCGCCGGAGACCGGCCACAGCGCGAGCGTCTCGTGGTAGTGCCACTCGGGCGCTCCCGACGGTCCGCGGCCGTATTTCTCCACGAGATGCAACTCGAGGACGCCCGACTCCTTGGGCGTCTCCAACGCAAGCACCCACTCTCCGGACTGTCGATCCCGATTCGCCAGGCGTCCCAACGAAACAGCGTCACCACGACTCCAGTCGAACCAGCCATAGTCCCACTTCGACAGGTACGACACATCGAACCTGAGTGGCGACAGCCTCAATTCACCGCTTTCGACCGCACGGTGGCTGCGAATGCCACCAACGACCGTCAACGTTCCTGGCTCCCCGTCCGCTCCTGGAGCTAACTGGGCGCTGCATGGACAGTCGAACACGATGTCCCGACGCTCACCACCCGCAAACGCGTCGGTCGTGCACACCAACACCCCCATTACCATCCATAGGCTTAGGCGGAGTTTCATCGAACGTCCCGCATCGTGTGCAGATTACCGGACGGGATCTTCGGGGATCTTCGGAAGAATGTAGTCCGGCTTGCTGAAGTCAAACCCGGCGAGCATATTCGAGGAGGGCAGCAGCCAGCCCAGCCGGGTGCCGGCGATGACTTCGTAGGAGCCCCCGGCAGTGTCGAGGTAGGCCAACACGCGCGTCGGTCCGACCGTCACCACAAAACGCCGCTCCCGGCCGGCCGCGCCGGTGGCCCATCCGCGGGCCGAGCGGGAGTAGCCCAGTCCTTCGTCGATCCGCTCGATGCCGCCCTCATACGATGCGCCGAGCTGGGGCAACTGCATCGAGACCCTGTCGCCCACCTGCCACGCACTCGCAGCCCGAGCTGTTGCTGAAACGTCCACGAGCGCCCGGCCTGCCTCGGACCAGTCAGCCGGGTACGGTGGCTTGAAAGCCGCCGCGTCTTCATCGACGACGCGCCATAGAGGCATCGATGGTTCAGCGGCCTGCGGTGCCGCCGGCTCGCCGCCCGCCGAATTCTCGGCCGGCAGCGTAAGCACGGATTCAGGCCCGGCGGCGCCGGGGCTCGCCGCTGTGGGCGGGCGGGCGCTGCGTTCCGCTGCCCGCCAAACGAGCGCCGCGCCAATCAAAATGGCAGCCGCCACTGCGGCGAGCACGATCCTGCGTCTTACCACAATAAACCACCTCGCCCGCGCACGGCGCTCCCTCGTGAAGTATCTTGAAACCGAAGGGCGTCCCGAAAAACGTGAGCGGGCCAAAAAAACAATACGGTGGCGCCCAAGTCCGCAAACCGTCGAGAAATTCGATCAGGCACCGGATCTACTCCTTCGCGGCCTCTTCTGACGCCCGCTCCTGCTCCGCGGCCCATTCGGTAATTCGCCTCGCAATGGACTCGGCGGCAGCGCCGGATTCCATATAGCGGTCTTGCTGCGCTTGCAGCAGTGCCTCAATTTCCGCGTGGCCGTTCGTCTTCGCAACCGACAGGGCCTTTATCCCGTTCAGGGTCGTAGGCTTGTATCCTCCCGCGTCCACCAACAGGCGAACCACCTCCAAATGACCGCCCGCTGCGGCATAGTTGACCGCATTTCCCTGGGAAGAGCTGATCGCCATATCGGCGTCCCGTTCAATCAGCAAGTTGACTATCTGCAGGTGACCCAGAAATGCGGCGACCATCAGCGGCGTCTCCGCGCCGGATTTCGTGTTCAGGTTCGCGCCCGCATCGATAAGCAGTTCCGCAATTTCGACATGTCCGCCATGCGCGGCAATAAAAAGCGGAGTGGCTCCATGCAGACCCGCCTGGCGAAGATCTTCCTCGGACATCCCTGCGACCGCCGACTCAGCGTTCACGTTCGCGCCCGCCTCGACCAGCCTGCGCACTTGCGCCACATCGCCACTATGGGCGGCAGACAACAGTTGATCGTCCAGCGACAGTTCCTCGGACGACGCCGAGCACATCCACGCTGCCGCCAAAAACACGCCGCAGAGCGCAACGCGCTTGCTCTGCCTCGTGACTCGGACCTGCCCGCGCGAACCATGTCGCCGACTCGGTACGATTGGCCTGCTCATCGCAATCTCCCGGAAAGCGCGATTTTCGGTTGAAGTCGACAATTCAGTCCGCGACTTGAATTGTCCAACTGTTGCTGCCGCTGTTCCTGGTGGCATAGAAGTTCCACCGCACACCATTGAACGTGGACCCCCGCGCATCGATACTACTGTTCGAGGCAAGCAATATGCCGCCGGCCAGGATCGATCCTCGTCCCGAGCTGTTTACGCTGAAGTCCGCCCCCTTGTAGGTGCAGCTCTCGCCCGGATTCACAATTAGCTCGGCTTTGCACGCTCCGGCGGGGTCGCCGTCCCCGCCACCGTCAGACCCGCCTACCGTGACGCGCACAGCGCTCGAGCAGTTGTTGTAACGGTAGGATTCGTCCGTGACCGAATCCACACAGGCGCCGTAGTAGTACGTGCCATCGCTGGAGGGAGCGGTCAGCGAAATGGACTCCGCGCTGGCGCCGGAAGCCTCCAGCGCGCCCACCGCGTCCATGCCGACCTCCGTATCCGAGCGGGTAATCGTCGCGTTCGTGGAACGGTAGTAGCGCAGGGTCGTCGCGGGGGAACTGGCCGTACCGCGGTTTCGAACCGTCGCGCGAAGCGTGAACGACGCGCCCTCGTCCAGGCTGCTGTCGCTGACCGAGACGGACTCCACCACCAGGTCCGATTCGGAGAGTACTGCGATCGTAAAGGTCAGCGAATCGCTCTCGCCGCCGGCATCCGTGACCGTGTAGGTCATATTGAAACGGCCGGCCTCCGTGGGCGTCCCGGACAGGCGCCGCGTCGCGGCGTCGAAGCTCAGCCCGGGGACCGCTGGCGAAAGGCTGTAGGTCAGTGCGCCGCTGCCGCCGGTCGCTGGCCGCGCAGCCGGCAGGATCAAGTCGGACGCCGTTTCGACTCTGAATATTTGAGTGCCCGGATCGCTCTTCTCGGGGAAGCACACAGACAGGTTTGGGTTTCCACCGGTGCCGGAATACCTGTAGACCCGCCCGTCGATGGAGTCCAGCACATGGAAATTGCCGTTGGCGTATGCGATACCTATGGCGTCGCCATTGTCACAGGCCAACTCGAAGTCGGCGCCGGCATCGCGGGCGCCCGAACCCGCGTAAGCATAGACCTTGTCGGCCTGCGAGTCGACAACATAAAACCGGCCGGCGGCATAGACGATCCCGCTGGGACTATCGTTGTCGTCGTCAAGATCAAAATCCGCTGCCGGTTCGCGAGCGCCCGAGGCCGTGTAGGCATAGACCTTCCGGACTCGAACATGAACGACATAATTCCGGCCATCGGCGGACGCGATCCCTCGCGGCCACAAACCCTCTTCCAAAACGAAGTCATTTGACGCGTCGCGTTGCCCCGTAGCGGTATAGGCAAAAAGCTTGCCGCCATCTGCATGCACATGAAATACATAAAGCCGCCCGTTGGCATACGCCAGTCTGTGAAGACGGCCAATATCATCGACCAGATCAAAATCGTTGTCCGGATCGCGCTGGCCCGCACCGGTGTAAGCGTCGATTCCGTCGCTGCCCCAATGCATGATATAAAACCGGTCGTTGGCGTATGCGATGCCTCGGGAATTGACAGGAACTTCAAAACCGGCAACCGTGCCGGCGGGGGTCCCGCCCCCGACCGTAATGGTGAAATAGAACGTGTACTGATCGCCGTCGGCATCCGTCACCGTGTAGCCCATCGTGTAAGAGCCCGCCTCGGTCGGCGTGCCGGTGAGCCTGCGCGCGGCGGCGTCGAAACTCAGCCCAGGGACGGCCGGCGAGAGGCTGTAGGTCAGCGGGGGGTTGCCGCCAGTGGCCTCCGGCAGCGTCAGGGCGTCGATCTCCGTGCCCACGGTGTATGTCCGGTTACCCGGACGGCCGTCCCTGGACAGGATCGGAAACCGGTCGATCTCGCCGCCGCCCGCACCCGACGTACGCCCGGTCAAGCTGCCCCGCGTGACCGTTCCATCAACGATCCCGCAGCCGCCCGCCGACGCGCAGGTATAGCGTGCGCCGTCGTTGAGTTCGATGTACCCGCCGTCGTTCAGATCGATCGTTGTGCGGCCCCCGGAGACCCGAGTGCTTCCGCCGGACAGGCGTGCGGGAACGAACAAGCCCGATGTGGGAACGCCGGGCAGCGAGTCGTCCACGCTATACGTTGTGGTGACGGGGGCTGCACCGCCACCGCCACCGTCATCTTCAATCGCCCCGACAAACCAGTTCCCGCCCGGCCAAGTGTCTTCCAGGTCGGGGCCGCCGGTGCAGCGCGAAGCGAACCAGCCGCTGGTGCGGGAGGAGAAATAGATATTCACCCGGCATCGAGTGCCGTCGTCGTAATCGAGCGTCAAACGGCCCGCGTCGGGTCCCAGGCCAACGTAGTCGTAGCCGCCCTCGTAAGTCGCGGCCATGCCGCCAGCCCGCTGGGTGTCGGAGAACCGGCCATTTTCCGTGGGCATGAAGGAGCTGCGTCCGGCGGCCGTTTCCAGCACTGCGCTTTCGCCAACGAAGCGATCATTGAAACCAGCCAGATCCGCCGGCGCCGCACCGCGCACGGCGGTCGTGGAGAGGTTGTTCCAGTTGCCGGTCGAGGATTCGACGACATTCACCACCTGCAACGGCCGGTCCGACGACACGGTCAACCGCCACCGGCCGATGCCCGCGCCCAACTGCCCCGTCAGACCCGCGCCACCCTCCTCAAGCTGCTGCGCCGTCAGGGTCCGCGCCCCGCCGGCGGGCAGTGTGAGCCGAACGGTTGCGCCGGTCGCGACGGCGCCGTCATCGCGCCCCTCGATCGTGACTGCCGCCGGCGTGTCGCCCGCATTGATCAGCCGCAGCCGGCTGTCTTGTGTAACAGCCGTTGAAATATTGAATATGGGAACGTTGTAGCTGTACTCCTCCTGGGCAGTTGAGCCCGCGCGCACCGTGTCGTGCATCGCGCTCAATGTGCCGTCGGACGCCTGCACGAAGGCCAGGGGCACGATCGGCGCTTCCGAATCGATCATCAACCGCACATCGCCCGAGATACTCCCGAGTCCGCCGCTCAACCCCTTGGCCGCATTAGCGGACTGAAGCTCGGTGGCGTCGAACTCCGCTGCGGAAGTTGCGCCCAGCGCAATGGTGGCGGGACCGGAGCGCGTTCCGTCGTCGGCAATGGCGAAGACCCGGACAGTGACAGCTTCCGCGGAGTCGTTGACGATCCGAAGTACGCCTTGCGGATCGCCCGGCGCGCCCGGCGCCGGAAACAACGGGATGGCGTATTGCTCCGCGTGAGCGGCGGAGCATGCCAGGAAAAGTGTCGCAAACGTGGCGACAAGAACAGCTCGCCGGCCACGACTTGGGCCGCGAGCCTCGGTAGGATCGAAACTGTTTGAGGAAGAAGAGGCGGCGGCGCCGGCCGGATGGGAAAAAGACTTAGGAGGGGACTGATAAGCGCCCAGCGGGTGGGGCCGTAAAGAGGTGCTCATGGCCGTTACGTACGGACACAGGTAACGGCGATCCGGCGATCCGGCGATCCATATACCAATAACCAAGGTATTGTTTGAAAACTAAAGCGAACGAACGACGGCGCTCGATTACATACAACACTTGTGCTCATGGCCGATCCCCTTAAGTGACTTTAGCACTCGGTCCAATGACTATTCTAGCATTCAAGGCGCTGGCGCCGGCCGAAGTTACATCCACAAGCGGCTGACCGGCATGGCATACAGCCTGTCTCCCAGGCGCTGGATGCGGTCCCCGTCATGCAGGACGATGCCGCAGGCGAACGCTTCGCCGGTTGCTGACCGGAGGCGCCTGAGGCCGCGAAAGTCCTCGGGCTTCGCCATTGCTCCCGCCTTTACTTCAATTCCGAGAATCGCTCCCGCCTGCTCGACCACGAAGTCAACTTCCACCTTGTCCTTGTCGCGATAGTGGCTGATGGATGCATACTCGGATGCCTGACCGGCGATCTTTACGAGTTCGGAGAACACGAATCCTTCGAGCAGCGGGCCGAGCCTGTTGCGGTCCGTTGCGAGGGCTTTCGCGCTATCCCCACGAAGCACAGCAAGCAGGCCTGTATCAAGGAAATGAAGCTTGGGCGTCCTGACCAGGCGTTTGAGCCGATTCGGATGCCATGCCCGCACCCGGCGCACAACGAACATATGTTCCAGCAACGTCAGCCAGCGCTCAACGGTCTTGCCGTCAACTCCGAGTGGCGCCGAGAGGGCGGAAAGATTCGTCAACCGACCGGATGCGGCTGCCGCATGCTCAAGCAGGCGCGCAAGTTCGTCCGTCTTGGAAACGGTCGAAATCTCCGCTGCATCGCGTTGCGTCAGCGCGCGGGCATAAGCCCTCAGCCAGGCCACGCGCCGCGCCGCGCTGATGCGCCATAGCGCCTCCGGATAGCCCCCAGCGACAACCCGCTCAATCAGGCCGGAAGTCCGCCCGGTTTCCTTGTACGCCGGAAAGTCTCCGGAAAAGGCACGGACCAAGAAGTCAGGGGCATCGCGTTGTTCTATCTCAGCCTGCGTGAATGGCAGCAGTTCTATCGTCTCGACCCGGCCAGCCAGAGAATCGGGTGAAATAGCGCTGCGAAACAACTCGACCGACCCCGTGATCAGGAATCGTCCCGGCCGTGGATCGTCGTCGACAGCTTTCTTGATGGCCAGGATCAGCTCCGGCGCCCGCTGGATCTCGTCCATCACCACCCTATCCAGGCCATACATGAATCCACTTGGATCAGCATTAGCGAACTGACGCGACTGCGCGTCATCAAGGGTGATGAAATTCATGGCCGTTTCAGTGGCAATCTTGCGCGCAAGCGTTGTCTTCCCGGACTGCCTGGGGCCGACCAGGGCCACAATCCTCGTATCCTTCAGGGTTTCCCGGATCAGTGCGTCGGCATGGCGCCGTAATAGTTTTGGCTGTTCCGGCCGTTCGCGCATCGGGCTTTTTTCCATCCGGAATATAGTTCCGTCTGATTCGGAATATACCTGCGTCCAATTCGGAATGGAAGCCCGTCCAATTCGGAATTGGATTTATATCGGATAGTAATCGGAATCTTTGAAAAGCGCCATGAGAGGCCCCATTTCCCGGGCCGGATCGTTAGCGGATTTCCGACCTTTCAGCCTGCGGCTGCGGCTGCCTGAACCGGCTCCAGGGAGGGTGAAATCGGCGTGGGAACGCCCCGGCGCTCGATCAGTACCCGGCGCATCGCCTGCACGTCCAGAACGACCCGCGCCGCCTGCGCCGAAGCCGTGATCCGCTCGATCAGACTGTCGATTTCTTCCGCCCCGCGGTCCTCCAGCGCGGGATGCGCCTCCAGGTACAGACGGCCGTCACGCCAACCAATCTTGACCGGCTGATTGACGATGGTCACCGGCAGTCCGGTGGGGACCTGCGGAAACAGCCACTCGATGTCCTCGGGGAGCATCCGCAGGCAGCCGTGGGTCACCTGCATGCCCACTCCGCGCGGCTTGTTGGTGCCATGGATCAGGTACCCCGGCGCGGAGAGATTGATCGCATAGTCGCCCAGGGGATTGTCCGGCCCCGGCGGAACGACCGGCGGCAGGACTTCGCCGTCGGCCGCGTACTCCGCGATGATCGACTTGGGCGGGCGCCAGGTGGGACGGGTCCGTTTGCGCGTGACCCTCCAGTTGCCCAGCGGGGTCTGCCAATCCATGCGGCCGATGCTGATCGGGAAGGTCGCCACCATGTCCTGCCCGTCCCGCTCGAAGTAGAAATACAGGCGGTACTCGGCGATGTTCACGACCACGCCGCGGCGGCGGGCGTTCGGCAGAACAAAGGAAGTCGGCAGCAGGACCCGCGCACCGTCCCTGGGCACCCACATGTCGACATCCGGGTTGGCCTGCTTCATGTCGAAGAAACCCAGGCCGTTGCGCCGGGCCGCATCCAGCAGGGACTCGCGACGGTCGGCGGTGATCCAGTGCGGTTCGCCGACGACGGTCACGGTCGGCGACGGCAGCAGGAAGTTCTCCGCTTTGACGGGAAGGACGGCGAAGGTCCCGGCAGCCAGGAACAACAGCCCGAAAGACGTGATTCGCATCAGTACTGCATGAGGCCTGCGGCCCAGGTCAATCCTCCACCGAACGACACCATCATTATGCGCTGGCCGCGCCTGATTCGTCCATCCCTTACCGCCACGTCCAGGGCCAGCGGGATGGAGGCCGCTCCGGTATTGCCATGGTCCTGAACCGTGAGGACCACCCGCTCGTCCGGCAGGCTCAGGCGTTTGCCGATGGCCTGAATGATGCGCAGATTGGCCTGGTGGGGGATCAGCCAGTCGATTCCGTCGCGATCCAGGCCGTGCTGCTCCAGCAGCCTGTCCACCGTGCGTCCCATGGTGCGAACGGCGATCTTGAACACCTCGTTGCCCTTCATCCGGACCGCCAGGCCGCCGTCGCCCAGCTCCGCGGGATTACGGGAAACCCCCGCCCGGCTGCGCAGGATATCCACGTAGTTGCCGTCCGCGCCCAGAATGAAGCTCATCATCCCCGGTTCATCGGCCGGTTCCAGCACGACGGCGCCCGCGCCGTCTCCGAAAAGCACGCAGGTTGAGCGGTCGCTCCAGTCGGTAATACGGGAAAGCACCTCCACACCCACGACCAGCGCCTTGTTCGCCCGGCCCAGGCGGATCATCCCGTCCGCGACGCTCATCGCATAAAGCCAGCCGGTGCAGGCCGCCTCGCAACTGAAGGCGGCGCAGGGCGGGATCTCCAGGGCCTTCTGCACCAGGCAGCCGACGTTGGGGAAAACCAGGTCCGGCGTCGTCGTTCCCACCACCACGAGGTCGATCTCGTCCGGGGAGCAATCCGCGGCTTCCAGAGCGGCCCTGGCCGCGGGAACCGCCAGATCGGAACTGGCCTGTTCGTCGGAGGCCATGTGCCGCCGTTCCATTCCGGTGCGCGTGCGTATCCATTCGTCGCTGGTATCGACGATCCGCTCGAGGTCCTGGTTGGTGAGCACCCGGTCCGGCAGGTACCGTCCGGTACCGGCAATACGGGAATGTCTCAGGCCGGCAACCGGACCCGCTATGCCGCCAGATTGCTCCATACGCCCTGGATCCGCTCATTCAAACCTTTCGCCACCTCGCGCATGGCCAACTGTATCGCCTGCTGCCAGCCAATCTCGTTGCTGGCGCCATGGCTCTTGATCACGATGCCGTTCAGCCCCACCAGGGCCGCCCCGTTGTGGCGGTTCGGATCCAGCCGTTTCTTGATGGTGTAGAGAAAGGGCCAGCATGCCAGCCCGTAGGCGCGGCTGACCCATCCGGTCTGGAAGTACGACTTCATCTGCGCGTAGACGAACTGCGCCGAACCTTCCATCGTCTTGAGCGCGATATTTCCCGTAAAGCCGTCGCACACCACGACGTCCGCGCGGTGCCTGAATACGTCGTTCGGCTCCACAAAGCCGTGATAGTTGAGGTGGCTGTCGCCGAGCAGGGCGGCGGCGGCCTGGACCGTCTCGATGCCCTTGATGTCTTCCTCGCCGTTGTTCAGCAAACGGATAGCGGGGTTCTCGACGTTGTTGATCGAAGCGATCACCGAGCCCATCACGGCAAACTGCAGCAGGTGGGTAGGCGTGCACACCGGGTTGGCGCCGAGATCCAGCATGTAGCAGGCGCCCTTCAGCGTCGGCAGGGCGACCAGGATGGCCGGCCGGTCGATTCCGGGAAGCATCCTCAGGAGCAGCCGCCCGATCGCCATGAGGGCCCCGGTATTGCCGGCGCTCACACACGCCTGCGCCTCGCCGGAACGGGCAAGTTCCAGGGCCACGCGCATTGAGGAGCGTTTCTTGCGCCGCAGGGCCTCGGAAGGCGTGTCTTCCATCGACACGACCTGTTCGGCGTGGTGTATCTCCACGCGCCTGGACTCCTTTCCCAGCCGGCCCAGGTTGCGCCGCACGGTATCCGCGTCGCCCACCAGGATCAAACGCAACTCCTCGCGATTGCGGAGCATTTCCAGACTGCCGCGCACCGCCACGGCCGGACCCAGGTCGCCACTCATGGCGTCCACTGCTATCGTTACGAGCTTGCTCATGGCAAACGGCCGGCCGGTGCAGGTCGAATGACCGCTCTCCGTGAACTCACGATTGCCGCCGCCCGGCGCGAAAGCGCGGGGTCAGCCTTCGAGCTCCTCCTCATCCGCCTCCGGCGGCGGCGGAATGATCTCGCGCCCCCGGTAGAAGCCATCGGGCGCAATATGGTGGCGGCGGTGCAGCTCGCCGGTCTCGGGATCCATGGAAAGAGTCGGGCGCCCGAGCGCGTGATGCGACCGGCGCATGTCCCGGCGCGAGCGCGATTTGCGATTTTGTTGAACTGCCATTGTCATACCCCTTGGAACAGGCCCAAAGTGCGGTTAAACCTACTCTTGCCGAAGCAGTGCCCCCAAACCTGCCAGCGGCCGGCTCGCATCCGGCGATGGATGGGTTTCCGCCTGCCCCGAGACCGTACACCCATCGTGTACGGACGCCAGGGGCAAGCTGGTCAATATCTCATCCTCCAGTATTGTACCCAGCGCCAGCCCTTCCGGACCGGCCACCACGGTATCGTAGGGCGACGCCACCTCTCGAATCTCGTTCTCGCCGGCCACTACGGTGAGCTTGCAGTCCACCTCGACGGGCAGCCGCACCGGCGCCAGGCAGCGCTGGCATTTGAGCTTGAGGGCGCCGGCGGCACGCACGCGCACGAGCGGAAAGCCCTCCAGCCCCAACTCGAACGACCAGCTCGCGTGCAGCCGCTCGGTCAGCCCGCTGCCCCGGCACACGTCGGCCAGCCGCGTGGATTCTCCTACGGTGAGAGTGGTTTCCACGCTATGGCGGCGGGCGGCCCACTCACGCAACTTTCGAAATGCAATGGCGTTACGCTGAATCACACTGATGCCCCCGGCCCGGAACTTCGGGAAATGACGAAGGAAGCGCGGGCCGCTATCATAGGAAGCAGTCTTTACGCTGTCAATTCAGCGGGTTATCTGAATGGCTTCAAGGATCGTGCTGGCGACGCAGTCACCGTACAAGCGCCAGCTGCTTTCACGGCTTGTCAGCGATTTCGTTACCGACCCCTCGGGCATCGACGAAAGTCCGCTCGCGGGCGAAACTCCGCGCGATCAGGCGGCGCGGTTGGCCGAGGCGAAGGCGCGCGAGGTCGCGCCGCGCCATGCCGGCGCATGGGTGGTCGGCGCGGACCAACTGGCCGAATCGGGCGGCCGCGCCGTGGGCAAACAGCCCACGGCCGCCCAGGCGCGATCGACGCTGATGTCGTTCTCCGGCCAGGCGCTCAGATTTCACACTGCCGTATGCGTCCTGGACCCCGCGGGCAAGGCCCATGCCCATACGGACCTGACGGTGGCGCGGTTCCGGCTGCTTGATCGGGCGCTGGTGGAGCGCTATCTCGCCCTGGATGCGCCCTACGACTGCACGGCGGCGTTTCGCGCCGAGGGTGCGGGGCCGCTGCTGCTCGAGGCGCTCGAGACGACGGACCCTACGGCCATCGTCGGCCTGCCGCTGATCTGGCTCGCCTCGGCCCTGCCTGTCGACTAGTCGTCGGTGCGGGAGGGGCGGTAACCGGACACGATGGGGTAGCGCCAGTCGCGTCCGAAAGCACGCTGGGTGACGCGCACCCCCGGCGGCGCCTGCCGGCGCTTGTATTCGCTCAGGCGCACACGATCGAGCACCTGGCGCACGACTCCGGGCTCGAACCCCCGCTCGGCGATGTTCTTCACCGAGAGGTCTTCCAGCATCAGCGCGTCCAGCACCTCGTCCAGCACCTCGTACGGAGGCAGCGAGTCGCTGTCGAGCTGCCCGGGCCGCAGCTCCGCCGTGGGCGGGCGGTCGATGACACGCTGCGGGATCGCCGGCGACAGCGTGTTGCGGTAGCGCGCCAGGCGATATACGCGGGTCTTGGTGCAATCCTTCAACGGGGCGAAACCGCCCGCCATGTCGCCGTACAGCGTCGCGTAGCCCACCGCGTACTCGCTCTTGTTGCCGGTGGCCAGCACCAGGCGCCCCTGCTTGTTCGATATCGCCATCAGCAGCATGCCGCGGCAGCGCGACTGGATATTCTCCTCGGTCACGTCCTCGGGAAGACCCGCGAACAGTTCCGCGAGCGTGTCCCGCATCGCTTCCACCATGCCGGAGATGGGCAGCTCTTCGTATTTCGCTCCCAGGGCCCCGGCCTGACTTTCGGCCTCCTCCAGGCTGATGGGCAGCGTGTAGCGATACGGCATCATCACCGCCAGAACGCGGTCCGCGCCAAGCGCGTCCACCGCCAGCGCAAGCGTGAGCGCCGAGTCGATCCCGCCCGAAAGCCCCAGCACTACGTTTTCGAAGCCGCTCTTTCGCACGTAGTCGCGAATCCCCAGAACAAGCGCGCGGTAGACCTCCTCGTCTTCCGGCATGACGGTGGCCAGATCTCCTCGTCGCGGCCTTGCCGGACCGCCGCCGGATGTATCCAGCCGGCAGTACCACAAGCCTTCCTCAAAGGCTTCGGCGCGAACGCAGGGACGGCCCGAGCCGTCGATCACGCAGGAGGCGCCATCGAAAACCAGTTCATCCTGTCCTCCCACCTGGTTGACATAGGCGAACGGCAGGCCGGTCTCCGAAGCGCGCTGCGCCAGCAGTTGCTCGCGATGCGGCTGCTTGCCCAGTTCATAGGGGGAACCGTTCGTGACGACGATCAACCGGGCGCCGTCGTCAGCCAGACGCCGCGGCACGTCGGCTTCCCACACGTCTTCGCAAACCGCAAGGCCCAGCCTCAGCCCCTCCAGGTCAACGCAGTGCGCTTCCGTGCCGGGAGCAAAGTAGCGGCGCTCGTCAAATACGCGATAGTTGGGCAGCACGTTCTTGCGGTGCAGGTGAAGCCGGCGGCCGCCGGCGAACAGAGCGGCGGCGTTGAACCACCGGCCGTCCTCCCGGTGCGGGTAGCCGATTACGACCGCAATACCGCGCGAAGCGTCCCGCACCTGCCGGATTCCGGCGGCAAGGTCGTCGCGCAGGCCGGCATGAAACAGCAGGTCTTCCGGCGGGTAGCCGCACAGGGCCAGTTCCGAAAACGCAACCAGTCCGGCGTCGGCGGCGCGCGCTTCGTCGATCGCTCCCAGAATGCGTGCCACGTTTCCGGGCACGTCCCCCACCAGGAGGTTGAGTTGCGCCAGGGCGATCTTCATGGCGCCATCAAGCCGGGCCCAGGTCTTTTCAGCCCTACGCCAGCGCCTTCGCCATGGTTGCGCCGATCTCCGCGGGGGAACGGGTCACCGCAACGCCGGCGGCCTGGAGCGCCTCGTACTTGGCTTCCGCCGTGCCCTGCCCGCCGGCAACGATCGCGCCCGCATGGCCCATTCGTTTCCCGGGAGGCGCGGTCACGCCGGCAATGTAGGCCACCACCGGCTTGGACACCTCGCTTGAGATGTAGTCGGCGGCCTTCTCCTCGTCGGCGCCGCCGATCTCACCCACCATGACGATGCCTTCCGTGTCCGGGTCGCGCTCAAACATTTCCAGGCAGTCAATGAAATTCAATCCGCGCACGGGATCGCCGCCGATACCGACGCAACTCGTCTGCCCCAGGCCGTGCGCGGTGGTCTGGTGCACGACTTCGTAGGTCAGCGTGCCCGAGCGGGAAATAATGCCGATGCGCCCCGGCTCGTGGATAAAGCCGGGCATGATGCCCAGCTTGCATTGCCCGGGCGTGATCACGCCCGGGCAGTTGGGTCCGATCAGACGGCAGTCAAAGGACTTCAGCGCCGCCTTGATGCGCACCATGTCCAGGACCGGCACTCCCTCGGTGATGCATACGATCAGTCGGATACCGGCATCGGCCGCGGCCATGATCGCATCGGCGGCGGCAGGCGCGGGAACGAACACCAGGCTGGTGTCGGCGCCGGTCGCACGCACGGCCTCCTCGGCCGTGTCGAACACCGGCAGTCCGAGGCATTCCTGGCCGCCCCGCCCCGGGGTCACGCCGGCAAGGATGCGGGTGCCGTAATCCAGGCATTGCTCGGCGTGAAAGCGGCCCTGGCGGCCGGTCAGGCCCTGGCAGATCGCCCGCGTGGATGCGTCGACCAGGATGCTCATGCCGCCATCTCCACGGCGATGCGGGCCGCGGCCGCCAGATCCGAGGCTGCCGTTACCGTCAGTTCGCTCCCGTCCAGCATCGCGCGGGCCCGATCGGCATTCGTACCCTCCAGGCGGGCGATGACCGGAACCTCCACGCTGGCCTCGCGCACCGCCTGCAGAATGCCCTCCGCGATCACGTCGCAGCGCACGATGCCGCCGAATATGTTGACCAGGATGGCGCGAACCCTGGGATTGGAGAGAATCAACTGGAAGCCGGCCGCAACCCGCGCCGAATCGGCGGCCCCTCCGACGTCCAGGAAATTGGCCGGCTCGCCGCCCTGAAGCTTGATCAGGTCCATGGTAGCCATCGCCAGCCCGGCGCCGTTGACCATGCAGGCGATCGAGCCGTCCAGGGAAACATAGCTCAGGCCCACTTCCTGCGCGCGACGCTCCAACTCGTCTTCCTGTCCCGGGTCCCTGAGCCCGGCCAGGTCCGGCTGCCGGAACAGCGCGTTGTCCTCCACCGCGATCTTGGCGTCCAGCGCCAGCAGGTTGCCGTCGCCGTCAACCACCAGCGGATTGATCTCGATGAGGCTTGCGTCGCATTCCTCGAACAGCCGATACAAGGCGGCGGTCAGATCATGCATTTGCCGGGCCGCCGCATCCTCAAGCCCGAATACCCGGGCCAGGCGCCGGCCCGCATAGGGCATGATTCCCGTGGCCGCCCGCACCTTGACCCGCGCGATCTTCTCCGGCGTTGAGCGGGCGACCTCTTCTATGTCCATGCCTCCGGCGGCCGACCCCACAAAACAGGCGCATTCATCTTCCCGGTCGATCAGAAGGCTCAGGTAGAGTTCGCGGGCGATCGAACTGGCCTGCTCGACGTAGACCTTCTCCACCGGAAGTCCTTCCGGGCCCGTTTGCGGCGTAACGAGACGCTGTCCCAGCAAGCGTTCCGCGGCTTCCTGCACGGCTTGCGGCGAATCGCATAGTGTCACTCCACCGCCCTTGCCGCGGCCTCCGGCGTGCACCTGCGCCTTGACGACCCATCTTCCGCCGCCGAGTTCGCCTGTCGCAGCCGCGGCCTCCTCCGCCGAGGACACCGCCCGCCCGACGGCGACCGGCACGCCGTAGCGGCTCAGCAGCGCCTTCGCCTGGTATTCGTGCAGATTCACGCGGGCATTCTGAATCAACAGCGCAAAGTCGCGCAAGCCTCAAGAATGCGCTCAAACACGGGCGAATTCACGCTTGCGCGCCCCTTGAGCCTGCCTTATTCTGGCGGCGTTTCGCGCACAAGGATTGGATGCCATGCAACAGAAGTCACAAGGATTTACCCTGGTGGAGTTGCTGATCGTCATCGCCATCATCGGCATTCTGGCGGCCCTGGCGATTCCCGCCTATCAGGACTACACGATACGCGCGCAGGTTCAGGAAGGTCTGGCCCTGTCCGTGCAAACGCGCAACGCAGTCACCGAGACCTACGTGGGGAGCGGCAGCGGGCCCGAAAGCCGGGAAGAAGCCGGTTTGAGCGCGGATGCGGCGGATACGCAGGGACGCTACGTCGCCTCGGTGGACATCGTCGACAGCGAGGTAATCGTTACCTTCGGCAACGAAGCCAATCGGATCATCAGGGACAAGGTGCTGTACCTGACGCCGTATGTGGCGGACGACGGCGCCACCCTGCGATGGAAGTGCGGTAACGCCTCCGCCCCGGAAGGGGAAGCGCTGGGGGCGGAGGAAGCCGCGACGGACCTGGAGAATTCCTACCTTCCGCAAACCTGCCGTTCCTGATCCCGGTCGCCGCAGGAACCCGCCGGCGCCATGGACCACGGCGCGCTCGCCAACCCGCTGAGCAGACGCCTGGTGGCGCTGGGCATAGTCGGGCGCGACACGATGGCTCTGGCGGAAAAGGAGCTGGGCGCCTCCGACGCGGGCCTCATCGCCTGGCTGGCTGAACGCAAGGAGGTCGATGCGGCGCGGCTGACCGGAGCGGTCGCGCGCGAGTTCGGCCTGCCCTTGCTCGACCTCGACCGCCTGGCCGAAATGGCGGGGCCGGCGACCGGAATCGATCACGATTTCCTGGCCTCGCATGGCCTGGCCGCCCTGGCGGCCGACGGGGACAGGCTGGTCCTGGGCCTGGCGGAACCGACGCAGATCGCGATGCTCGATGAAGTACGCCAGCGCACGGGCCTGAAGCCCTGCGCCGTGGTTGTGGAGCATCGGAAGCTGGCGGCGCGGTTGCGGTCGGGGAACGCGGGTCCGGCGGACAGCGTCTTGCTGACCGACGAACTGCCGCCCATGGAGTTCGAGGCCGAAGCGCCGCAGGACGAAGACCCGGCCATCGTCGCATCCGTTGACGAAGCCCCGGTTGTGCGCTTCGTCAACGGCATCCTGCTCAAGGCCATACGCCAGGGGGCGTCGGACATCCACTTCGAACCGTACGAGGACGATTACCGCGTGCGCGTGCGCATCGACGGTCTGCTCAGGATCGCGGCCCGGCCGCCTGCCGGGCTGGCAGCCAAGGTCTGCGCCCGGCTCAAGGTCCTGGCCCGACTGGACATCGCGGAAAGGCGCGCACCGCAGGACGGAAGAATGCGGCTGCGCCTGCCGGACCGGCGCAAGGTCGACCTGCGGATGAATACGCTGCCGACCCTCTACGGGGAAAAGGCCGTGGTGCGGATCCTGGATTCGGGCGCGGCGCTGCCGTCACTGGATGAGCTGGGCATGACCCAGCGCCAGCAAAGTCACTTCCTTGCAGCGCTGGATCGCCCCCAGGGAATGATCCTGGTCACCGGGCCCACCGGCAGCGGCAAGACCGTCACCCTGTACTCGGCCCTGGAGCGCCTGAACGTGCGGGAACGCAATATCAGCGCGGTCGAGGACCCCTGCGAAATCCAGCTTGCGGGCATCAACCAGGTCAACGTGAACCGCGCTGCCGGGCTGACCTTCGCCAATGCGCTGCGAGCGTTTCTGCGGCAGGACCCGGACGTGATCATGGTAGGCGAGATCCGCGATGCGGAAACCGCCGCCATCGCCGTGCGCGCCGCCCAGACCGGCCACCTGGTGCTCTCCACGCTGCACACGGAGGACGCCCCTGCTTCGCTGAACCGCCTGCGCGACCTTGAGGTCCCGCCCTACGCCGCCGCTTCGGTCCACCTGATCCTGGCGCAGCGCCTCGCCCGACGCCTGTGTCCGGAATGCCGGCAGGAGTATTCGCCGGACGTGGCGGCG
This sequence comes from uncultured Gammaproteobacteria bacterium, assembly GCA_964392625.1. Lineage (GTDB taxonomy): Bacteria > Pseudomonadota > Gammaproteobacteria > Steroidobacterales > Foliamicaceae > Foliamicus. The sequence goes on along the minus strand of CAYMQG010000061.1, from coordinate 15,898 downwards.
CTGCGCAGACAGGGCTTCGGCGCGGACATCCTGCCCGTCGGCGCACGCCTCTATCGCCCTGCCGGCCGCGGCGCCTGCCGTCATTGCGCCGACGGGTACCGCGGCCGCGTGGGCGTGTTCCAGGTCATGCCGGTTTCTCCGGCGCTGCGGCAACTGATACTGGACGGCGCTCCGACAGCGGCGATCGAAACCCAGGCCCGCAGCGAAAAGGTTTCCACGCTGCGCGCTTCCGGACTGCGGAAGGTCCGTAACGGCGTTACCAGCCTTGAGGAAATCAACCGCGTGACCGCCTCCGGCGCAGGCCCCGCTTGAATGGCCAAAAACACCTATTCCTGGCAAGGCCGGGCGCGCGACGGACGGTTGCTCAAGGGTTCGCGGCGCGATATCAGCGCGGCCAACGTTCGTGCGGAACTGCAACGTGACGGCGTCACGCCCCTCAGGGTAAGCGCCGCGCGGCCAAGCCGCGGTCAGCGCCGCGCAATCAAGCCGGCGGATGTCGCGTTCACGGTGCGCGAACTCGCCACCGTACTCAAGGCGGGATTGCCGGTCGTCCAGGCACTGGACATCACCGCCGCAAGCCAGCAGCAGGTACGTATGCAGGACTTGCTGGAAGAACTCTCGCGCAATGTCGCGGCGGGAAACTCGCTCAGCGACGCCCTGAGGCGCTACCCGAAGCATTTCGGCGAACTCCACGTCAGCCTGGTGGCGGCGGGCGAGCGGTCCGGCCGCCTCCCGGACCTGCTGTCCAACCTGGCCAACTGGCTGGAGAGGCGCGAGCGGATCCGCAAGAAGATTTCTTCCGCGCTGAGCTATCCCGTTGCCGTTCTGGGAATCGCTGCCGTCGTGGTCGGGCTGATGCTGATCTACGTGGTACCGGAATTCGAGCGCATGTTCGCCGGATACGGGGCAGGACTTCCGCCGCTTACCCGTTTCGTAGTCACCCTTTCCGAGAGCTTGCGCGACCACGGCCTGGTCTGGCTGGTCACGACAGGCGCGGCCGTCCTGTCGCAAATCTGGCTGCGGAAGCGCCTGCCCCGGCTGCGCATGCTGGAAGACCGGCTCAAACTGCGCCTGCCGATGCTAGGCGGCCTTTTCGCCCGCGCGGCGCTGGCGCGATTCATGCGCACGCTCGCGACCCTTCTGGAGGCGGGCCTGCCGGCGATCGAGGCGCTCGACGGCGCCGCCGGCGCCTGCGGGAGCCGGGTTTACGAATCGGCCATCCGGCAGGCCCGGGACGACGTGGCGACGGGCCAGAGCCTCGCGCGCTCAATGGCCTATCTGCACGCGCTGCCGCCCGAGCTTGTCCGGATGCTGGGCGTGGGCGAGGAAACCGGGCGATTGAGCGAAATGTGCCGGCACCTGGCCGAACGCTACGAAGACGAACTCAAGTCGTCGGCCGATCGCCTGGGCGCGCTGCTGGAACCACTGCTCATGGCGATACTCGGCGTCCTGATCGGGGGCCTGGTGCTGGCCATGTATTTGCCGATTTTTCGGATGGGATCGGTCATTTGAGCGCGGACGCGGCCTTCAGTTATCGCTGCGGCGATAATTCAAGGCAAACGGCGCAGGCAGGCACGACCGGAACGAAACCTTGTACTGGAATATTCAGCTTGGGCAAACGGCCCCGGCGTGGACGGCGCTCGTTGCGGTCCTCGTGGGACTGGCCCTGGGAAGTTTCGCCGGCATGCTGACCTACCGGCTGCCGCGCGGCCTGGCGCTGGACAAGCCGGGATCGTTCTGTCCGGGATGCCGTAACCCGATCGGCTGGCGGAGCAACATTCCGCTGGTCGGCTTTCTCCTTCAGGGCGGCCGTTGCGCGCATTGCGGCGAGCGCATCCACTGGCGGTATCCCACCAGTGAACTTCTTTGCGCATTGCTCGCCCTCGCCGCCTGGTATGTGTTCGGCGCCTCCCCGGAGGCGATGGCGGCGCTCCTGGTCTGCACGGCTCTGGTGGCGCTGGCGCTGATCGATTTCGAGCACGGACTGCTGCCCGACCGCCTGACACTGGGCCTTCTGTGGACCGGACTCGCGTACAGTCTTGTGCCGAAATCAGCCGGCGCGGGCACGCCGGCCCTGCTGCCATTTCCCGGCCCAGGCCAGGCAATCGCGGGCGCCATTACCGGCTACGCGTTCCTCTGGCTTTTCAATCGTGCCTGGCGAATACTGCGGAAGCGGGACGGGCTGGGCCTCGGCGACTGTAAACTGCTCGCCGCAATGGGGGCATGGCTTGGACTGAACGGACTGCCGCTGGTGGTCGTGCCGGCGGCCGTCGCCGGCGCATTGAGCGGGATTTTCATGATTGCCCTGGGACGTCTTTCCCTTTCCCAGCCTATTCCCTTCGGCCCGTTCCTGGCGGCCGGCGGCGTGTTCGCGCTGTTCCTGGGGCCCGACGTGGCCTTGCTGATGGGATTGGCCGGCGTCCCGGGGGGGATCGGACCATGAAAAGGCGATTCACCGTGGGGCTTACGGGAGGGATCGCCAGCGGCAAGAGCCTGGTCGCCGACCGCCTGGCTTCGCTGGGAGCGGCGGTGGTGGATACCGATGTCATTTCACGCGAACAGACCGCAGCCGGCATGCCCGCCCTCGCGGAAATCGGCCGTCAATTCGGCGCGGACCTGATCCGCGGCGACGGCACGCTGGATCGCGCCCGGCTTCGCAAGCAGGTCTTCTCCGACCCCGGTGCGCGAAAACGCCTCGAAGCCGTCCTCCATCCGCGCATTCGCGAGGCCGCCTGGGAGCGGGCCCGCACGACCGCGGGAAGCTACCTCGTGATGGTCGTTCCGCTGCTTGTGGAAACGGGCTTCACCGACGGAATCGACCGGGTGCTGGTCATCGACGCGCCAAGGGAACTGCAAATCGGACGGCTGCGGGACCGGGACGGCTCCACCCGCCGTCAGGCCGCCGCCATTTTCGCATCGCAGGCAAGCCGCAGGAAGCGGCGCGCCATGGCCGACGACGTCATACTCAATGACGGATCCCGCCGCCGGCTCATCGGGAAAGTGGACGAACTCCACGCCCGCTATCTCAGGCACGCGGAAGCCTTCAGTTAAAGAGCGTTTGCGCGATAACATTGGCAACGATGGCGCTGCCGCGCCTCGAATGAACGACTCCTTCGGTCCGCAGTCCTCTACGGGCATCCTGTACGAGTTTCCCCTGCGCGACGCCACCCGGCTGCTTCTGCGCCTGGAAGTTCTCGACCAGCAGTTGAAGCACGCTCGTGGCTATCGCGGCCCGGAGCGCAACAGGATGGCCGCGCATGCCGTATTGAGTGCGCTGGATCTGGTATTCCGCGAAGACCTGCGCGCTCAGCTCCTGCAGCAGATCTACTACCTGCAGCGCAACTATGAAATCCTGCGTGCCCGCGAGGACATCCACCAGGACGGACTGAAGGCGGTTCTAGCGGAACTCGAGGAGTTCCGCGACGAGCTGGCGCAACTCAAGGCCAACGAGGTCAGAACGCTGCGTTTCGACCCCCTGATCAGCGCGCTGCGGCAACGCGACTCCCTGACCGACGCCGCAATGGCCGTGGACCTGCCGATGTACCAATGGTGGCTGAACTCGGGGCCGGAACGACGCCGCGAGGACATCCAGCGCTGGACCGCAAGCTTTCAGCCGCTGATGGACGCAAACCGCAGGTTCCTGGCGCTGCTGCGCCAGCGCGGCGAGTATCGCGATTGTTCGGCCAGCCGGGGAGCGTTCACGGCCTCCGTTACCCGCGGCCATGAGTTGTGGATGGTCAGAGTGGCGGTGCCGGCCGACGTTCCCTGCTTCCCGCAGGTAAGCGGCACTTCCGAAAGCACCAAGGTCCACGTCCGGTTCTTCAAGACGCCGTCCGGAAAGGACGGAGCGGAGCCTTACCTGGCCGATTTTCCCTTCAGCCTCGCGGTCTGCTGAATCAGCAATTCGACCAGCGGGCGGTCCGCCGGCAGGAACCCCATGCCGCCGAGGTTTTCGGGGAACTCCCAGCGAAGTTCCTGTCCTTCCCGGCCGGCGGGCCTTCCGTCGTAGTCCTCCACGGCGAAGAAATGAAGTTCCACCAGCCGGTCCGGATACTCCTGTTCGTAGTTCATGAGTTCGGTCGACCGGCGAACGGAAATCCCGAGTTCCTCATGCAGTTCGCGGTCCAGCGTGCGGCGTGGCGCTTCACCCCGCCGGACCTTGCCCCCGGGAAATTCCCAGGCCCCGGCCATGTGCTTGCCCCGCGGGCGCCGCGCGACGAGCACGCGGCCGTCTTTCCGCCGAATGACGCCCGCCGCTACCGTGATCCTGGGCATTCCCTCAGCGGTCTCCGGCGTGTGCATAATGGAAGGAACACATCCTGCTATGAGTACATGGAGAAACGGCATGCAGCTTAACTTGAGTGGCCATCATCTGGAGATCACACCGCGCATCAGACAGTACGCCGGCAACAAGTTCAAACGCATCAAGCGGCATTTCAGCCGGGTCACGCAGATTCACTGCGTATTGTCCGCGGAGAAATCGCACTACAAGGCCGAAGCCACCGTCCATCTCAGCCAGGGTCGCTTACACGCCGACGCGGTCCGGCACGACCTCAAGGCGGCCCTGGATGAACTGGTGGACAAACTGGACCGCCAGGTACGGCGGCACAAGGAAAAGCTCCACGACCATCACGCCCGGGAAGCCCCGCACCACGGCCTGACCTGATCTCCGCCGCCGGTGCTATAGGAGGAGCATGGTGGCCAGGCCGAGGAATGCGGCGAACCCGACCACGTCGGTAATCGTCGTCAGCACGACCCCGCCCGCCAGCGCCGGATCGATGTTGATGCGCCGCAGGATCAGCGGCACCAACACGCCCGACGCGGCCGCCGCCAGAAGGTTGATGGCGATCGCCGCGCCGGCGATGAGCGCCACTTCCAGGTTGCTGAACACTCCCAGCGTGACCAGTGCCACGACCAGCGCCCAACCCAGGCCGTTCAGCAGGCCGACCGCAATCTCCTTCCAGAGCAGCCAGCGCACGTTGGAGTTCTGAACCCGCCCCTGCGACAGGCCGCGCACCATGAGCGTGAGAGTCTGGCTTCCGGCGATGCCGCCCATGCTGGCAACGACCGGCAGCAGGACCGCCAGCAGCGCCACGCGCTCCACCGCCGGCTTGAACCATGCCACCACGCCCGCGGCGACCAGGGCGGTCACCAGGTTGAGCCCCAGCCAGAGCGTGCGGCGGCCGGTGCTGACCGCCACCGGGGCAAACATGTCGTCCTCCTCGTCGAGGCCCACGGAACCCAGGATCTCGTGATCGGTCTGTTCCTGCAGGGCATCCACGACATCGTCGGCGGTGATCTGCCCCACCAGCCTGCCGTCGTCGTCCACGACCGCGGCCACTGAACTGTCGATGTTCCGGAACTGGCGAATGACGTCCGACGCGCTGGCATTGCAATGGATGGGACGCGCCTCGGTATCCATGAACCGGGAGACCCTGGCATCCGCCGCGCCGCCCAGAAGGTCGCGCACCTGCAATACGCCCTGGTAGCGGCGCCTGTGGTCAACCACGTACACGCAATACAGGTCCTCGGGAAGTTCGGAACGCGAGCGAAGGTAGCCGAGCACTCCTTCCAGGGTCATGTCCGGGCGCACCGAGACGACCTCCGGCGCCATGAGGCCGCCGGCCGAATCCGGCGGGAAAACGAGGACCGATTGCAGGAGTTCCCGATCGTCCTCGTCAAGCGAACGGATAATGCGCTCGGTGATGTCGTCGGGAAGGTCTGCGACAAGGTCGGCCAGATCGTCGAGCGGCAGCCCCTCGGCGGCATCCACCAGCGCGGCCGACTCCATGCCTTCCATGATCTGGGCGCGCACCTCGTCGTTGAGTTCGACCAGGATCTCGCCCTCGTCCTCCTCATCGACCAGTTCCCAGGCGAGTTCGCGCCGCCCCGGGGGCAGCGACTCGATGAGTATTGCGGCCTCGCGCGGACTCAGCGCGTGTACGAGACGGCGCAGGCGCGGTTCGGTGTCCGCCGCCAGCAGGGCGCGCAAGGCTTCGCGCTGAGAGGAGTCGCGCGCATGCTCAAGCATCTCTGGTCGCCTGTCTCGTTCATGACGGGCGACATTCTACCGGACTTCCCGGTGCGGCGTTCGGCGGCAAAACGGCCCGGCGCGGCAGATGCGGCGCGCCGAAAGCGTCATTCTTCGATGGGAAGCACGGTCATCGAATCGGTGTGGCCGGAAACTCCGGTAATGGCGCCCTTGGTAATGATCACCAGGTCACGGGCCTCAAGACCCCCCGCTTCCCGCAGGCGCTGGAATACGGCGCGAAAGAGCTTGTCCGGCTGGGTCTCGGTCACGTCAAAGGCCACCGGGACCACCCCCCGATAGAGCGTGACCCGGCGCTGGGTTCCGGGGTGGCGGGTCAGCGCGAAAATGGGGAGATCGGAGCGGATGCGCGACATCCAGAGCGCCGTGGCGCCGGATTCGGTCAGCGCCGCGATCGCCCGCACGTCCATGTGGTTGGCGGCGTACATGGCCGCCTTGGCAATCCCCTCGTCCACTCGCTCGAACGCGCCCTCCGTGACCGGGCTGGTTTCCATGCGACCCGGCATCCAGGCTTCGGCGCCCTCGCAGATGGAGGCCATGGCGGCAACGGCCTCGGCCGCGTACTCGCCCACAGCGCTTTCCGCCGAAAGCATCACGGCGTCGGTGCCGTCCATGACCGCATTGGAAACGTCGGAAACTTCCGCCCGGGTGGGCATCGGCCGGTCGATCATCGACTCCATCATCTGCGTGGCGGTTATCACGACCCGGTGCCTGTGCCGCGCGCGGCGGATAATCGATTTCTGCTGGCCGATCAGGCCCTCGTAGCCGGTCTCTATCCCGAGGTCTCCGCGCGCTACCATCACCGCGTCGGCGACATCCAGAATTTCGTCGAGATTGTCCAGCGCCTCCGACCGCTCGATCTTGGCGACGATGTGGGCGGAGCCTCCCGCTTCCCTGATCAACCGGCGCGCGGTCTCGATATCGGCGCCGTCGCGGACGAAGGAAATGGCGATCCAGTCGAGTTCCGCCTCGGCCGCGAGCTTCAGGTCCCGCCGGTCTTCTTCGGTGAGCGCGGGCACCGCGAGCAGGCCCCCGCCGCGCTTGTTCACGCCCTTGTGGTCCGAAACCACGCCACCGTGGACCACGCTGCAGTGCACTCTGGAGCCATGGATCTCCTCGACCCTGAGTTCGACGTTGCCGTCGTCCAGCAACAGGGTATCGCCGGGCGCGACATCCTCGCCGAGCGTGGTGAAATTCAGCCCGACGCCGTGTACGTCGCCCGCGTCAGGGTCCAGCTCCGGATCGAAAAAGAATTCCGCGCCGTCATCCAGCCGCACCGGACCGCCTGCGAATCTGGCGATTCGGATCTTCGGACCCTGGAGGTCGCCCAGGAGGGCCACGCAACGTCCGACTTCCGCAGCGGCTGCGCGCGCCTCGGCAATGCGCCGGTAGCGAACATCCCAGTCGCCGTGCGAGAAGTTGAGCCGCAAGGCGTCGGCGCCGTTTTCCAGAACGCCGCGAAGGATTTCCGGCCGATCCGTCGCGGGACCCAGGGTCGCAATGATTTTCGTGCGCCGCATCAACGCTGCATCATACAGGCGTGACATGCTTCCTCGCCCTTCGTTCGCCCCCCTCCTCGCGGGAGCGTCGGAGCAGGGACAGCGAGAATCGAGCCAGGATGGCGCCTCCCGCGAGGAGGGGGACGAACGAAGGGCTTTAGCTGGCGCGGTAAGGGAGCGAAGAAAGGGCTTTAGCGCCTCTGGAGAACGGACACGCCCGGCAGTTCGCGTCCTTGGAGCCAGGCCAGCATCGCGCCGCCGCCCGTGCACAGATGATCCAGTTGCGTAGCCAACCCGAACTCGTCCAGCGCGCGCAGGGTGTCGCCGCCCCCGGCAACGCGGAACGCGGGACTGGCCGCAACGGCTTCCGCCACCTGGCGGGTGCCGCCGGCAAATGCCTCGACCTCGAACAGCCCCAGAGGGCCGTTCCAGACGATGGCGCCGGCGCCGGCAATCGCCTGTGCATAAATCTCCGCCGTTCGCGGCCCGATGTCCAGGATCATTTCGTCCCGCCTGACATCTTCGACCGGAGCGATGCGGGCGCGTCGGGCCGCGTCCGGCGAAGGGGCCAGCACGGCATCCACAGGCAACAGCACCTCTGCGCCGCCGGCCAGCACCTCCCGCGCCTCGGCGAACATTTCCGGCTCGGCAAGCGACGCGCCCAGCTCCACGCCGGTTGCGCCCAGCAGGGTATTGGCGATGCCTCCGCCCGGGATCAGCACGTCCGCCTGCGAGGCCAGCGACCGCAGCACGCCCAGCTTGCCGGAGATCTTGGCGCCGCCGGCAATGGCCGTCAGCGGTCGGGGAGGATCGGAAAACGCCGCCTGCAAGGCCTTCAGTTCGGCCAGCAGAAGCGGGCCCGCGCAGGCCTCCGGCGCGGCCCGCGCAACCGCGTGAACACTGGCGTGGGCCCGGTGGGCGCTGCCGAAGGCATCCATCACGAACAGGTCGCACAGCGACGCCATGCGTTTTCCGAGTGCCGGGGAGTTGTCCTTCTCCCCGGCGTTGAAGCGCACGTTTTCGCACAACACCGCCTGTCCGCCGGAAACGTCCACGCCATTCAGCCAGTCGCGCTTGAGCGGCACGGGCATGCCGAGGGCGCGGCCCAGCTCCCCGGCGACCGGGCCCAGGGAGAATCGCGCGTCGAACGACCCTTCCGCGGGGCGCCCCAGGTGCGAAAGCACGATCACCGCCGCGTCGCGGTCCAGGCAATGGCGGATTGCCGGCAACGCCGCGCGGATGCGCTGGTCGTTGGCAACGCGGCCCTGTTCGATCGGGACGTTCAGATCCGCGCGAATCATGACCCGCCGTGAGGTGACGACGGCGGAGCTCAGCGCGGGAACGGTCATCAGGGTGCTTCGAGCAAGGCCAGCGTGGTGTCCAGCATGCGGTTGGCGAATCCCCATTCGTTGTCGTACCAGGAGCACACCTTGACCAGGTCATCGCCCAGGACCTTGGTCATGCCGGCATCGTAGACCGATGAGTAGGGGCAGTGGTTGAAGTCGGTGGAAACCAGGGGCTCGTCGTTGAAGGCCAGCACGCCGTTCAATTCGCCGTCGGCGGCAGCCTTCATGGCGGCGTCGATTTCCTCCACCGTGGTCGCCCGCGAGGCCCGGAACGTGAGATCGACCAGGGACACGTTGATCGTGGGCACGCGCACCGAAAAGCCGTCCAGCCGGCCGTCCAGTTCCGGGAGCACCAGCCCCACCGCGGCGGCGGCGCCGGTCTTGGTCGGAATCATCGACTGGGTCGCCGACCGGGCGCGGCGCAGGTCCTTGTGGTAGACGTCGGTCAGGACCTGGTCGTTGGTGTAGCTGTGGACAGTGTTCATGATGCCCTGCTCGATGCCCACCGCCGCGTGCAGGACCTTGGCCAGCGGCGCGAGGCAGTTGGTGGTGCAGGAAGCGTTGGAAATGATCGTGTGGTTCGATCGCAAGACCTCGTGGTTGACGCCGTAGACCACCGTGGCGTCCACCTCCTTGCCCGCCGGAGCGGAAATCACCACCCGTCCGGCCCCGGCGCTCAGGTGCATTCCGGCCTTGTCGCGGGTGCGGAAAAGGCCGGTGCATTCCAGCACCACGTCCACGCCCAGTTCCGCCCACGGCAACCGGGCCGGATCGCGTTCCGCCAGCACGCGGATGCGATCTCCGTCCACCAGCATTTCGTCGCCGTCCATCGCGACTTCGGCGCCGAAGCGCCCGTGAGCTGTGTCGTAGCGCGTCAGGTGCGCGTTGGTATGGGTGTCGCCCAGGTCATTGATGGCCACGACCTGCATAGCGCCGCGCTTTCCTTCCTCGTAGAGGGCGCGGAGGATGCAGCGCCCGATTCGTCCATACCCGTTGATTGCAATTCTTGCCGCCACTTGCGTACCTCAACTTGATTTCGGCCCGCGCACTTCGGCGATCGACTCGCGGGCCAATTCCGCCACCGCGTCCGCGGTAAATCCAAAATGTTCGAACAACTCGCCGCCGGGCGCCGATGCGCCGTACCGGCTTATGCCCAGCACTCGCCCATTGGGGCCGGTAATGCCCGGCCAGCCCCTAGGAACTCCGGCTTCCACCGCCACCCGGGCCCTTGCGCCCGCGGGCAAAACCGACTCGCGGTAGCCGGGATCCTGCTGCATGAAAACGTATACGCAAGGCATGGAGACCACCCGCGCGGCAATGCCTTCGTCTTGAAGCTGTTCCGCCGCGGCCATCGCGAGCTGCACTTCCGAGCCGGTCGCAATCAGCAGCACGTCGGGATCCGCGGCCGCTTCCCGTTGCAGCACGTAGCCGCCGCGGGCCACCTGGGCCAGCTGTTCGGCGCTGCGCTCCTGCGCCGGCAAACCCTGCCGCGTGAGCACCAGGCTGGTGGGGCCGTCGCGGCGCTCGATCGCCTCGCGCCAGGCCACCGCGGTCTCGACCGCGTCGCACGGCCGCCATACGCGCATGTTGGGAATGATGCGCAGCGACTCCAGGTGTTCGATCGGCTGGTGCGTTGGACCGTCTTCGCCCAGGCCGATCGAATCGTGCGTGAAAACGAATATGCAGGGCTGGCGCATCAGCGCAGCCATCCGGATTGCGTTGCGCTGGTAATCGGAAAACGTGAGGAAGGTGCCGCCGTACGGAATGAAGCCACCGTGCAGCGCCAGGCCGTTGAGCATGGCGCCCATCGCGAACTCGCGAACGCCGAAATAGACGTAATTGCCGCCGCCTTCGGCCGTGATGTCCACGGACCCGGAATGGCGCGTGCAGTTGGACCCGGTCAGGTCCGCCGAACCGCCCACCAGTTCCGGAAGCATCGGCGCGAATGCCTCCAGGGCGCCCAGCGACGCCTTGCGCGTGGCCTGGGTCTTGTGCTCCGCCGCGATATTCCCGATCGCCCGCGCGGCCGAAGCCTGCCAGTCTTCCGGGAGCCGGCCGTCAAGGCGCCGCTCGAACTCCGCGGCCTCGGCCGGAAAAACCTCGCGGTAGGCCGCAAAGCCCTTGTTCCAGTCGTCGACCTGCCGATCGCCGCGATCGCGTATGTCCCAGCCGCGGCGTATGTCTTCCGGCACGTCGAACGGCGCATGCGGCCAGTTCAGCTCCCTGCGCGCGGCCTCGATCTCGGCCTCCCCTAGCGGTGCGCCGTGCGTATCCGCCGTGCCCTGCTTGTTCGGCGCCCCGAAACCGATGACGGTCCGGGCGCACACCAGGCTGGGGCGGCCCTGCTCGGCGCAGGCCTGATCGAATGCCTGCCGCAACGCCTCGGGGTCGTGCCCGTCGACGTCGCGAACCACGTGCCAGCCGTAGGCCTCGAACCTGCCGGGCGTATCGTCGCGGAACCACCCGCCGACTTCCCCGTCGATCGAAATGCCGTTGTCGTCGTATATGCAGATCAGCTTGCCCAGACCCAGCACCCCTGCCAGCGAACAGGCTTCGTGCGAGATGCCCTCCATCAGGCAGCCGTCGCCCAGAAGGACCCAGGTCCTGTGGTCGACGATTTCGTGCTCGGGACGATTGAACTCGGCCGCCAGCAGCCGTTCCCCAAGGGCCATGCCCACCGCGTTGGCCAGACCCTGACCCAGCGGTCCCGTCGTGGTCTCGATGCCGATCCCGACATCAAGTTCCGGGTGGCCGGCCGTATGCGATCCCAGCTGCCGGAAGGACTTGAGCTGCTCGAGATCCAGCGCGTACCCGGCCAGGTGCGCGGCGCCGTACAACAGCATCGAACCATGCCCGTTGGACAGCACCAGCCGGTCGCGGTCCACCCAGTGAGGCTGCCTCGGCGCCACCCTGAGGTAATCCGAATAGAGCAATTCCGCGATGTCCGCCATGCCCATGGGCATGCCGGGGTGGCCCGAGTTGGCGCGCTGCACGGCGTCCATGGCCAGCGCGCGCAGGGCGTTGGCACGCTCCCGGCGCGCGCCGGGCGTCGCTAGCTGCGCCATTTGATGGAGCAGCCCTGGCTGGAATTCTGGCTGCGCGGGCCCTGTCCCGTCCGTGCGACCCGGGTCATGGCGTCAAAAAGTTCGCGGGGCGCGTCCGGGGGCGCGGCGCGCGAAGTGCTGGAATCCAGCCGTCCGCGGTACTGCAGTTCCAGAGCGGCGTTATAGCCGAAGAAGTCCGGTGTGCAGACCGCACCATAGCTGCTCGCCACCTCCTGCGATTCGTCATACAGGTAGGGAAACTCGAAACCGGCCTGCTCGGCAAGCTCGGCCATTCGCGGCGGAGAATCGGCCGGGTAGCGAACGACGTCATTGGGCATGATCGCGACGCTGCCGATTCCGTGCTCGCGCAACTCGGCGGTGTCGCGCGACAGCTTGCCGAGGATGGCCTGCACGTACGGGCAATGATTGCAGATGAACATCACCAGCGTGCCGTTTTCGCCGGCGCAGTCCTCCAGGCTGAACTGGCGCCCGGACGGATCCGGCAGGGTGAAACGCGGCGCAGGGGCGCCGAAATCGCAGGGAGGCGGGCCCATCAGCATGAAATGCTCCTTCGTAGCGGCCGGGAGAGGGAAAAGCTGGATGGCAAAGCGATGACGGAATAGGACCTGAATCAGGGCAGTTTGAACTGGCCGCCGGAAGCTTCCACGGAAGGCGGGAAGTTTATCACGCAGGCCGTTTCCGAAAAACGCCGAAGCGGGAGTTTCGGGAGCCGGTCGGCATATTATTGGCGCATGCGCACCGGCACCCCGCTGTTTCCCCTGCCCACGGTCCTTTTTCCCGAGGGACCGCTACCCTTGCGGGTCTTCGAACCCCGCTACGTGGACATGGTCGGAAGGTGCATGCGCGACGATGAGCCGTTCGGCGTGATCCGGATCGACGAAAACGGCAAGTCGTCTTCCGAAAAGCGGCTGTGCAGGATCGGCACGCTTGCGATCATCGCCGACTGGTTCCAGAGCGACGGAGGACTGCTGGGCATACTCGCGATCGGCTCGCTCAGGTTTCAGCTCCACGCCACGGCACAGCAACCCGACGGATTGCGGGTCGGCGACATCGAGGAACTGCCGCCGGAACCCCGGGTGCCCCTGCCGCCGGAGTTCGTTTCCATGAGCTCCGCGCTGCAGCACCTGATTCAAAAGCTGGACCGGCTGTATCAAGGCATTGAAACGCGCTTCGACGACGCCAGCTGGGTCAGTCTGCGGCTGGCCGAGATCCTTCCGATCGGCCTTGAGCACAAGCAGCATTGCCTGGAGCTTGAGGACCCGCTGGAGCGTCTGCGTTACCTCCGCCCGCTGGTGCGCCTGAGCCGCTAGGGTCGTGTCGGCCGAAATGCTGAATGTGGAAGAGCGCGACGGCGGCGTGCTGCACCTGACGCTCAACCGTCCGAGACAGCACAACGCCCTGAGCTTCGCGTTGCTGGAGCGATTGCGCGAAACGCTCGACAGCTACGCACGGGACGCGGCGCTCAAGTGCGTAATCGTCACCGGCGCCGGCGACAAGTCGTTCTGCGCCGGGGGCGACCTGCACGAACTCGATTCGATGCGGTCGCTGGACGAGGCCCGCGAAATCTCCCGAATCGGGCGCCGGGCGCTGGATGCGGTGCGCTACTTCCCGGTCCCGGTGGCCGCGGCGATGAACGGTGACGCGCTGGGCGGCGGCGCCGAACTGGCGCTGGCCTGCGACTACTGCCTGGCCTCCCGGCATGCGCGACTGGGCTTTTTGCAGGCGCGCCTCAACCTCATGACCGCCTGGGGCGGGGCGGCTGACGTCATTGCGCGCTGCGGAAGTGCGCGAGGCATGATGCTGTTGCTGAGGGCGCAACGGCTGAGCGCCCGCGAAGCGCTTCAGGCGGGTTTGATAGACGAGGTAGGCGGTGAAGGTCAGTCCGCCGACGAACTGGCGCAAGCCTGGAGCGCTTCGATGACGGATCGCAGCCGCGCGGTGCTGCGCGGACAAAAAGCCCTGGCGGTCATCATGCGCAGGCGCATGCACGATGCGCTGGCGGAGGCCGAGGAGCAGCACATGGCCAACGCCTGGACGGACCCCGCGCACTGGGAGGCCGTGCGGCAGAGTTTTTCCGGCAAGAAGGAGGCGAGCGGGTCATGAATACGGATTTTCGCTGGCCGGGCGGCGCCGGCCTCGCGCTTTCGGTTGTGCTCAACATCGAGGAGGGCGCCGAAGCCAGCCCCAAAGACGGCGACCCGCGTCCGGACCCCGTGGATGAGCTCGGCATTGCTCTGCGAGGCTCAAGGCGCAACCTGCCCAACGAAAGCAATTACAGGTACGGCGTGCGCGCCGGCGCGCCCCGCCTGCTCGACGTCATGGACCGCTATGGCGCCCCATGCACGGTGACGGCGGCGGCGCTGGCGCTGGAACGCGCGCCGGAACTTGCCGAGAGACTCGCGCAAAGCCATCACGAGGTGTGCGCTCACGGATACCGCTGGTCCTTTCAGCACCGCATGGAGGAAGCCGAGGAACGCGAATTCATCCGCAAGGCCGCCGACAGCATCGAGGCCTCCGTGGGCCGCCGACCGCAGGGCTGGCTGTCGCGCTATCTGTTTACCGAAAACACGCGGCGGCTCCTGTCAGAAGAGGGATACGGTTATCACATGGACGATTTCAGCGACGACCTGCCCTGGTGGGACCTCGACGGACCAAAGCCGATGCTGGTTTTGCCGTACGCGCTGGACACCAACGACATGAAAATGTGGAATGCGCCCGCGTATACGGCGCGGGGCTGGCTCGATTACCTGAACGACAGCCTCGACCTGCTGCTGAAGGAAAGCCGCAACGAACCCAGGATGATGTCGGTGGGGATCCATGCGCGCATTGCCGGGCGTCCCGGCCGGGCCGCGGCTTTCGATTCTTTCCTGGCGCGCGCCCTGACGCGGCCGGGCGTATGGGCAGCCACCCGTTTGCAGATCGCCGAGGCCTGGAAAGACGCCCACCCGCCGCCCGGCTGAGCACTGCGGCGCTAGGGGATGAGTACCGCAGCGCCGTTGAGGCGGCCGGCGCGAAGATCCTCCAGGGCCGCGTCGGCTTCCACCAGGGGATAGCTCCTTACGCTCGTGCTGATCGGCGTGGCCTCGGCCAGCGACATGAATTCCCCGGCGTCGGCGCGCGTGAGGTTGGCTACCGAACGCAATACGCGCTCGCCCCACAGCAGTTCGTAGGGAAACGCGGGAATCTCGCTCATATGGATGCCGCCGCACACTACGGTGCCGCCCCTGCGCACCGCTGAGAGGGCCGCGGGAACCAGGCCGCCCACCGGCGCGAAGATCAGCGCCGCGTCAAGTTTCCGGGGCGGGTGCCGGTCCGAAGGTCCCGCCCAGACCGCGCCGAGTTCGCGGGCGAACGCCTCCCCCTGCCGGTCTCCGGGACGGACAAAGGCGTAGACGTCCTGGTTTTGCGCAAGGGCCACCTGGGCGACGATGTGGGCCGCGGCGCCGAATCCATAAATCCCGAGCCGCTCGGCCGGCACGGCCAGCTTCCAGCTGCGGTAGCCGATCAGGCCGGCGCACAGCAGCGGAGCGGCGTGTTCGTCGGAATAACCGTCGGGGATCGACACGCAATACCGCGCATCGGCCAGGATTTCCTCCGCGTAGCCGCCGTGGCGGTGAAATCCGGTGAACTGCGCACTCGCGCAGAGATTTTCCCGGCCTTCGCTGCAGAAGCGGCACTCCCCGCAGGTCCAGCCCAGCCACGGCACGCCGAAGCGCTGCCCGGGCCGTATATGTTCAACGCCGCTTCCCACTTCCTCGGCAACCGCCACCGCTTCGTGTCCCGGGACGACCGGGAGCGTCGGGTCGGGCAGTTCGCCGTCGACGAGGTGCAGGTCGGTGCGGCAAACGCCGCAGGCCAGCACGCGGCCCCGCACCTCGCCCGCGGCAGGCGCCGGCAGGTTCAGTGCTTCGGAACGCAGGCCGCCGCGCGGTCGGCTGA
>CAYMQG010000060.1:0-24190 GCA_964392625.1 uncultured Gammaproteobacteria bacterium | reverse complement strand
ATGTTTTCGCTGCTTGAGGCATTCGGGAAAGCGGAGCTTGAACGCGCGCGGGAAATCGCCGGTCGCGTTGACGCGCCTCAAGCACCTGGTAGGGATCGACCAGAAAATCCTTGCGCATGACGGGCGTGCCCCCGGCAGCCTTGGCAATGTCCGCCAGCAACTCGAGCGACCCGCCGAAACGGCTGGGTTCGGTCAGCACCGACAGGGCCGCCGCGCCTGCCGCGGCATATTGCCCGGCCAGCGCGACCGGCGAGAAATCGGCGCCGGCCAGCCGGCCCTCGCTGGGCGAGCGCGGCTTGATCTCGGCGATCAGGTCAAAACCATCGGGCGAGAAGCCAATGGCCGGCGGAGGCGGCAGCCGTTCGACGCGGCGGCGCAGCTCGTCCTCGGTCATGCGTTCCTTCGCCGTTGCGGAGCGCCGGCGGCTGGATTCCGCCATGCGCTCGAGAAATCCACCGTTCATGGCGCCGCTGCGCCTCGCATGTCCTCCAGCAGGCGGCCCGCCGCGCCTGACTGCAGAGCGTCCCGCGCCGTGACCAGGCCTTCGGGCAGGCTGCCGGCCGCACCGACGAGTTCCAGCACCAGGCCCGCCTGCAGCACCAGCGCGTCGTTCAGCGCTTCCGCTCCCTCGCCGCGCAGGGCGCCTTCCAGCGTGGCGGCGTTGTACTCGCGCTTTCCGCCCGCCAGGTCGGATGGCTTGCAGCGCGCAATGCCGAAGTCGGCGGGATCCACGGTGAGCTTGCGCACCGCGCCGGGACGCACGTCGATCAGCAGGAATTTGCCCACGGGGGTGGGCTCGTCCCATCCGGGTTCGCCGTGGACCACGAAGCAGCGCTCGATGTCCAGGCCGCTCAGCGTATCCGCCATCAGGGCCGCCGCATCACGGCTGAACGCGCCGACCACCATGAAGGGAGGCCGCGCCGGATTGGCCAGGGGCCCCAGCAGGTTGAATACGGTGCGCACGCCCAGCGCCGCCCGGATCGGCGAGATCGACTCCCTCGCCGGGTCGAAATAGGGCGCGAACATGAATGCGAAGCCATGGGCTTCGAGCGACCGCGTAACCTCTTCGGCAGTACTCGGCCAGTCCAGCCCGAGCGCCTGCAGCACGTCGGCGCTGCCGGTCTTGCTCGACACCGCCCGGTTGCCGTGCTTGGCGATGCGCACGCCGCAGGAGGCCGCCAGCAGCCCGGCCCCCGTGGACAGGTTGATGCTGCCGGACCCGTCGCCGCCGGTGCCCACCACATCGGCAACGGGCCCGCCCGCCGGCAGTTCCGGGCGGATCGCCAGCTCGCGCATCGCCCGCGCGAACCCGCGCAACTCCGCGGCGTTCTCCCCTTTCAGGCGCAACGCCGCGAGCAGCGCGCCGGCCAGCGCCGGCTCGGCTTCGCCTCCGGCCAGTTCGCGCATGGCGGCCTCGGCCTGACTTTCCGCAAGGCCCTCGCCGGCCAGCAGGCCTTCCAGCATGGAATGAAGCGTATCGGGCTTGGTGTTCACGGTCTGCTCTCGGCGGTTCTTCGTCGGACCTCGGCTCAGCCTGCTCTAAAGCGCGTACATCATCGGGAGCAGTAGAGAAAAGCCGCCCCACATGATCAGCGTCAGCGGCGCGCCGATGCGCAGGAAGTCCAGGCGCCGGTAGCCGCCGGCGCTCATGATCAACAGGTTGGTCTGGTAGCCGATCGGGGTCAGGAAGCTCATGTTGGCGCCGAAAATCACCGCCAGGATGAACGGCTCCACCGGCGCGCCGAGGCCGGCGGCGAACTGGAACGCAATCGGCGTGCCGATGATGGCGGCGGCATTGTTGGACACGACGTTGGTCAGAATCGCCATGACCAGCATCAGGCCGCTGAGTATCAATGGCACCGGCAGGTCGCCGGAAATCGCGACGAAAACCTGCGCCAGCCACTCGGCGGCGCCGGTCTTGAGCAAGGCCTCGCCCAGCCCCAGGCTGGCCACGATGATGATGGTGAGCGGAACGTTGAAGGCGTCGCGAACGTTGCGCCAGCTCAGGCACTTCGCCGCGATCATCAGGCACACTCCGGTGACGGAAGTGAGCACGATGGGCGCCAGACCCAGCGCTGCCGGCACGATGATCGCGGTCATGATCGCCACCGCGGCCTTTGCCCTGCCGGCGCGCGGCAATTCGAGCACACGGCCCAGTACCAGCATGGACGACTCCGTGCTCAGCCTGCGAATCTCGGCGCGCGAAGCCTGCACCAGCAGGACATCGCCGGTGCTCAGCCGGGCGTTGAGCAGGTCATGCGTGGGCGCCTCGCGGTCGCCGGGGCGGTGGATGGCGAGCGGAGTGAGAGCGTAGATCTCGTCCAGGTGGGCGGCGTGGATGCTGCGCTTGTCCAGGGGCGAACCGCGGGTTACGACCAGTTCGGCGATCTGCTGGGGTTCGTCGGTGAACGGCTTTTCTCCCCGGGGGAGCGAGGCGCCGATGGCATCCTCGTATTCGCTGAGGCGGTCCATGGTGTCGCGCACGTACAGGAGGTCGCCCTGCTTGACTCGCAGCTCGTCGAACCGCGTCACGAACACGTTGTTGCCGCTTGCGATGCGGGAAATCTGAAGCTGATTGTTGGTGCGGGCCCGGATTTCCGCCACGGTCCTGCCGTCGGCGAATCCGCCCGGGCGTATTCTGAGCGTGGAACTGTAGAGGCGGCTGGCCGTCTGCAGCGGCAGCTTGCGCTCGGGCAACAGCCGCGGGGCCACCAGCCACAGGAACAGCAACGCGAAGCTTCCGATCAGCAGGACCGGCACGGAAAAGGAGAACATTCCGAACCGTTCCAGCCCGAGGTCCTCGGAAATACCCACGACGAGCAGGTTGGTCGAGGTGCCGATGACGGTGGACATCCCGCCGATCAGGGTGGCGAAACCCATCGGCAGCAGAATGGCGGAGGGTGCCTGGTGGGCGTGCAGGGCGGCCGCGGTCAGCACCGGGAGCAGCATCACCACCACCGGCGTATTGTTGACGAATGCGCTGAAGACCGCCGAACCCACCAGCGTCAGCAGCGCCGCGAGCAGCGGTTGACGGGTCCACAGTCGGGTGAAGAACAGCGCCACGGGACGCAGCGCACCGGTGGTTTCCAGGCCTTTGCCCGCCACCAGCAGCGCGGTGATCGTGATCAGGGCTTCGTGGCCGAGATTGCGGAAGAAGTCGGTCGACCGGACGATCTGCACGCCGTCCTCTTCCAGCGGCCAGAAGTGGAACCCCAGCAGCAGGAGCAAGAGCACACCCATGCCCGCGCTTTCCAGCGGGATTCGATCGCGGGTAAACAGGTACAGCGCGAACGCGGTGAGCAGCATCACCATCAGGGCGTGCGGGCCTGGGAATTCAGGAATGATCGGGTCCTCGGTCCGAAGCGAGGCCGCTATGGTATCAGTCCGGCCTTTCCCAAGACCGCTCGTTCAGACGCCGGAATTCCCCTGAATCAGCGCCCATGTCGATCGCAGCAGGCGCTCGTAATCCGACCGGTCGATCAGGCTCCGAACCTGGCTGCCGTGCATCGTCAGATTGTCGGCTATGCGCACAAGCGGCAGCAAGTTCAGCCACGCGCGCGCAGGAATGGCGTTTGTCCTCCGCGGCAGTACGCAGTACGGCGACAGCGCCAGAAGCTGGCGGTGCCGCGGGCTGCGCCGGGAAATGATCCTGCGCGCGCGGACGTTTCCGTAACGCGGGGCAAGCGTGCGCACCAATTGTTCCGCATTGAGCGCCGGGTACGGCCCGCGCTCTTGAGCCAGACGCAGGGATTCGCGAAGCAGCTGGCGCTTGAAGAGCGTCAGCCAGCGTTGCAGCAGCCGCAGCGTGGAGAACGACGCCGGGTCCAGCCCGTGGCGCAGCACCAGGTCCCCGATCCCGGTGACGTGCGCGGCCATCCGGCGATTGGCCTTGGCGTCGCGGCGCAGTTCCTCCGAAGGCCATGTCACGGAATCGATCAGGTTGTCGGCCATCCGCACGCCCACCCGAACGAGCTTCTTCAAGTGCCCCGTGCCGCGCTCGATCTGCTCCGCGGGAATCGCGCTCAAATCGAACTGCATGCCCAGCCAGGCGGTGTCGGCGGGGGCCTCGAACAGGCTCAGGGGCATGATCGTGTCCGGTCTCTCGCTACCCATCAGGTCCGTCAGCGGCTGCTTTTGGCCCGCAAGCACCAGGTCGAGACGCGGGTTGGCGTGGCTGGCGCGAACCAGTTCGTCCCATAGCGCTCGGTCGCCGAAGGTTGCTGCGTCCACCCGTAACGCCGCGCGCGCGCCTGCCCCGCCGGAATTCTGCACGGCCTTCAGCAGGTTGCGGCACGCCGGATGTTCGGCGCGCAGCGAAAAGACCACCGGTGGAACCGCGGATCGGATTTCGGCCCGCCTCCGGATCTCCAGGATCAGGGCGTCAAGCCAGGCGTCGAACTGATCGGGGAGAATCGAGGAGAGATCGACGCCGATCGCGACGTCCCGCTCCCCGGGGCGCGCCAGGCAGTCGCGAAATGTCCGAATCGCGGAGGCGCGGGAACCGGGCGTTTCATCGGGGCCGACCCGCAGACTGTAGGCGTACTGTCCGGCAACCGCATGGCCCATCGAAAGCGGATCGCCGGTATCGAACGGCAGCGGACCGATGGTTTCGCCGCTGAGCAGCCGCTCGAAGTAGCCGCGCCAGCGCTGCGGCTCCGGTTCGCCGCGCACGGCAATCGCCGCCAGGGCGCGCGCATGCGCCAGCTGTCCGCCATTGCGAATTACCCGCGGATCCATGACCCGAATGTGCGGGGCGATTGCCCGCCCGGCAAGCCGGAAATCGGCCGCGTTCGTCTCGTTATGGGTGCGACGCGTCGCGAGTCAGGACTGGACCAGGTCTTTGAGGGAGACGGACTCGTCGACCAGCAGCCCGGGATCGGGGACGGCGCCGGAGGCGATCAGTTTCTTGCCGGCCATGAAATCCCGCGGACTGGATACCGCCTCTACCGCGCTCAGCCTGCCGGCGCGCAGGCGGAACGCCGCGAAACTGCCGGAGGATGGATCTCCGCGCAGGACGGTCTCGTCCTCGGGCCGGGCCAGTCCCGCGATCTGCAGCTTCACGTGAAACTGGTCCGACCAGAACCAGGGGAGGCCGGAATAAGGTTTGGGATCGCCCAGGATTACCGAGGCGGCAACCTGGCCGTGGTCCACCGCGTTCTGCACCGATTCCAGGCGCACGGCGGACCCCAGGGCCGTATTGACCGCGCGCGCGCAGTCGCCTGCGGCCAGTATCGATTCATCTTCGGTGCGGCAGTGCTCATCGGTCAGGATGCCGTCGTCTTCGCCGAGACCGCACTCGCGCGCCAGGTCCGCCGACGGAAGCACTCCGACGCCCACCACCACGGCGTCGGCGGCAAACGGGCCATTGCCCGTCTCGACCGCCTGGACGCGCCGCCGCCCCGCGAACCCCAGGACCTGCTCGCCGACCCGAATGCGCACGCCGGACTGCCGGTGCAGGCCGGTCAGCCAGTCCGCGACGGCGGCGCTGGCCACGCGGCTCATCACCCGTCCCTCGGCCTCCAGAACGGTGACTTCGGCGCCTGTCTTGGCCGCCGTGGCCGCCACTTCCAGCCCTATGTAGCCTCCGCCCACAATGACGATCCGCCGCCCGCGGCCAAGCTCCCCGTGCAGCGCGTCGGCGTCGTCCAGCGACCTCAGATAGTGGATGCCGGGCAGGTCCGAGCCCGGCACATCGAGCTTGCGCAAGACGCTTCCCGTGGCCAGCACCAGACGGTCGTAGTCAAGCTCCTCGCCGTCGTCCAGCGCCGCGAGCCTGTTGGCGCGGTCCACGGCCAGCACCCGGCGGCCCAGGCGCAGGTCCACGTTCCTGGATTCGTAGTACTCCGCCCGGCGAAGCAGCAGCCGCTCGCGTTTCAGTTCGCCGGCCAGGTATTGCTTGGAAAGCGGCGGACGCTGATAGGGAGGCGCGTTCTCGTCGCTGACCAGGGTTATCCGACCGCCGTGACCGCCGAGCCGAAGCGAGACGACCAGTTGGGCCGCGGCCTGGCCGCCGCCCACGATCAGCACCGATTCGTCCGGCGCGCCCACTATTGCCCAACCGCCGGCTGCAGCGGCCAGAATATCGGCAGCAACAGCATCACGATGAGGAACACGAGCAGCGTCAGCGGAATGCCTGCCCGGATGTAGTCCTTGAACCGGTAATTGCCGGGACCCATGATGAGGATATTGGCCGGGTGGGAAATCGGGCTGGTGAAGCTGGCCGACGCCGCCATGGCCATGGCCATCATCGCCGTCGTGGGCGCGATCCCCAGCGAGGCGCTGGCCGACAGGACCACCGGCGACATCAGTACCACCAGGGCGGCGGTGGGGACGATCATCGTGGCCAGCGCCGTGACCATGTACAGCCCTCCTATCACGTACCAGGGTCCCAGCGTCCCCAGCAGGTCGACCGCCGTGCCGGCCAGAAGCCGGGCGGCGCCGGTGTTGGCCAGCGCCGTGCCCAGAGGCAGCATGCCGGCGATGAGAAAGACCGCGCGCCAGTCGATCGCCCGGTAGGCGTCCTCCATGCTGAGGCAGCGGATCAGCACCATGAGGGTCGCGCCGATCAGGGCAGCGATGGAAATCGGCAGCCAGCCCGTCACCACTGCGCCGATCACGCCGATCATGATCAGTCCGGCATAACGCTTCCTCGGGCGCCGGGGCACGAAGGGGGTCACCTCGATGAACGAGGGGTCCCTGGCCAGCCGGCGAAGATTGTTGCGCGGTCCCACCAGCAACAGCGCGTCGCCGAAGTTCAGTCGTTCCGTCTGCAGGTCGGTGTGCAGGGTCTGTCCGGCGCGTCGGATCGCCACCAGTTCCAGGCCGTACTTCTCATTGAACCCCATTTCCGCCGCCGTGCGGCCGCCCAGGCGCGACAGCGGCGCCAGCGTGACTTCCTCGGTGGCCAGCCGGTCGGTGGCGTAGAGGTTCAGGGCCGGCGTCATTTCCTCCTCGATTTCAAGTTCCTGGACCGCACGCAGCGTTTCCAGGTCCTCGTTGCGGGTCTGCAGAAGCAGGCGGTCGTCCTCGCGCAGCACTTCATCAGGGTCCGGGATGAAGTTGACTTCGTCCTCGCGGTTGATGGCCAGCAGCCGGAACTCCAGCGCCTCTTCCAGGCGGGACTGTCCGAAGGCCATGCCTACCAGCCGCGAGCCCGCCGGAACGCGAATGCTGATCAACCGTTCGTTGGGCCGGTAGAGCCGTTCCAGCGTCCCCTGGTCGAGTTCGATCACTTCGTCGAACTCTTCCATCCTCCGGGCCAGGTCCGCCGTTTCCACCCTGCCCTGGAGAAGGACGTAATCGCCGGCGCGCAACGGCAGCCGGCTCAGTCCCGAGCGCCGCACCCGGGTGCCGCGCCGGAGCGCGATGGCCAGGCCGCGGGTCTTCAATTGCAGGTCCTGCCGGTTTACGGGGCCCTGGATCAGCGGGGAACCGTCGGCCACACGCGCCTGCACCATCCGCAGGTTCTCTGTCAGGGGCAGGTTGGCGGCCACCGTCTCGCCCCTCCCGATGACCCTTTGCCATGCACGCAACTCTTCGATGTACTCGCGCTTTCCCTGCACCAGAAGCCGGTCGCCCGTTCTCAGCGCCGTCTGGCGTGCCGGCAGCCGGATGATGCGCCGGCCGCGTTCAATGGCGATGACGATCAGCCCCAGGGCCGCTATCCGGCTCTCCGCCAGCGTGCGTCCGGCAAGCCTGGAATCGCCGCTCAGCGAAACCGTGAACATGAATTCCCGCAGCCCGTACAGGGCCCTCAGGTTGCGCTGGCTGCGCGTCCTCGTGAACTCGCCCGCCTCGCGGGTCGGCAGCAGCCGGCGGCCGAACAGCACGAAGAACAGCACGCCCCCGATCAGCGCGGCCGCGCCCACGGGCAGGAAGTCGAACAGTTCGAACCGGAAATCGCCCTGCTCCGCCAGCGCCGCGCTGACCAGGAGGTTGGGCGGGGTTCCGATCTGGGTGGTCAGGCCGCCGAGCAGGCAGCCGAATGACAGCGGCATCAGCAGCCGCGAGGGAGGCACGCGGGCGCGCCGCGCCAGTCCCATGACGACGGGCAGCATCAGCACCGCCACGCCGATGTTGTTCATGAACGCCGACAGGCCGCCGGACGCGAACATGATCACCGCTACCAGCGCCGCTTCGTTGCGGCCGGCCAGGCGCATGAGGTAGCGCCCGATGAGATCGCCCACCCCGGTGCGCAGCAATCCCTCGCTGATGATGAACATGGCCCACAGCGTGATGACGGCCTCGTTGCTGAACCCGGCCACGGCCTCCGCCGGGGTGACCAGGCCGGTGACGGTAAGCGCGCCCACCACCAGCAGCGCCACGATGTCCATGCGCAGGGCCTCGGTGACGAACAGCACGAGCGCGATCACGAGGATCGTGGTGACCAGCGCGATGTCAAACATCGGGGGTGTTCTCCGCAGCGCCGTAACCGCCGCCTCCCGGCGTTTCGATCACGAACAGGTCTCCCGGCTCAACGCGGGTCCTGTCGCGCGCGGTCAGTTCGGTGACGCCGCCGTCGGAGCGCAGCACCCGGGCGCGGCCGGGCGCGCCGTCGCCGCCCCCCGCCAATCCGAACGGCGCGGTCCGGCGCCGGTTCGACAGGATGGCCAGTTCCATCGGCTGAAGGAATTCGATGCGGCGTACCGCGCCGTCCCCGCCGCCGCGCCGCCCTCTCCCGCCGCTGCCGTTGCGAAGGCGGAATTCGCGCAGCAGCACCGGGAAGCGCAACTCCAGGACTTCGGGGTCGGTGAGGCGCGAGTTGGTCATGTGGGTGTGCACCGCCGCCGCCCCGTCGAAATCGGGTCCCGCCCCGCTGCCCCCGCAAACGGTCTCGTAGTACTGGTACCGGTCATTGCCGAAAGTGACGTTGTTCATCGTTCCCTGGGCCGCCGCCATCACCCCCAGCGCGCCGTACAGCGTGTCCACCACGCACTGCGAGGTCTCCACGTTGCCCGCGACCACCGCGGCCGGCCAACGGGGATTCAGCAGCGTGCCTTCGGGAAGGATAATGCGTAGAGGCTTCATGCAGCCGGAGTTCATCGGAATGTCCGCGCCCACCAGCGAGCGGAACACGTAGAGCACGCAGGCCCGGCAGATCGGCGAGGGCGCATTGAAGTTTCCGGCTGATTGTCCGCTGGACCCGCTGAAGTCGATGACCGCTTCCCGCCGCCGCCGATCGATGCGGATATCCACGACGATACGTTCGTCGCCATCCATCGTGCATGCAAACCGCCCGTCCTCCAGCCGGTCGATCACGCGCCGCACCGATTCCTCGGCGTTGTCGCGAACATGCGTCATGTAGGCGCGCACCGTCGATGCGCCGTAATGCGCCATCAGCGCCTTCAGTTCCCTTGCGCCCTTCGCGTTGGCCGCAAGTTGGGCCTTGATGTCGGCAAGGTTGCGGGCCGGGTTGCGTGCCGGCCAGGGACCGCTCGTGAGCGCCGCGTTCAGGCGCGCTTCCTCGAGGCGCCCCCCCGATACCAGCAGGAAATTGTCGAACAGCACGCCCTCTTCATCGATGTGCCGGCTGTCGGGAGGCATGGAGCCCGGCGTGATCCCGCCGATGTCGGCGTGATGCGCGCGTGAGGCCACGAAAAAGTCCGCCGCTTCCGCGTCGTGGAGGAACACCGGCGAGACCACCGTCAGGTCGGGCAGATGCGTGCCGCCGTTATAGGGTGCGTTGACCAGGTAGGCTTCGCCGGGGCGCGGCCCGGTCTTGCGGGCGCCCAGGACCGCCTTGACGCTGGCGTCCATCGAGCCGAGATGCACCGGCATGTGTGGCGCGTTGGCCACCAGCTCGCCGTTCGAATCGAACAGGGCGCAGGAAAAATCCAGCCTTTCCTTGATATTGACCGAGTGCGCGGTGTTTTCCAGCACCGCGCCCATCTGTTCGGCAATGTGCATGAAACGGTTGTTGAACACTTCCAGGAGCACCGGATCGGGAATGTCGCCGGCGGCCTCGATCCGGTCCTTGCGGGCGAGCCGGGCAAGGACCAGGTGACCCCCTGCCCGTGCGGCCGCCCGCCAGCCCGGCGGGACGACGGTCGTGGCGTGGTCCTCGGAAATGATGGCCGGCCCTGTAATGGAGTGCCCGGGGCCCAGGTCCCGCCGCCGGTACGCGGGCGTGTCGTGACTGGCGCCCCCGAACACGGTCTTCGCCGTAAATACGGGCCGTGGCTCCTGCAACGGATCGGGAACGTTGCCGGGCTCCCATCGATATTCCTCGCCGGTATCGCCGCTGGCCTGCACGCGAATCGATTCCACGACAAGCGCCGTCCCGGGCGGCTCGATTCCGAAGCGGGCCCGATGCGCTTGCGAGAACCGCCGCCGCAGATCCGCCGGCCTGGCGTTCCCGCCGTCAACAGAGATAGACAGCGTGTTGTCCGAGTCCTGTACGCGAATCTCGGCCACGTATTCGAATGACAGGTTTCCCGGTTCGATGTCCGCTTCCACGAGCTCCCGCCGGCACTCGTCTCCAAGCCGCGCAAAAGCGGCTTTCATGCGTTCGACGTTTTCCGCGTCCAGTGCGGCTTCCAGCGCCTCCTGCCGGTACGCGCGCAACGGCGCGAGGCCCAGCCCCAGGGCGGACAGCACCCCCGCCAGGGGATGAAGCAGCACGGTGTCCATGCCCAGCTCCTCGGCGATGGCGCAGGCGTGCTGTCCGCCCGCCCCGCCAAAGGAGCACAGCGCGAACTCGGCCGGGTTCTCGCCCCGCTGTACGGATATCTTCTCGATCGCGGAGGCCATCTGGTCGATGGTGACCCTGAGGAAGCCCTCGGCGGCCTGTTGCGCGCTCATCCGCCGGCCGCTCTCTTCGAACACCTTTTCGGCCAGCTTCGCGAATCCCTCCCGCGACGCTTCCTCGTCCAGCGGCTGCCGTCCGTCCTCGCCGAACACGCTGGGGAACATGCGCGGCTGAATGCGCCCCAGCACCAGGTTTGCGTCGGTCACGGTCAGCGGACCGCCGTTGCGATAGCAGGCCGGTCCGGGGTTGGCGCCCGCCGACACGGGCCCGGAGAGGAACCTGCCGGACCGGTAGCGCAGTACCGAACCGCCCCCCGCGGCCACCGTGTGGACCTTGAGCATCGGCGCGCGCAGGCGCACTCCCGCGATTTCGTTGTGCGTGACGTACTCGTAGCCGCCGGCGTACAGCGCAACGTCGGTGGAGGTTCCTCCCATGTCGAAGCAGATCAGTTTTTCGTGGCCCGCCTGCAGCGCGGTGCGCACGGCGCCCACCACGCCGGCCGCCGGCCCGGAAAGAATCGAGTCCTTGCCCCGGAACCGGCCGGCTTCGACCAGCCCGCCGTTGCTTTGCATGAAAGCCAGGTTGCGCGGAGCGATCCGCTTGCTCTTGAGCCCGTCGCTCAGTCCGCGGATATAGCGCCGCAGCACCGGCGACAGGTACGCATCGACCAGCGTGGTGTCGCCGCGGCTCACCAGTTTGATCAGCGGCGATACCTCATGCGAAAGCGAAACCTGCTCGAAACCGGCCTGCTCCGCCAGCCGGCCTGCAAGCAGTTCGTGCTCCGGGTTGCGCCAGGCATGCATGAAACAGACCGCGACCGACTTCAGCCCCCGCCCCCGCGCCGCCTCAAGCCCCTGAAGAAGTGCGCCGCCGTCGAGCGGAGTCAGCTCCCGCCCGGCGGCGTCGATGCGCCCTTCGGCCTCGAGCACTTCCGCGTGCAGGGCGGGCGGGCGCCGGATCTCCAGGGCGAACAGGTCCGGCCGGTTCTGATAGCCGATCAGCAATGCGTCCGCGTAGCCGCGGTTGACCAGCAGCAGCGTGGGCTCGCCGCGCCGTTCGAGAAGCGCGTTGGTGGCCACCGTGGTGCCCATTTTCAGGTCCCGGACGGCGCCCCGGTCGCCGGACTCGGCCATCATGGCGCCGATGGCGTGCACCGCCGCGTCCCTGTAGCGGGACGGATCCTCCGACAGCAGCTTGTGGACCTTGAGCTTCCCTTCGGGGGTGCGTGCCACTACGTCCGTGAACGTGCCGCCGCGATCGATCCAGAACCGCCAATCGGACATGCGGAAATTGTATGTCGCCGCTATAGTTGCCCGGATGAACAGCACCACCACGGTAATCGTCACCCTCGTCGTGTACAAGCTGGTCCTGCTTTCGATCGGCGTGTGGGCCCACCGGCGCAGCCAGGACCAGGGCGAGTTCCTGCTGGGCGGAAGGCGTATCGGCGCCTGGGTCACGTCGCTGAGCGCCTGCGCCAGCACCACGTCGGCCTGGACGCTGCTGGGCGTGAGCGGGTTCGCCTATGCCGTCGGACCGCCGGCCATCTGGTTGACGCTGGGCATCGTCGGCGGGTTCGTGATCAACTGGTGCTGGGTGGCGCCGCGCATCAACCGGGCGGCCGGGCAAACGGGCGCGCTGACGCTGACCGAACTGCTGCTGGGCGGCGATGACGCCTACGCGCGCCTGGCCCGTCGGGTCGCGTCGGTCATCATCCTGGTGTGCTTCATGTTCTACGTGGCGGCCCAGTTCCAGGCGGCCGCCAACGCCTTCAACGAGTCGCTCGGCCTTTCGGTACAGTCCGGCATCGTGGTGGGAGCGGCGGTGATCCTGGCCTACACGCTGCTCGGCGGCTTCCTGGCGGTCAGCCTCACCGACAGCGTGCAGGGCGCGCTCATGCTGCTGGTCTCGATACTGCTGCCGGTGGTCACGGTGTTCTTCGTGATCGCGCTTGGGGGGAATGAGTACATATTCAGCGTCCGGGGAGAGGCGTTCAGCATCGCGCCCCCGCACGCCGGTCTCGCGGCGATCGGCTTCGTCATCGGTTCGTTGAGCCCGGCCCTGGGCCAGCCCGGCCAGCCGCATGTCGTCAATCGCTTCATGGCCGCGCGCGACTATCAGGCGGTGCGCCGGGGACGGATCATCGCGCTGGTTTGGGTGGCGTTCGTGTTTGTCGGCATGACCGTCCTCGGCCTCGCGGGACGGGTGCTCTACTCGGACATCGGCAATCCCGAGGACATGTTCTTCGTCGTGACCCAGCGTTTGCTGCCCCCGATCCTGGCCGGCATCGTGATCGCGGCGGTCCTGAGCGCCATCATGTCCACCGCCGACAGCCAGCTCCTGACCGGGGCGGCCGCCATTTCGCGTGACTGGAACCTCAAGCGGGCGCGCCGGGCGGTCGGGCTCAAGTTCACCTATGCCGCCGTCACCGCGATAACGGTCGGGGCAACGCTTCTCGCACTGTTCGCACCGCAGTCGATATTCCTGCGGGTCCTTTTCGCCTGGCATGCGCTGGGCGCTTCGCTGGCCCCGTTGGTCTACATGGCCGTGCTGGGCAGACAGGTGCGGTCGGGCTACGCGCTGGCGGTGCTGATCTGCGGCTTTACCTTCACCGTGCTGCTGCATCAGCAGCCGGACACGCCGGGCGACTGGCTGGAGCGCCTGGTTCCGTTCATCGTGACGATGTGCATCGCGATAGCGGGTTCGCGCCGGATCGACGGGAAACATGAGTAGCAACGCAACCGTCATAATCACGCTGATCTGCTACAAGCTGGTCCTTCTGGGCATCGGCCTCTGGGCCTGGCGCCGTTCGCAGGACCAGGGCGAGTTCTTTCTGGGCGGCAGGAGCATCGGCGCCTGGGTCACGTCCATCAGTTCGTCGGCCAGCGCCGCGTCGGCCTGGACCCTGCTCGGCGTCAGCGGCTTTGCGCTGACCCAGGGCCTGCCTGCCGTATGGCTTTGCGGCGGCGTGATCCTTGGGTACATCATCAACTGGTTCTGGGTGGGGCCGCGGCTGCGCGTCATCGCAAGCCGGACCGGTGCGCTTACGCTGACCGAACTGCTGCTGGGCGACGGCGACGACGCCCTCCGGCGCGCCTCGCGCAAGATCGCTTCGCTGATCATCCTGATTTCGTTCGTGTTCTACGTCGCGGCTCAATTCCAGGCCGCCGGCGACGCGTTCAGCCAGGCGCTGGGCCTGCCCGGCGACACCAGCATCGTGCTGGGAGCCGCGATCATCCTGGCCTATACGTTGCTCGGCGGGTTTCTGGCGGTAAGCGTTACCGACACGCTGCAGGGCCTGCTGATGGTTTTCGTGGCGGTCGCCCTGCCGGCAGTCGCGCTGTTCGCCCTGGCGGACCTGGACGGGTCGGCGCGGGCTGCGCTTGCCGACGATGGAGCGCTGCGGCTGACGCCCGCCAACGCGGGCATTGCCGCCCTGGGATTCGTAATCGGCTGCCTTTCCGTGGGGCTTGCCCAGCCCGGACAACCGCATGTGGTCAACCGCTACATGGCGGCGCGGGACGACAGGGCCATTCGTCAGGGCCGGATCATCGCCCTTTCATGGGTGGTGCTGGTGCTCTCCGGCATGACCGCGCTGGGTCTTGCCGGACGGGTGCTGTTTACCGGCCTGGGAAACCCGGAGACGGTCCTGTTCGAGACTGCCGCGACCCTTTTGCCTCCGGTGCTGTCGGGCCTGGTGATCGCGGCGGTGCTCAGCGCCATCATGTCCACCGCCGACAGCCAGCTCCTGGCCGGCGCGGCCGCCGCCTCGCGCGACTGGCGGCTGGAGCGCGTG
Source organism: uncultured Gammaproteobacteria bacterium (assembly GCA_964392625.1). Classification (GTDB taxonomy): domain Bacteria; phylum Pseudomonadota; class Gammaproteobacteria; order Steroidobacterales; family Foliamicaceae; genus Foliamicus. The sequence continues at coordinate 9,650 of CAYMQG010000060.1, read as the reverse complement.
CGCGAGCGCAAGGGGCTCAAGTCCACGTACGTTGTGGTTACCGTGATCACGGCCGGCGCCACCGGGATTGCGCTGTTGGCGCCCGAGGCGATCTTCACCCGGGTGCTGTTCGCATGGCACGCCCTGGGCGCGTCGTTCGCACCGCTGGTGATCATGACGGTGCTGCGCCGCCCGGTGCGGCCCGCCTTTGCGCTTGCGGTGCTCTGCTGCGGCTTCGTGTTCACGGTGCTGCTGAACTGGCAGGAAAACACGCCGGGCGACTGGGCTGAACGCCTGCTTCCGCTGATCCTGACCATGGCGATCGCATACGTCGGATCCCGCCGCCGCTGATTCAGTCTTTCCCTGCCCCTCTTCTTCCGGGAGACGCATAAATCCATCCATGGAGCTTGGTTCCGCCATCCCTGGCTCACACACTCCCGGAAGAAGAGGGGCAGGGAAAGGCTGCAGCCGCGGGCTTGCCGTATTGCTATACAATGCCGCCCTCAGTCGGCGCTCGCCGGGGAAAAACCATGTCACGCGTATGCCAGGTCACGGGGAAACGGCCCATGTCGGGGAACACCGTTTCGCACGCGCATAACAAGCGCCGGCGCCGTTTCCTGCCCAACCTCCACAAGCACCGCTTCTGGGTGGAGAGCGAAAAGCGTTATGTCACGCTGCGGGTTTCACGCAAGGGAATGAAGATCATCGATCGGGACGGCATCGACACGGTGCTGGCGAATCTGCGCGCCGCCGGCGAGCGGGTATAGGGCGCAACTTCGGGAGTCATCGGGATGCGGGAAAAAATCAGGTTGGTTTCCACGGCCGGGACCGGTCACTTCTATACCACCACCAAGAACCGCAGGACGCATCCGGAGAAGATGGAAGTGAAGAAATATGATCCGCGCGCGCGCAAGCACGTCACCTACAAGGAAGCCAAGATCAAGTAGTTTCGGCGCGCCTCGCGGCCGGATTCTCAAGTGCTAGAATGCGGAAAGAGTTGGCTTGGGGGGAGCCACGGGTCCGATGCAGATTCGCACCGAGACTGTAGAGGGAACGCTGATCGCCTACGCGGCGGGCCGCATCGACGGATCGAGCGCTTTCGACTTCAAGCGTTCCATGCATGCAGTGCTGGGCGACGAAAACACGGTTGTCGTCGATTGCCATAAGGTCACTGAAGTCAGCAGCGCGGGATTGAGCGCTTTCCTGATGATCGCCAGGGAATTGCAGGAGCAGGGAGTGAGCTTCGCCCTGTGCTCCATGACGCCGCGCGTCAGGGACGTTTTCGAGATGACCGGCTTCGACAAGATCATCCCGGTGCACGCGACCCGCGAAGCCGCGCTGGATTCGTTCCGGGACTGAGTCCTATAGCGCCCCCAGGCGCGCGAGCGAGGCGCATCCGTCGTGCCCGACAATGAAGTGGTCCAGCACCCGAACGTCGATCAGTTCCAGAGCCTTGCGGATGCGCTCGGTAATCAGGTGGTCCGCCTGGCTGGGTTCGGCCACGCCCGACGGGTGGTTGTGGGCAAGAATGACCGCCGCAGCGTTGCGTTCCATGGCGCGCCGGACGATTTCCCGCGGATAGACCATGGCGCTGTCGAGGGTGCCGTGAAAAATCTCTTCAAAGGCCAGCACCCGGTTTCGGCAATCGAGGAACATGCAGCAAAAGGTTTCGTAGCGGCGGTCCCGTAGCCGTGCCAGCAGGAAACGCTCGCTGTCGGCCGAGTTGCTCAACCGGCGTCCCGTCGTGATCTTCTCCTTCAGCGACCGGGCGTAGCATTCGCGCGCAGCCGTGATCACGGTGGTCTTGGCGGGTCCGATCCCGCGCACCGCGGCGAGTTCGCGGGGCGTGGCCGCGAATATCCCGCGCATGCCGCCGAAGCGCACCAGCAACTCCTGCGCCAGTTCCAGCGCCGACATGCCCGCGGAGCCGGAACCCAGAAGAATGCACAGCAGTTCGGCATCCGACACGCTGTCCGCTCCCTCGTTCAGAAACCGTTCCCGGGGGCGCTGAGCACTCGGCCATTGGTTAATCCGTGAACCGGCCATGCATGCAGTGTGCAAGCCGCCGGGCGCGCGGCAAAGGGCGAATGGCGGCGCGTTTGCAAAGAAATGACGCGACACCGGCGTTTGCTGGGATAATGGGTGGTGGCAATGCACATACTGACGAACAAGAGAATCCTGCTGGGCGTGAGCGGCAGCGTCGCGGCGTACCGTGCCCCGGAACTGGCCCGCCGGTTGGCGGAGCACGGCGCCGAGGTTCGCGCGGTCCTGACCGAAGGCGGTGCGAAGCTGATTTCCCCGCTTCTGATGCAGGCGGTCACCGGGGCGCCGGCCCGCTGCTCGCTCTGGGACGAGGCCGCGGAGGCGGCGATGAGCCATATCGAGCTGGCCAGGTGGGCGGACTGTATCGTCATCGCCCCAGCCACGGCGAACACGATCGCGCGCCTGGCTCGCGGCGAAGGCTCCGACCTGCTCGGCACGGTGTGTCTGGCGAGCAATGCGCCCCTAGTGGTGGCGCCCGCCATGAATCGCAACATGTGGAGCAACCGGGCCACACGGGAAAACTGCGCCACTCTGCGCGGCCGTGGATGCGTACTGGTGGGTCCCGATCACGGACAGCAGGCCTGCGGCGATGTCGGCGAGGGCCGCATGAGCGCGGTGCCGGAGATCATCGAGGCGGTGGAACGCAGCGTCGGCATGTCGGACCAACTGGCGGGGCAGCGGGTACTGATTACGGCCGGTCCGACGCGCGAACCGATCGATCCGGTGCGGTTCCTGTCCAACCGGAGCACCGGGACGATGGGATTCGAACTTGCCGAGGCGGCGGCGCGGGCCGGCGCCGACGTTCAGTTGGTGACCGGTCCCACGGCTCGCCCGACGCCGCCCGGGGTCGAACGCCTCGACGTGGTTACCGCCGAGGAAATGCTGGGCGCGGTGATGGAGCGGGCTCCCGACTGCCATGTCTTTATCGCCTGCGCCGCCGTGTCGGACTACACGCCGGCGCAGTACAGCCCGAAGAAGCTCAAGCGCCGGGACTCCGCGGAGGCGCTTGAACTGAAGCCGTCGCCGGACATTCTGGCCGGCGTGGCCCAACTGCCCGAGCGGCCTTTCCTGGTCGGCTTCGCCGCCGAGACGCAGCAGGTGGAAAAGAATGCGCGCGCCAAGCTTGAGGCCAAGGGTGTGGATATGGTCGTCGGTAACCGGGTCGGCAAGGGCCGCGGGTTCGGTGACGTGGAGACCTCGGCGAGAGTCGTGTGGCAAGGCGGCGGCCGGCGGATCGGGAAGTGCGCCAAGCCGGAAATGGCGCGGCAGTTGATCGGCCTGATCGCCGAACGCTGCGGTCTGGACAAAGTAACGCTGCTGCGGACGCGGAGTTCGGCGCAGTGAGTCGTCCGACGCGGCCCGCACGGGGGCCGGGTTGCACGATCCAGCTACGCATTCTCAACGAAAAGGCCCGGCTGCCCCGTTACGAAACGCGGGGATCGGCCGGCATGGACCTTCGCGCCTGCCTGGATGAGCCGCTGACGCTCAAGCCGGGCGAGACCTGCCTTGTGCATACCGGTATCGCCCTGCATATCGCCGACCCCGAACTGGCCGCGGTCATTCTTCCGCGCTCCGGCCTCGGCCACAAGCACGGCGTGGTGCTCGGCAACCTGGTGGGACTGATCGACTCCGACTATCAGGGCGAGATCATGATGTCCTGCTGGAACCGGGGCGACAAACCGTTCGTGCTGGAAGACGGAATGCGGGTGGCGCAACTGGTGCTGCTGCCGGTGGCGCGGGTGCGCTTTGACGTGGTAGAGGAATTCACGGCGTCGGAGCGGGGCGAAGGCGGCTTCGGCCACACCGGCCGCACCTGACCCGGCGGTCAGGATGCGCCGTATCTCTTTCGGTAGGCCGCAATCCGCTCCCGGGTATCGGGGTCCATTCCGGTTGCGCGCATCGCGCTGATCAGGCTGTCCAGCCCGAATACGCAGCAGACGCCGATGCCGAAGCGCTCGGCCAGTTCGCCGGCCGCACTGCGCTCGCCGGATCCGCGTTCCTGCCGGTCCAGCAGCAACAGCAGGCCCACGGGTTCGGCGCCGGCGTCCTGTACCAGGCCGATCGCCTCGCGCGCGGACGTGCCGGCGGTCAGCACATCATCGACGATCAGCACGCGGCCGCCCAATTCCGACCCCACGACTGCTCCGCCTTCGCCGTGGTCCTTGCGCTCCTTGCGGTTGTACGCGTACGGAATGTCCAGACCGTAGCCCTGGACGAGGGCCAGCGACGTAATGGCGGCCAGCGGTATGCCCTTGTAGGCGGCGCCGAAAAGCATGTCGAAACGCAATCCCGATGCGATGGCCGCCTCCGCCAGGGCCTGGCCGGCCACCAGCGAGCCGCGTCCGGTGCACAGCTTGGAGGAGTTGAAGAAATACGGGGTTGCCCGTCCGCCCTTGGTCGTGAAATCGCCGAACAGCAGAGCCCCGGTGTCCAGCGCCAGACGCAGCAGATCGGCCTGGCTGGGACGTAACACGCTCACTTCCGGTCAATCTCCCATGAATTCAGGCCGTTCGCGCTTCAGGAAGGCCTCGTAGGCGCGCCGGAAATCATTGGTCTGCATACAGATGGCCTGTGCCTGTGCCTCCGACTCGATCGCGAGATCCAGCGGCATGTCCCACTCCAGATTGAGCTGGTTCTTGGTCATGGCGTGCGCGAAGTTGGGACCGGATGCAAGTTGTCCGGCCCATTCGACGCATTCCTCCAGAAGCTGTTCCGGTTCCGTGAGGCGGTTGAAAAAACCGGTTTTCAGCGCCTCCTCGCCGCTCATCGAACGCCCGGTAAGCAACAATTCCGTTGCCCGCCCCTGCCCGATGATGCGCGGCAGCAGGGCGCAGGCCCCCATGTCGCAGCCTGCCAGTCCCACGCGGGTGAAAAGGAAAGCGGTTCGGCTGCGCGACGTGCCGACGCGCAGGTCGGCGGCCATGGCGATCGCCGCCCCGGCCCCCGCGCAAATGCCGTCGACGGCGGCGATGACGGGCAGCGGGCATGAGCGCATGGCCTTCACCAGATCGCCGGTCATACGGGTGAAGTTCAGGAGATCCGCCCCGTCCATTTCCAGCAGCGGGCCGATGAGCTCGTGCACGTCGCCGCCGGAGAAGAATTTGCCCCCGGCGCCGTGAATCACGACTGCGCGGGGCCCCGCCTCGCGATCCAGCGCCCGGAAAGTGTCCCTGAGCTCCGCATATGAGTCGAACGTGAGCGGGTTCTTGCGTTCGGGCCGATTGAGCGTAACGACGGTCACGCGCCCGCGCAGTTCCATCAGGAAGTGCTCCGGACTGAAGTTCATATGTCTGCTTCCTGCAACAGTGCCGCCCGGGCCGCAAGGCGCTCGGCCTGTTCTTTGCCCGAAAGGTATTGTATGGGCCAGTGCTGCCGGCCGTAACCCAGGGACGTGGACGCGTGCAGCGTCCAGTAAGGGTCATCGAGATGCGGCCTTGCCAGCGCGCACAAGTCGGCGCGCCCGGCGGCCAGGATGCTGTTGACGTGGTCGGTTTCGTAGATGTTGCCGACCGCGATCGTGGGCACGCCGGCCTCGTTGCGGATCCGGTCCGAGAACGGCGTCTGGAACATGCGGCCGTACACGGGTCGTGCGCGCGTGGTGGTCTGTCCCGCCGATACGTGAATGATGTCCGCGCCGGCCGCGGTCATGGCCCGGGCGATCTCCACCGAGTCCTCTCCGCTGACGCCGCTCTTGACCCAGTCCGTGGCCGAAATCCTCACCGACAGCGGGCGCTCGTCGGGCCAGATGTCGCGCACGGCTTCCAGAACTTCCAACGGAAACCGCAGTCGGCGCCTGAGCGATCCGCCGTATTCGTCTCGGCGCCGGTTGGACAGCGGCGAGATGAACGAAGACAGCAGATAGCCGTGGGCGCAATGCAACTCCAGCCAGTCGAAGCCGGCCTCCAGTCCCAGTCGGGTGGCCCGGCGGAACTGTTCCACGACTTCGTCCATGTCGTCGCGGGTCATCGGCCGGGGGACCTGACCGCCCCGCCGGTAGGTCTTCTCCGAAGGCCCCATCACCGGCCAATTCCCGGACTCCAGCGGCTGGTCCATCCCGTCCCACATCAGGCGGGTGGAGCCCTTGGGGCCCGAGTGCCCTATCTGCAGTGCGATCCGTGCCTCGCTGTGTTCGTGCACGAAGTCCACGATGCGCCGGTAGGCGTCGGCGTGCTCGCGGCGGTACACGCCGGCGCAACCCGGCGTGATCCGGCCCTCGGGCGACACGCAACTCATTTCCGTGAACACCAGCCCCGCGCCGCCCTGCGCGCGCGACCCCAGGTGCACCAGGTGAAAGTCGCCCACGGTTCCGTCCACCGCGCTGTACATGTCCATCGGCGCCACCACCACGCGGTTGGACAGCTCCAGCTCCTTGATTCGATAAGGCACGAACATCGGCGCGACCGCGCGGGCGCTGCCCGTTTCCCGCCGGCAGTACCAGCGCTCCATCCGCTTGAGCCAGCGGCTGTCGCGCAGCCTCAGGTTCTCGTGGCTTACCCGCTGGCTGCGGGTCAGCAGCGAATAGTTGAACTGCTGTGGCGCGAAGCGCGCATAGCGGGGTACGTTCTCGAACCACTCGGTGGAATTGCGCGCCGCCGACTGCAGCTTGATCACCTCCAGCCGGCGGCTCTCCTCGTATTCCTGAAGCGCCTCGTCGGTGGCGCCGCCGCCGTTCAGCGCCTCGGCCAGCTCGATGGCGTCCTCCAGCCCCAGCTTGGTGCCGGACCCGATCGAAAAATGTGCGGTATGCGCCGCGTCGCCTGCCAGTATCAGGTTGCGGTGGCGCCACTTCCCGCAATGCACCCGCCTGAAATTCAGCCAGGCGTGTCCCTTGATGTGCTCGGCGTTGCTCATCAGCCGGTGTCCGTCCAGATGCCGCGCGAATATCTTTTCCAGCACCCGGCAGTTCTCCTCCTGGCCCATTTCGCCGAACCCGAGCCGCTCCCAGGTACCCGGGCTGCACTCGGGGATAAAGGTCGAAAGACCGTCCTCGAAGCGGTAGGCATGCGCCCAGATCCAGCCCTCCTCAAGTTCTTTGAAGATGAAGTTGAAGGCCTCGAAGTGCTTTTCCGTGCCGAGCCACTGGAAGTAATTGGGCCGGGTCTGAATCTCCACGTCGAAGTGCGGAGCGTAGGCCTGGCGGAAGCGGCTGTTCACGCCGTCGGTGGCAATTACCAGGTCGTGGTCGCGATACAGGTCGAGGTCCGGTTCCGCCTCGGTCTCGAAGCGCAGTTCGGCGCCCAGTTCCGAAGCCCGGCGCTGGAGAATGCGCAGCAGCCGCTTGCGCCCGATTCCGCAGAAGCCGTGACCCCCGGACAGGAGTTTGCGGCCCCGAAAGTGCACCTCGATGTCGTCCCAGTGGGTGAACCGGCCGCGGATTTCGTCGGCGGTCTTCGCGTCGTTTTCGGTCAGGTTTTCGAGCGTCGCGTCGGAAAAGACCACGCCCCAGCCGAAAGTGTCGTCGGGCCGGTTGCGTTCCAGCACCGTGATTCGGTGATCCGGCGAGCGCCGCAGCATCGAAATGGCCAGATACAGCCCGGTCGGTCCGCCGCCCGCAATCAATAAGCGCATCCGCTCAGTTTATCCGCATCGCCGGGCCGGGCGGGAACCGCGGTCGGGCCTTATACTCTTGCGTCCATCCCAGCGAGGAGGAGGCGGGACACAGTGAGGAAATTCAATCGGCGGGACGCGGTAAAGGGCATCGGCGCCACCGCATTCGTGCTGGCCGGCTGCGGCCGGAACCCCGGCACCGAAGACAACGCGGCGGCGAACGGTAACGGCTTGCCGGCGACGGACAGTGACGTCATCGTGATCGGCGCCGGGCTGTCCGGTCTGCAGGCGGCGCGGCTGCTCGAGTCGGAAGGCCTGAGCGTCAAGGTGCTGGAATCGCGCAACCGCGTGGGCGGGCGGGTCCTGTCGTATCGGCATATCCCCGGATCGCCCGAAGCCGGCGGCACGAGCTTCGGTGCCGGCTACGCACGCCTGATGCAGGTCATCCAGGAACTCGGCGTGGGGCTGGTGAACCTGGACGCAATGGTCGAGTTCTTCCGCGTGCGCACCCTGGCCTTGAACGGAGAGATCATTCCCATGGAGGAATGGCCCGCGCACGCATTGAACCCGCTGCCGGAGCAGGCCCGCCAGTTCCCGCCCTGGGCCTACCTGAATTTCAAGATGTTCACGAATAACCCGTATCCCACGACGCCGGACTGGGTTTCGCCCGAGTTTGCGCACCTGGACGTGTCGCTGCGCGAATACCTGACCGGTCAGGGCGAGACCGACGCCATTGTCGATCTTTGCTACAACAACAACCCGGGCTGGGGCAACAACGCCGACGAGGTGTCCGCCGCACTCGTGTTGTTCGCAATGCGGTTCGGGGCCGCTGTGGAGGGGTTTACCGGACCGGACGGCGGGTCCGCCTACACGGCCGTGAACGGCAACCAGTCGATACCCGAGGCCATGGCCGCGTCGTTGAACTCGGAGGTGCTGCTGGAGCGGCGTGTCACGGGCATAAGCGATACCGGATCCCGCGTCGAAGTGCATTGCGAGGACGGCAGCCGCCACCACGCCGGCCGCGTGGTCTGCTCGCTCCCATGCTCCCTGCTGCGTCACCTGAACCTGGAGCCCGGGCTTGAAGGATTGCAGGCCGAGGCCGCGCAAAACGTCGATTCCCAGATACTCAACCAGTTGCACATGGTCGCGAAGCGTCCCTTCTGGGAGGACGACGGCCTGTCGCCCAACATGTGGACCGATTCGCTGGCCGGAATGGTGGTCGGCGAGCGCAAGGGCGACACGCCGGACGAAGTCACCAGCCTCACGAGCTGGACGCGCGGCGCTCTGGCGGTGGAGCAGGACCAGTTGTCGGACGAGGAAGCTGCTGCCCGCATCGTTGCGGACATCGAGCGCCTGCGCCCCGCCGCCAAGGGCCAGCTTGAGGTCATGGCCTACCAGTCGTGGTTCAACGATCCCGACTCGGCGGGCGACTGGGCGGTCTGGAAGCCCGGCCAGGTCATGAAGTACGCGCCGGAGGTGGGGAAACAGCACGGCCGGGTGCACTTCTGCGGCGAACACACGGCCGTGGCCAACCGCGGGATGGAAGGAGCGCTGGAGTCCGGCGACCGCGTCGCCTTCGAAGTGCTCGACCTGATCTGATTCCCATGATCGAAGCCCCGGGAGCGAGGTCGCCAGCCCTCGCAACATGCCCCTCGCGGGCACTCTTGATTCGCCGCAAATGAGCGCTTCGACCTGGTCCCCCGCATGCTTCAGGTAGCACCCTTCAGCGCATTGCGTCCCTCGCCGGGACAGGCTTCCGAAACCATCGCTCCGCCGTACGACGTAGTGAGCATTGACGAAGCCCGATCACGAATCGCCGGCCGGCCCCACGATTTCTTCCGCCTGTCGCTGCCGGAGGCCACCATGTCCGACTCCGGCAACAGCGGGCCGGAGGAAGGCTACGCCAGGGCGCGGCGGACGCTTGATGAATTCCTGGCGAGCGGTGTGATCGCCCGCGATGCCAGGCCGGCCTATTACGTATATCGGGTACGGAGCGGGAACCATGCGCAAACCGGAATCGTGCTGCTGGTTTCGGTGGAGAGCTACCGCGCGGGCACGCTGCGCCGCCACGAACTGACCCG
>CAYMQG010000059.1:0-8827 GCA_964392625.1 uncultured Gammaproteobacteria bacterium | reverse complement strand
ACGCTGGGTGGGAAGACGTCTGGCCTTCCCGGAGGGCGGGACGCCGTGGGGACAATGCCCCCACTCCCAGGCATTCAGTTTGCGGTGGCGCGCAGAGCAGCACCCGCGGCCCAGGGCAAAAGCCCCACGGCCACCAGCAGGAATGCGCCCAGCATCATCAGCGGCGCGCCCGCCGGCAGTCCGTCCACCGCCAGCTCCGTTCCGCGCACGCCGAACAGCAAAACCGGCAGCGCCAGCGGGAGGACCAGCAGCGCCAGCAAACCCACGCCGCGGCGCAGTCCCGCGGTCAGCGCCGCAGCGACTGTAGCCAGCAGGATCAGCGCCGGCGTCCCCAGCGCCAGCGTGGCCGGAAGTACCAGCAACGCCGATCCCTCCATCCCATAGCTGGCGGCCAGCAGCGGTGAAAGGAGCACCAGGGGCAGCCCGAAGACGCACCAGTTGGCGAGCGCCTTGGCCAGCGCCAGCCAGGCTGGATCGACGGCGCTCAGGAGCATCAGGTCCAGCGTCCCGTCGTCGCGGTCGGGCTGAAACAAGAGCGGCATCGCCAGCAGCATCGAGAGGAAGGCCACGACCCAGATCACACCGGCGCCCCACTGCGCAAGCAGTTCAGGTTCCAATCCGGCAACGATGGAAAAAAGCGACGTTGAGATCAGAAAAAAGGCTATATTTATAATGATATGTATCCATTTCTTGAAGTAGATCAAGAATTCATTCTGCAGCACTGACAGCCAGATTCTCATCTGCCGACCCCAAGAAACAATTGCAGCACCGGCCCGCGGAAATGCCAATCCATCCGATGCCCCGCCAGCACCGCACAGCCGCCACCGTCGAGATGTGAACCGAGTTCCCGCTGCAACCACTCCCTGCCCTGCGCATCCAGGTTGGCGTCCGGCTCGTCCAGCAACCACAGCGGCGGCCCGGCTCCGATCAGACCGGCCAGTGCCAGCCGCCGGCGCTGGCCATACGACAGTTGTGAGGCGGTCCGCTCCTCCAGGCCGCTCAAGCCCGCCTTTTCAAGCAGTTCGTGCTCCCTTCCCGTCGCCCCCGCAAGCCGCAACGTAAAGACCAGGTTGCGGCGCACGCTCAATTCACCCTTGACTCCGTCCTTGTGGCCCAGCCATCCCAGGCTGCGCAGGTAGCGCGCGGGGTCGCTCCGAAACTCGACGCCACGCAGCTCGACGGATCCGGATTCCAGCGGCAGCAGGCCCGCCAGGGCCCGCAACAGCGACGTCTTGCCCGAACCGTTCGGTCCCTTGAGCAGCAGCAGTGCGCCCGGCGCGAGGCTGAAGGACAGTTCGTGGAAAAGGCGCCGGTCCCCGCGCCAGAGAGTCAGCCCTTGCGCCGCAAGCATCGTGGCTTCTAGCCGATTCTCACCAGCAGCTTGCCGAAGTGCGCGCCCCGGGCGATCGACCCGATGGCTTCCGGGCCTTCCGGCAGGGAATACTCGCGGTCGATCACGGCAGAAATGCCGTGTTCGACCAGGTGTGCGCTCAGCGCCCGGTGATCGTCGCGGGCGCCCACCGTAATTCCATGAATTCCGGCGCATTTTCCGATAAGACCCATGGCGTTCAACTCGGCGCTTACGCCGCCCAGCGCGCCCAGTACCCCGATCGAGCCGCCAAGCCCCAGAGCCTGCAACGACTGGCCCAGCGTGCCCATTCCACCGGTCTCCACCACCACGTCAACGCCGCCGCCGGCGCGTCGGAAGGCTTCCGCTCCCCAGTCGGGCGTCTGCTTGTAGTTGATCGTTTCATCGGCGCCCAGTTCCGTGGCGCGCTCCAGCTTCTCGTCGCTGGACGAGGTGATGACCGCGGTCGCTCCGAAGGCCTTTGCGATTTGCAGGGCGAAGATGGATACGCCGCCGGTGCCCAGAAGCAGCACTTTCGAATCCGGCCCCAGCGGGCCGCCGCAATGCAGCGCGGTCCAGGCCGTCACGCCCGCGCAGGCCAGCGACGACGCCGTTTCCGTGGACATTTCGTCGGGCACCGGCAGCAAAGCCGATTCCGGAAACACGCCCAGTTCGGTGAGTGCCCCCGGCGCCTCGCATCCGGTGGTGCGGGTGCGCACGCCGGGCCTCACCGGCTGCGTCTCCCAGTCCTGCCAGAACACCGTCATGACGCGGTCGCCCGGCTGAAACCCGGTGACGTCCGAGCCGACTGATTCGACCTCCCCTGCCCCGTCCGACAGTGGAATAAGCGGATATTCCTTGCCGCCGCCGTAGATGCCGGCTGAGATCATGAAGTCCCGGTAGTTGATCGCGGCCGCCTGCATCCGCACACGCACCTCACCGGGCCCCGGCTCCGGCGCATCGCCCGATACGACCTTGAGGTTCTCCAGGCCGGACGCCGTCAACTGCACGCACTGCATAGGTTTCTCCTTCGGAAAGTCCCGGATGAATCACTGCTGAAGGGCGGATTTTGCCCTATTCCCCGTAAAAAAGGATTTCAATCGGCTGGCCGCACCGTGTTGCCGCCGCCACTAGCCAACGGCGCCGATTCTGTATAGCCTTACGGCACAGGGGAAACACACATTGACCGGGGACCCGGACCATGCAGAAACCGACACTGAAGGACGTTTACCGACCCACCCATGACGAGGCGTCACGGCACGCATTCGTAGGCGCGCTCAAGGGTTACCTGAACGGCCCGCTGGAGGCGCGCCTTGCGGGTCACTACGAGGAAAACCTCAAACCCGCTTTCGTCGAGGCGCGCGGGCGCGAACCGGAGAACCGCGCCGAGGGAACCGAAGCGTTTCGCGAGGACCACCTATACCAGTTCTGGGGCAGCTCGGTGTTTACCTCCCAGAACCTGATGTGGGAGACGGTGGGCGAAACCTGCGACCGGCTGCTGCCGGACTTTGAAGCGCGGCGAGAGGAACTGGCGAATCAGGAACCGCACGGGCGCCTGGAACTCGAGGAGGGTTTCGTACCCCCGGATCCCATCCGCCGCGTGGAGATTCATCGCCAGCCCGGCGGCTATTTCGGGCTGGCGACCGATACCAGCCTGCGCCTGGGCATGGACTACATGGGCACGGGCGAGCTCTATCGCGCCGCCAAGGGCCTGTCCGAAGGCGACGAGGTCGGCGACCCGAGCATGGGGAAATATGTCCTCGGCGCTCTCGGACGCCGGTTCCCCGATGTCGAACCCGGATCCGTGCTCGACATGGGCTGCGGCGTCGGCGTCCACACCATTGCCTACAAGCAGGCATTCCCGGATGCGGACGTTTGGGGCGTGGACCTGTCCGCGCCTTTCCTCCGCTTCGCCCATGTCTGGGCCGAAGACAAGGGGCTGGCGATCAATTACCGGCAGGCATGCGCGAGCGACACAGGCTTCGCCGGCGGCAAGTTCGACCTGATCGTGTCGCACATCATGTTCCACGAAACCTGGCATGACGTGCTGCCCGGCATCATGGCCGAAGCCCATCGCCTGCTGGCGCCAGGCGGGATCCTCCTGAATGCCGATGTTCCGTATCAGCCCGACCGTTTGACGATGACCAAGCAGGTCACCAACCACTGGCAGGTAGTCAACAACGGCGAACCGTTCTGGACCGGCTTTGCCGACACCGACGTCCGGCAGGCCCTGATAGACGGCGGCTTCGAACCGCAGCGCGTGTTCGCCGAATACGACCCCCTGGGTTCGGGCCACTACTTCATATTCGGCGGAGTCAAGTCGTAATGACGGCCGCCGGCGACGATGCCGCGCGGCCCCACAAGCTGCCGCGCCCGCGCCAGATCCGGGAACTGAACCCCGATCAGCTGGTAGCGGTCATCTGGCGGCTGGCGATGGAAATCTGCGTCCTGCGCGACCGGCTCGGCACGCACGAAGCCTTGCTTGCCGGGCAAAACGTGCTGTCGAGCGAGGACATCGAATCCTATTCGCCCTCGCAGGACGAAACGGCCGCCCGTCTCAAGGCCCGTACCGAGCTGATCGAGAACATCATCAACGACCTGAGCTAGCCCGAAACGGCAACGAGGAAGAAATCATGTGCGACGACCGGACATTCAGGGAATCCCGCGAGTATCTGAATAACAAGAACGAACTGAGCCGGCGCAAGTTCAACGCGCTTTCGGCAGGGGCCGGACTCGCGATGCTGCTGCCGCGGCCGGCAGACGCGCTGGAGGTTACCGAGCAGGATGTCGAAGTCACGACGCCCCACGGCGTTGCGGACGGCTATTTCGTGCACCCTGCGTCCGGAAGGCATCCCGGTGTCCTGGTGTGGCCGGACATCCTGGGCCTGCGACCGGCGTTCAGACAGATGGGCCGGCGGCTCGCCGAGTCGGGCTACTCGGTCCTCGTGGTCAATCCCTTCTACCGCTCGGCGCGCGCGCCGGTCGTTCCCGAAGGCGCGACCTTTCAGGACGAGTCGGTCCGGAACACGGTGTTTCCGCTCTATCAGCAACTCAGCGCCGAAACCCACGTCACCGACGCGCGGGCCTTTGTCGATTTCCTCGACGCTCAGGCGGCCGTCGATCCGAACCGCAGGATGGGCACCACCGGTTACTGCATGGGCGGCCCGATGACGATGCGCACCGCCTGGGCGCGAGCGGACCGTATCGGCGCCGGCGCCTCGTTCCACGGCGGCGGGCTCGTGACCGACGGGCCGGACAGCCCGCACCTGCTGGTTGAGGAAATGAAAGCGCACTATCTGTTCGCGATCGCCGAGAACGACGACAGTAGCGACCCCGAAGCGAAGAACGTGCTGCGCGAGACCTTCGATGCCGCGGGACTGCCCGCTGAAATCGAGGTTTACGAGGGGGCGCTGCACGGCTGGTGCGCGCTGGATTCCTCGGTCTACAACGAAGCGCAGGCAGAGCGGGCCTGGAGCCGCCTGCTGGTCCTGTTCGAGACGGCGCTCGCCTGACGCAAGCCCGGTTAAAGGTTCGAAACGAACCGGCTGATTCGATCCATGCCCTCGTCAATGCGGGATTGATCGAGCGCGAATGAAATCCTGACGAACCCCTCCCCGGCCGCGCCGAAACTCGTCCCGTCTATCACGGCGACTCCCGCTTCCGCGAGGAGGCGATCCTGAAACGTGCGTCCCGACAATCCCGTATTCGTGATATTCGGAAAAACATAGAACGCGCCGCCGGGCGCCCGGCAGGAGAACGAGGAAAGCCCATTCAGCCGGTCGACCAGGCGCGCTCGGCGCGAAGCGAATTCCGACACCATCGCGCGCACGGTGTCCTGCGCCCCCTGCAGCGCCGCGAGACCGCCCAACTGGACGGCGGTATTCACACAGGAATGACAGTTGATGGCAAGCCGCGTGACTTTGTCCACGAGCGGCCGTGGCCATACCGAGTACCCCAGGCGCCATCCCGTCATTGCGTAGGTCTTGCTCCAGCCGTTCAGCACGATCAGCCGGTCGCGAATTGCGGGGTACTCAAGAAGGCTCGGAGGGCGGCTTTCATCGAAAAAGATCTGGTCGTAGATCTCGTCGGAAAGAATGGCGACCCGGGGATGCTCCAGCAGTCCGTCGATCAGGCGGTCCATGTCCTGCCTGGCGGTTACGCCGCCGGTTGGATTGGCGGGCGAATTCAGGATGACGAGTCGAGTGCGCTCCGTGACCTGCGACAGAACGGATTCCGGTTCGACAGAAAAACTGCGCGATTCTTCCAACCGGTACGGTATCGCCGTGGCTCCGGAAAAATCAATCATCGAGCGATAGATCGGAAAACCGGGATCCGGGTAAAGGATCTCCGCCCCGGACTCGCCGAACAGGAGCATCGCAAAGAACATGACCGGTTTGGCGCCGGGCGTAACGAAGACCCGGTCGGGCGCGACATCGACGCCAAGCCGCCGGTGCAGGTCGGCCGCGACCGCTACCCGAAGCACGGGCAGGCCCGGCGGATCGGTATAGCCATGATCGCCGTCCCGCAGCGCTTTGCGGGCGGCCTCGATCGCCGTCTTCGGCGGTTTGGCGTCAGGCTGTCCGATTCCGAGGTTGACGACGTCACAACCCTCCGCCGCCAGGCGGTTCGCACGCATGAGGACGTCGAATGCGCTTTCCGTGCCGAGACGATTCACTCGCGCGGCCAGCATCAGTTCGTTCATGGCGCCTGCCTACCCGGTGCGGCGCAAGCGAGCACTACAGCAGCCCCGGCAGCCACAGGCACAGGGCGGGAATGGACAGGATGAGAGCGAGCACGACGAGTCCGCTCAAAAGACACGGAACGACGCCTCTGAATGATTCCCCGAGCGAGGTTTCCCGGTCCAGCGAGTTGATCACATAGACGTTGAGGCCGATGGGCGGCGTAATCAGGCCGATCTCCACCGCGAAAAGGGCCAGAACTCCGAACCAGATCGCGATCTGCTCCTCGGTAAAGCCGAAGTCGAGCCCGGTCAGCAGCGGAAAGAAGACCGGGACCGTGAGCAGGATCATGGCCAGGCTGTCCATCACGCAGCCAAGGACCAGATAGATCAGCAGGATCCCGACCAGGATCAGTATCGGCGACAGTCCGGATCCCGTCAGCGCGTCGGCCAGCTCGGTCGTGACCTGCGAGAGCGCCAGGAAGCTGTTCAGTATCTGCGCCGATATCAGGATGAGGAAGATCATCGCGGTCGTTTTCGCCGTTTCGAGCACACACGACGCCAAAGCCCCCCAGCTCAGCCGGCCCGACACGAGCGCCACCAGGCCGGTGGCCGCCGCGCCGACGGCGGCGCCTTCCGTCGGGGTGAACAGGCCGAAATAAATGCCGCCGACTACCGACAGGAAAATGAGCGCAACCGGCCACACCAGGCCCAGGCTGCGGAAGCGTTGGCGGATCGGCACCGCTTCAACAACGGGACCGGCCTTGGGCTTGAGCCGCACATAGACGGCGATCGCAATCGTATAACCGACTGTCGCGATCAGTCCCGGTACCAGTGCGGCCAGAAACAGCTTGCCGATGGACTGCTCGGTGATGACCGCGTAGATCACCAGGATGACCGACGGGGGGATTAGGATGCCAAGCGTCCCGCCGGCCGCCAGGGCGCCGGTGGCCAGACCCCCGGAATAGTTGTGGCGCTTCATCTCGGGCAGGGCCACGGAGGCCATCGTCGCGCCGGTAGCGATCGAGGAGCCGCAGATGGAGCCGAAAGCGGCGCTGCCGAAGATGGTCGAGATCGCCAGTCCGCCGCGATAATGGCCCGTCCAGGCACGGGCCGAGTCGAACAACAGGCGCCCGAGCCCCGCCCGGGTCGCGAACTGGCCCATCAGCAGGAACAGGGGCAGGACGGACAGCGTATAGCTGGATACGCGCCCGAAAGGCACGGTATTCAGCAGATTGAGGAACGCCGGCCATCCCGCGAGCGAGGCAAAACCGAAGCCGCCGGTCACGAACATGGCCACCGCAACCGGCATCCTCAGCGCGATCAGCAGCAGGCAGACGCCGAACATCAGGGCGCCGAATTCGACGCTGGTCATCGTGCCGAAGTCTTCAGGTGGCGAAAGAGCAACAGAATGCAAACCATCGTCAGCAGTCCCGCTCCGAGAAGGGAAGAGAAATACGCCCAGTGGACCGGAATGCCCAGAAACACGGTCGTCTCGCCATCGTCCAGCTTGTGCATCGCACCGATGAACAGGCGCCAGGTGATCAGGCCCGCGACGATCGCAAACGCGACGTTGTGCACCGCGTCCAGCGCCGCCCTGAATCGTGGAGGCATTTTCCCGGTAAACAGCTCCACGACGATATTGGCGTTGGTGATGTGGCAGTACGGGAAGAAGGCGAACGCCGCGATCCCGATGGCGAGTTCGGTGATTTCATAATCGCCGGGGACGGGCGCGTTGAACATGTAGCGCCCGACGACGCTCACTACCGTCATCCCCATCACCCCGACCAGCAACAGGCCTCCCGCCAGCGCTACGGCTCGCGTCAGCCGCTCCAGCCAGCCGTCAGGGTTCATTGCCGTACTTCGCCACCAGGCGCCTGGCATCCGCCAGCACGGCTTCGCCGTCGTGTCCCATGGCGCCCACTCTCTCCAACCATGCGTCGATCACCGGCCTGGTAGCCGCTATCCAGCGCTCGCGCTCCGGTTCCGAAAGCGGAAATATCGCATTGCCGCGTTGCACGGCGGGATTGCGGCCCGTCTCTTCATCGTCCTGCCACAACCGCCCCAGCCGCTTGGCGAGCGGCATGCCGGTGGTCCCATCGATCGCGTTCCTGATGTCCTCGGGCAAGCCGGCGTAGCGGGCCTTGTTCATCGCCAGCACGAACAGCACGCAAGCGAGGGACGCCTCGGTATGGGTTCGAGTCACTTCATGGAGG
This sequence comes from uncultured Gammaproteobacteria bacterium, assembly GCA_964392625.1. Lineage (GTDB taxonomy): Bacteria > Pseudomonadota > Gammaproteobacteria > Steroidobacterales > Foliamicaceae > Foliamicus. The sequence goes on along the minus strand of CAYMQG010000059.1, from coordinate 585 downwards.
CGAAAGGGCTGCATGATGGACCAGGCCACCCATACGCCACCCACGACGCCCCGCGACAGCGCTTCATAGACGTCCGAAATCGGAAAGCCGACCGGAACGGCGCCGAGGGCCTCCACGGTCGCGGCGCTGGCGGGCGAAGGGACCCGAATCTTCAGGCCTGCAAAGTCTTCGAGCCGGCGAACCGGCCGATCGGTGGTGTGGATATGGGCGGGTGCGGTGGTATGAAACACCAGGGGAACCGTGTCCGCGTATTCATCCCGCATCCATTTGCGATAGAACTCCATCATGGCCTGGCTGGTCGCTTCCGCGTCGGCGCATACGAACGGCAGTTCAAACACCTCCGTCAACGGGAATCGCCCCGGCGAGTAGCCCGGCGAGGTCCAGACGATATCCACCACGCCGTCGCGCGCCTGTCCATAGAGATCGGATGGCTTTCCGCCCAGTTGCATCGCCGGAAACACCTGAACCCGAACCCGTCCCCCGGAGCGCTCCTCGATCTCTCCGGCCCACGGAACGAGAAACGAACGCACGGAGAGGGCGTTGGGTGAATTGAAGGTGTGCAGCCGAAGCGTGATCGGTTCGGCA
>CAYMQG010000058.1:0-4831 GCA_964392625.1 uncultured Gammaproteobacteria bacterium | reverse complement strand
TCGGCGTCCGGCCCCGGCATCAGCCGGTCCAGCGCCTCCACCACCGTGATCTCGCTGCCCAGCGCCGCATACACGGTGGCCATCTCCAGGCCGATGATGCCGCCGCCGATCACCAGCAGGCGCTCGGGAATGTCGTCCAGCAGCAGTGCGTCGGTCGAATCCATGATCCGAGGGTCGTCGGGCAGGTTGGGCAGCGGGCGACTTTGCGAGCCGGCGGCGATGATGCATTGCTCGAATTCCAGCGTTTCGACGCCGCCAGCCGTTTCCACGGCCAGCTTGTTCGGGCCCGCGAACCGCCCCGTGCCCTCGAGCACCGTCACCTTGCGCTTCTTCGCCATGCCGGCCAGCCCGCCGGTCAGGCGGCCCACCACGCCCTCGACCCAGGCGCGCGTCTCGGCCGGCTCCAGCATTGGCGCGGCGTAGCGGATACCCGCTTCGGCGACATGCTCGGCCTCGTCCATGACCCGCGCCAGGTGCAGCAGCGCCTTCGACGGAATGCAGCCGACGTTCAGGCACACGCCACCCAGCGTGGAATAGCGCTCGACGAGCGTGACTTCCATACCCAGATCGGCGGCCCGAAAAGCCGCCGTATAACCTCCGGGGCCGGAGCCCAGCACCGCCAGTTGGGTCTTCACTCGCCGTTCTCCGCTTCGCCGTGGTCGTCAACCGGAGCGAGCAGCCGGTCGGCGTCGGCCAGCAGCGCGCACAGGCGGGTCGTGAATCGCACCGCCGTGGCCCCGTCGATCACGCGGTGGTCGTAGGACAGCGACAACGGCGCCATCATCCGCGGCCGGAACCCGACTTCGCCGAAAACGGGCATCATGCGGGCCCGCGACACGCCCAGGATCGCCACTTCCGGTGCGTTGATGATGGGCGTGAACGCGGTGCCGCCGATGCCGCCCAGGCTCGAAATCGTGAACGAACCGCCCTGCATCTCGTCCGGCGCCAACTTGCCGTCGCGGGCCTTGCCGGACAACTCCTGAAACGCGCGCGCCAGGCCGGCGATGTCGAGCCTGTCGGCGTCGCGGATCACCGGGACCAGCAGGCCGCGCTCGGTGTCGGCGGCGAAGCCCAGGTGCACGAACTTCTTGAGCGCCAGCGCGGCGCCGCCGTCGGTCAGCGAGGCGTTAACCGTGGGGAACTCCTTCAGGCACAGCACGGTGGCTCGCGCCACGAAGGCCAGCAGCGTCAGGCGCACGCCGGCGGCGGCCAGTTCGGCCTTCAGCGCCTTGCGTCTCGCCTCGACCTCGGTGATGTCGGCCTCGTCATGCTGGGTCACGTGCGGAACGTTCACCCAACTCGCCCAGAGCCGCGGACCCGAAATCTTCTGGACCCGGCCCAGCGGGACCACTTGGATTTCTCCGTGCGCGGAGAAATCGACTTCGGGGACTTCCGGCAATCCGGCGCCGGGCGCGCCGCGCTCCAGCGCAAGCTTCACCCAGGCCTTGACGTCGGCCTTGCGGATCCGGCCCTTCGCCCCCGATCCGGTGACCGCCGCCAGGTTCACGCCCAGCTCGCGAGCGAACTTGCGCACCGCGGGCGAGGCGTGCGCCCGCGAGAAACCTTCCTCGTCGATGGGCGGGAGCGTCCCGGGCGCGGAAGGAAGCTGCTGCGCCGCCGCCGGCGCAGACGGCGCGCCCGTGGTCCGGGGCGCAGCGGCTGCCGCGACCTGCGCGGGAGCGGTGCCGGAATCCGCTGCCGCCGGCGCGGACTCGTCCGGCTCCGCCGGCGCCGGGGCCTCGCCTTCCAGCTCCGCGATCACGTCGCCCTCGTTGACCGTATCGCCCACGCCCACCTTCAGGCTGACCACGCGCCCGTCGAACGGCGCGGGCACGTCCATGGCCGCCTTCTCCGTTTCCAGCGTGATCAGCGGATCGTTGGCCGCTACCTCCTCGCCGGCGGCCACAGTGACCTCGACGACTTCCACGTCGGTGAACTCGCCCAGGCCGGGCACGCGAACTTGGGTAACGTCGGGCATTTCTCGGACTACACGCGCTAAATTCTTCTAACGTCTCTTATCTCTCACTATCAGAGCGTAACAGGATCGGCCTTTCCGGGATCGATGTCCCACTTCTTCATCGCTTCGGACACCTTTTCCGGGTCGATCCGCTCGTCCGCGGCCAGCGCCGAGAGCGCGGCTGCCGCGATGTAGCGGGCGTCCACCTCGAAGTGGTTTCTGAGCGCGGAGCGGCCGTCGCTGCGGCCGAACCCGTCGGTGCCCAGCGTAATAAACGTCCCCGGCACCCATTGCCGTATCGAGTCCGGCAGCGCCGCCATGTAGTCGCTGGCCGCGATGAACGGCCCGGTGGCGTCGCCCAGCGCTTCGGCCAGGTACGGTCGGCGCGGCGTGCTGCCGGGGTTCATGCGGTTGTAGCGCTCGCAGGCCATGCCGTCGCGGCGCAACTGGTTGTAGCTGGTGACCGACCACACGTCGGCCTCGACGCCGTATTCCTTCCGCAGCAGATCGGCCGCGCCAACGGCCTCGTTGAGAATCGCGCCGGACCCGAAAAGCTGCACCCGCTCGGCGTCGGCGGCGCCCCCTTCCGCGCGCGGCAGCCGGTAGATGCCCTTGAGAATGCCTTCACGCCAGCCCCTGCGCATCGGCGGCTGGCGATAGTTGTCGTTCATCGTGGTGATGTAGTAGAAGACGTTCTCCTGCTTCTCCACCATGCGCCTGAGCCCGTCCTGGACGATCACGGCCAGCTCGTAGGCGTAGGCGGGGTCGTAACTCAGGCAGTTCGGGACCGTGGCGGCCGCCAGGTGGCTGTGGCCGTCCTGGTGCTGCAGGCCCTCGCCGGCCAGCGTGGTGCGCCCCGAGGTGCCGCCGATCAGAAAGCCGCGCGCCTGCGAGTCGCCGCCGGCCCAGATGAAGTCGCCGATCCGCTGGAAGCCGAACATCGAATAGAAGATGTAGACCGGAATCATCGGCAGGCCGTGGGTCGAATACGACGTGCCGGCCGCCAGCCAGGAGCAGAACGATCCCGCCTCGTTGATGCCCTCCTCCAGTATCTGCCCCTTGATGTCTTCGCGGTAGGCCATCAACTGCTCGGAATCCTGCGGGGTGTAGAGCTGGCCCACTGACGAATAGATCCCGAGCTGCTTGAACATGCCCTCCATGCCGAAGGTGCGGGCCTCGTCCGGCACGATGGGCACCACGTGCTTGCCCATGGTCTTGTCGCGCACCAGCATTTGCAGCATCCGCACCAGCGCCATGGTGGTGGAGATGGAGCGCGTGCCCGAACCGCCGGTGATCGACTTGAACTTGCTCAGGGCCGGGGCCTTGAGCCGGGGCGCCCTGGTCATGCGCTGCGGCATGTAGCCGCCGAGCCGGCGCCGGCGCTCGTTCAGGTAGCGGATCTCCTCGCTGTCTTCCTCGGGCCTGCGGAACGGAATCTTCTCGCCCTTCAACGCCTCGTCGGTGACCGGGATGTTGAAACGGTCGCGGAACTCCCGCAGCGCGTCCAGGTCGAGCTTCTTGGCCTGGTGGGCGGTCATCCTGCTCTCGCCGCCCTCGCCCATCCCAAAGCCCTTGACGGTCTTGGCCAGGATCACCGTCGGCCGGCCCTGCTGGCGCATCGCCTCCTCGTAGGCGGCGTAGATCTTCACCCGGTCGTGCCCGCCCCGGTTCAACAGCTCGATGTCCTCCGTGGACATGTGGGCCACCTGGTCCTTCAGACCCTCGATCGCGCCGAAGAACTTCTCGCGCGTGTATTCGCCGCCAAGGGCCTTGCAGTTCTGGTACTCGCCGTCCACGCACTCTTCCATGCGCCGTCGCAGCAGGCCGTTGTGGTCGCGGGACAGGAGCGGGTCCCAGCGCGAACCCCAGATGGCCTTGATCACGTTCCAGCCGGCGCCCAGGAAGGCCGCCTCCAGCTCCTGGATGATCTTGCCGTTGCCGCGCACCGGCCCGTCCAGCCGCTGCAAATTGCAATTGACCACGAAGATCAGGTTGTCGAGGCGCTCGCGCACCGGCACCGTGATCGCGCCCAGGGACTCGGGCTCGTCCATCTCGCCGTCGCCCAGCATGCACCAGACCCGGCGGTCGCCCATCTCGGCGAGTCCGCGGTGCTCCAGGTAGCGCATGAAGCGCGCCTGGAAGATCGCCATCATCGCGCCCAGGCCCATGGATACGGTCGGGAACTGCCAGAAGTCCGACATCAGCCACGGATGCGGATAGGACGAGAGGCCGCCGCCGCCGACCTCCTGGCGGAAGCGGGCGAGCTGTTTGTGGGTCAGCCGTCCTTCCAGGAAGGCGCGCGCATAGATGCCCGGTGAGGAGTGGCCCTGGAAGTACACGAGGTCGCCGCGGTTCTCCTTCGTCGGGGCCCGCCAGAAATGGTTGAAGCCCACTTCATACAGCGTCGCCGCCGACGCGTAGGTGGCGATATGCCCGCCGTATTCCGAACTCTTGCGGTTGGCGTGCACGACCATCGCCATGGCGTTCCAGCGGATGTAGTTCTCGATCCGCCGCTCCAGGGCCACGTCGCCCGGGTATTCGGGCTGGTCGGCCCGGTTGATCGTGTTGAGGTAGGCCGTGTTGGCGGCATAGGCCATGTGCGCGCCCGAACGGCGGGCGCGGTCGGTGATCCGGTTGAGGAGAAAGGCCGCGCGTTCGGGCCCGTGCTCGCGCAGTACGGAATCGATCGACTCCAGCCACTCGCGGGTCTCCAGCGGGTCGTTGTCGTGGAATGGATTGGCGCGCTGTACGGGGTCGTCTGGCATACAATCAGGCCGGCAAAAACAATGTTTCCGTGTAGTTGAATCGGCCGTTAACGGCGCTTCCCATGCAAGCTCCCTGGAACCTGAAAGACCGTTTTCGCGGCTTCATGCC
>CAYMQG010000057.1:0-11555 GCA_964392625.1 uncultured Gammaproteobacteria bacterium | reverse complement strand
TCTCGATGTCGCCTTCGTGGCAGCGCGCCAGCGAACAGATGGTGACGCCCTTGATCGAATTGGCCACTTCCCGCACCGACTCGAAGTCGCCGGGGGAGGCCGCGGCAAAGCCCGCTTCGATGATGTCCACCCGCATGTCGCGGAGCGCACGCGCGACCTTGAGCTTCTCGCGCAGCGTCATGCTGCAGCCCGGCGCCTGTTCGCCGTCGCGCAAGGTGGTGTCGAAGATGCGAACGCGATCCTGATTGGCTTGCTGGTTCATGTTGAGGTTCTCGTCAGGTGGTGGTTATGCCCATAGAAAAAACCCCGCATCCGGTGTTCGGTTAGCGGGGTTTGAAATGAGGCTTCTGGAGTTGTCCGGGCCTATTCCTTACCCCGCTTTCGGTGCCCCGCAAGCAGTGCGAGCGCAGCCGGACGCAGGCCGATGGCGGCTGCGTGGAGGCTCGGCGATGGGCGGCGCGCGTCCATGTGGGCGGATTATGCGCCAAGCGGCCCGCATGTCAAGGCCGCTGTGCTAATATGCCGTGCCTTGCATCAGGCCGGTCTCTTGGAACCCGCCTGGTGGTCATGTACCCGCTTTGATGTACAGGGGGAGCTGTTGATGAAGCCAATTCTTAGGGGGTCGTTGTGCGCAGGTGCGCTGCTGGCTGCAGCCGCGCTGGCGGGAGCGACCACGCTGGAGGAGATCGAGTCGGTCCAGGCCGATCGTGCACAGGCCGGCAGGCAGTCGCAGAATCGGATCGACGACATCGTCAAGGAGACCGACTCGCTGGAGACCGAATACAAGCGGGTATTGAAGGAACTCGAAGGTCTCAAGGTTTTCAATACGCTGATGCAGCGGCAGATCGACCGGCAGGAAAGCGATATCGGCAAGCTGAACCAGGCCATCGACGAAGTCGAGGCGACCGGCCGCCAGATGCTGCCGCTGATGGTGCGCATGATCGAGTCGCTGGATTTGTTCGTCGAGGCGGATGCGCCCTTCCTGCTGGACGAGCGCCGCAGCCGGGTGGGCGAACTCTACGAGTTGATGGAACGCGAGGACGTTACGGTTGCCGAGAAGTTCCGCAAGGTGCTCGAGGCCTACCAGATCGAGAACGACTACGGCCGCACCATCGAAGCCTACAAGGCCTCGGTGGAGCATGAGGGCGCCACGCTGGAAGTGGACGTGCTGCGGGTCGGCCGCGTTTCGCTTGTTTACCAGACCGCGGACCAGAGCACGACGCGCAGGTGGGACGACGATGCCAAGGCCTGGGTGGACCTTGAAGGCAGTTACCGCAATCAGGTGCGCATGGGCCTGCGGGTGGCGCAACAGCAGGTGGCGCCCGACCTCTTGATGCTGCCGGTTTCGGCGCCGGAGGCTGGATAAATGACGATGACAAGAACAATTGCCGGCTCCGTGCTGGGCCTGCTGCTGGCTTTTCCGCTGCAGGCGCAGGACGCGCTGACGCTGGATGAACTGCTGCGCCTGGTCGAACAGGGCGCGGTTCGCGATAACGAGGAAATGCGCACCCGAGAGGAGCAGTTCCGTCAGGCCCGCGGAGAGCAGCAGAGGCTGCTGGACCAGGCGAACTCCGAGAAGGCGGCCGAGGAACGGCGCAGTCAGCGTCTGGAGAACGCCTATGGCGAGAACGAGCGCCGCATCGCGGCGCTGATGCAGACCCGCGACGAGCGGCTGGGCGCGCTCAAGGAACTTTTCGGCGTCACCCAGCAGGTGGCGGGCGATGCGCGTTCCAATTTCGAGAACTCGCTCACGAATGTGCAATATCCGGAAAGAACGGCATTTCTCACCTCGCTGGTCGAGAAGCTGGGGTCCGGAATCGAGTTGCCGTCCATAGAAGAGATGGAACGGCTGTGGTGGGAACTGCAGCGCGAAATGACCGAATCGGCGAAAGTCGTGCGGTTCAGTACCGACGTGATTTCGCTGGGCGGCGAACGCGAGCCGACTGAAGTGGTGCGCGTCGGTCTGTTCAATATCGTGTCCGACGGCAAGTACCTGACCTATCGGCAGGAAACCGGCAACGTGACCGAGCTCGGCCGCCAGCCGGAGGCCGGCCGCTTCACGGGCAGCACGGAAGACCTGCTGGACGCGGATTCCGGCGACGTGGTGCGCTTCGGGCTGGACCCGACGCTGGGCGGCGTGCTCAATTCCCTGGTCGGACGACCGAACCTGGTGGAGCGCATACAGCAGGGCGCGCTGGTGGGCTATCTCATCCTCGCCCTGGGCGTCATCGGCCTGTTGATTTCGCTGGAACGCCTGGTGACGCTGTCGCTGGCCAGCCGCAAGGTAACTGCGCAGCTCCGCAGTTCCACGCCGTCGAACGACAATGCGCTGGGTCGCGTGCTCGCGGTTTACCACGACAACAAGGACGTGGACACGGAGACGCTGGAACTCAAGCTGGGCGAAGCCATCTTCCGGGAAACGCCCAAGCTCAACCGGGCCTTGCTGTTCATACAGATCATCTCGGTGGTAGCGCCGCTTATGGGGCTGCTGGGAACCGTTACCGGAATGATCAAGACCTTCCAGGCGATCACGCTCTATGGCACCGGCGATCCCAAGCTGATGGCGGGCGGTATTTCCCAGGCGCTGGTCACTACGGTGCTCGGCCTGAGCGTCGCGATACCCATGGTGTTGCTGCATACGGTGGTGAGCGGACGCAGCCGCCGCATCGTGCAGATCCTGCAGGAGCAGAGCACCGGCATCGTGGCGGAACACTCGGAAGCGCAGCACAAGGCGCCGGCGGCATAGGTTCGCGCAAGCGGAGGAGCGGCTGATCGGTTTCGTTGACCATGTTTAGCTGGTTCTACGACGCCTTCGAGGCGATCCGTGATTTCATGGAACTCGGCGGAGATGTCCTGTTCCTGATCGCGCTGACCATCTTCCTGATGTGGATGCTCGTCTTCGAGCGGCTGGTGTTCTACAGGGTCGAACTCAACAAGCGGCGCGACGCCATCTACGAGGCCTGGGAAGAGCGCCACGAACGCCAGTCCTGGGAGGCCCACCAGATCCGCGATCGGATGATCTCGGAATTCAATATGGCCGTGCGCCGCTCGCTGCCGATCGTGCAGACGCTGGTGGCGCTGTGCCCGCTGCTGGGACTGTTGGGCACCGTTACCGGAATGATCGAAGTGTTCGACGTCATGGCGGTCGCCGGCAGCGGCAATCCCCGGTCCATGGCGTCGGGCGTGTCCAAGGCCACGATTCCCACCATGGCCGGCATGGTGGGCGCACTGTCGGGAGTCTTCTGGACGACCTACCTCACCCGGCGCGCCGATCGTGAGGTCGAGGACCTGGAAGAACACCTGACCATGGATCACTGAACCCCGATCCGGACGCAGCAAATCAACTGGAGAAAGCACTAATGCGCAGATCCATCATTCAGGCCGCCGGCGAGGAAGCCAAGGCCGAGATCAACCTCACGCCGATGCTGGACGTGGTGTTTATCATGCTGATCTTCTTCATCGTTACGGCCTCCTTCATCAAGGAGGCGGGCATCGACGTGAACCGGCCCGACGCGCCCACGGCCGTGCGGCAGGAGAAGGCCAACATCCTGGTGGCCATCAGCGCGGCGAACGAGATCTGGATTGACAGGCGCCGCGTCGATCCCAGAGCGGTGCGGGCCAACATAGAACGCCTGCACGCGGAGAACCCGGAGGGTTCGGTTATTATTCAGGCAGACAAGCGGGCGTATACGGAAACGCTGGTCGGCGTCATGGATTCCGCTCGTCAGGCCGGCGTCTTCAACGTATCGATTGCGGCCAGCGATGACTGACGTGAGTCAAGTCAGACGCAGCCCCCGTTTTCGGCAAACAGCAGTGGAGACGGCAAGATGACAGACCAGAAAACAGTCAAAAGGAGAGTAGGGCGCTACTTCGTGGCCCTGGCCATCGGCGGTTTCGCCGCGCTGTCGCTTCTTTGGGTCATGCAGTTCCTGATCGCCACCGGTCAGGCGGCGATCACCGAAGCGCTCGATGCGCGCTTTGTCGACTTCGTGCGGGTCAAGCGGGAGGAAACGGTCGAGCGCAAGCAGGAAAAACCCGAGCGCCCGCCCGAAGTGGATGAACAGCCCCCCGACCTTCCCCAGCAGGACATGGACAGTTCGGACCTCGACTCTTCCGTGGCCGTGTCGGCGCCCAATCCGGACATGAATGTGGGCCTGGACGGCGAGTTGGGCGATTTCAGCCTGGCGGAGGGCGATTACCTGCCGATCGTGAAGGTGGCGCCCATGTATCCGCGCCGGGCGCAGTCGCGCGGGCTGGAAGGCTACTGCGACCTGCAGTTCACCGTTACTCCGCTGGGCACCACGGCGGACGTGAGCGTCATCGAATGCACCAGTTCCCTGTTCGAGCGGGCGTCGGTGCAGGCGCTGCTCAAATTCAAGTACAAGCCAAGGGTGGTGAACGGCACGGCCATCGCCGTTCCCGGGCTACGGCACAGGATTACGTTCCAGATTGAAGACTGAAGCGGTGAGGGCCAGGTTCAACATGATCTTCGCGGGGCTTGTCGGCCTCGCGCTGCTTGCTCCCGCCGGTTTCGCGCAGGCCCAGGAGGGCGAGCAGGAGGAGCAGAAGACGCGGCGCACCGAGGCCATGAGCGAAAGGGTGCACAGGCGTTTTTCCAGGGCGCAGGAGGCGCTGGAGCTTGAGGACTACGTTACCGCGGAGGCAATGCTGCGGGAGATCACCGAGCTTCGCGGCCTTACGCCCTACGAACGCGCCCAGACCAACAATTTCTACGGCTTCATTCACATCGAGAAGGAAGATTATCCGAGCGCGATCCGGTCTTTCCTCGGCGTACTCGAGATCGGCGGCCCCGGGGAAATCCCCGAGGGCCTCTACTACCAGACCATCAGGACGCTGTCGCAGCTCTACATGCAGGTGGAGAACTATCGCGAAGCGGTCGTATTCGCGCGCAGATGGATCGAGTCGCAGGCAAGCCCGGTCCCCAAGGACTACATGCTCCTGGCCATGGCCTACTTCCAGATGGAGGATTGGCGCAACGCCCTGGAAAACGTCCAGATTGCGATAGAACGGGCCAGGCAGACAGGCATGGAGGTCGAAGAGAACTGGTGGCGCTACCTGCTGGCCGCGCATTGGGAACTCGAGGAGTTCCCCGAGGCCCTGGAGGTCAGCAAGACTCTCCTGACAAACTGGCCCAAGAAGCAATACTGGATGCAGTTGCAGGGGCTTTATTCCATCGTGGAAGACGAGGCCAATCAGTTCGCGGCGTTCTGGAGCTGCTACGACCAGGGGCTGCTGGACCGGAGCAACGAACTGGTGACCATGGCCCAGCTCTTCATGCTGGCGGAAGTCCCCTACAAGGCCGCCGTCGTGCTGCAGGAGGGCCTGGACAGCGGCGAAATCGAGGAGACCGCCGTTAATTACCGCTACCTGGCTCAGGCCTGGCAGTTGGCTCGGGAGGACCGCAAGGCCCTCGGCCCGTTGCGCAAGGCAGCCGAGAGCGAGGAGGACGTGGAGGACAAGGGAGAGCTCTACATGCGGCTGGCGGAAACGTATAACGCCCTGGGCGACTACGAGGACTGCTCTTCGACGGCCCGCCAGGCCATTCGGGCAGGCGAGCTGAAGAGCGAGAGCAGAACCTACATGCTGCTTGGCCAGTGCCTGTTCGAACAGGAGAAGTTCGACGATGCCGGCGACGCCTTCACGCGCGCGGCGCGCGACAGCGATACCCGGAGAACCGCCACGCAGTGGCAGAACTACCTGAGGAGAGAGGTCAAGCGGCGCAGCGACCTCGAGGCCCGGCTGGCCCAGTACGGCGGCTGACCCGCCACAAGCTTTTGAGGAAGGGGTATTTCAATGCCCACGGTGCATTTTGTTGATTGCAAGGGGAACCCCCGCGATATCGAGGTTCCCGAAGGCTGCACTCTCATGGAGATTGCGCTGGAAAACGATGTCGAAGGGATTGTTGCGGAATGCGGCGGCTGCTGCGCCTGCGCGACCTGCCACAGCTATATCGACGAGGAGTGGGTCGACAAGCTGCCTCCCATAGACGACATGGAAGACGCGATGCTGGACTGCGCCCTCGAGCGCAAGCCCAACAGCCGGTTGGCCTGCCAGATCCAGATGACGGCGGACCTGGCCGGCCTGAAGTTGCGCGCCGCCGATAACGAAGCCTGACCCGCTGCTGTCTAGAGGTTGCCTTTCTCGAACTGGCTGTGGACTTCGGCCACCGGCGGCATGGCGGCCACCGGGGTCTTTTCTTCCTTCTCGTTCTGGATCACCCGCATCACGCGCGCGATATACCGCTTGCGCGTTTCCTCCCGCTGGGCTTCGGCCTTCGCATCGGGCAGGAACTGATCGATGTCCTCGCGCTTGAACAGGCCGCCCGCCTCGATGAGGCGCTCGACGCTGTCCAGCCGGTCGCGCAGCACCGACACCTCGCCGATCAGCGACATCAGGATCCCCAGCAGCCGGTCGGTCGCCGGGTCGGAAAAGTAGCGCGGCCGTTTTCCCTTGGCGGTGCGGCGCAGGCGGGGCGCTTCCTCGCCTGCACTCATGCGCGAATCCCGGCCAGCGACTTGAAGCTCATTTCGTCCCGGGAGTAGTTGCGCTGGGTGACGTCCAGGTTGGACTTCATGAGTTCCAGTCCCACCTCGTCCGCCGGCCAGCCGCCCTTGACCGCCTCGGCGACCAGGTCGATGTCGGTCATGCAGCGGGCGAAGGACTCGTTGTTGTTGTAACTCTCCCAGTCGTGCATGAACTGGTCGAACAGGGTGTCGCCGCGCGGGATGTCGAAGTGCAGCATGCGGCCGCCGCTGCGAAGCAGCCGGCGGGTTTCGGCGAAGATGCGCGGCAGGGCCTTCTTGGAAGTCTCGTGCAGCATGATGTGCGATACGACGAGGTCGAAGCTGCCGTCCTCGTAGTCGGTGCATTCGGCGTTCTGCTGGCTGAAATGCACCGCAACGCCCAGCGACTCCGCCCGCGTGTGGGCGTATCTCAGCATGGGCGCGCCGACGTCGATGGCATGGACCTCCGCATCGGAGAACGCCTTGCCCCAGGGCAGGGTGCTGTTGCCGGCGCCGCAGCCCATGTCCAGGATGCGCTTCGGCTGGAAGTCCGGCCAGATGCTGTGCATGCCGTTGCACAGCATGTGACCGAGGAAATCCCCTTCCGGTCCCCAGGCTCCGGCCATGTACATCTGCAGGCCGGTCTCGTACAGCGCGCCGGCCGTGATGTCGTCGGGAACCTGGTCGGTGTGGTAGCCGCCCGGCTGGATGTGAATGTCGTGCACCGTGTGATAGCGAGGGATCTCGAGGTCCGGGTTCAGCTCGAGGCTGCCGCCGGCGCCTCCGCTGGTGGCCCGAAAGGCCTCGATCATGTCCGGGAGCTGCCGCTCGACCGTGTCCACAGTGGCGTCCCACATCATTTCCTGGCTGCGGCGGGTCATCGCGCTCCACAACTGGTAATACGGTTCCACCATCATCTTCTTGCGGATCTCGTCGCGGTGCTGCGGCGGACGCCCGGTCTCCTTTTCGATGGTCGGCTTGATCTTTTCCTCGTAGAGGGAGAAATTGCCGGGCATGATCGTGCCGGAAAGGTGGGCCCGGAACGCGCGAACGAAGTCCATTCGGGCCGCTTCGTCGTGATTGGCGTCGGGCGTCAGAGCGTGAACGTTACGAAACATTTCGGTTGCCTCCTGTAAGCATCAGGAGAATAGCACGGGTTCGCGGATTGCTCAGGCGGGTGCGATGAGTTCCACCCACTCTCCCACCGGACCGCGCCACATGCCGGCCTCACGGCCGTAGTAAGGCGCGCCGGGCTGGTCCTTCAGCGTGTGTTCTCCCAGCGAATCGGAAATGAAGCTGACCATGCTGATCGACGGCGGCAGCCAGCCGTCCCGCAACGGGCGCGGCTCGGCGTTTTCCGGCATGCTGTCGAGTTCGATCAGGTTGCTTCCGGAAAGGGACATCGTGCTCAGCATGAAGCGGTGATCGTAGGGCAGGCCGTAGACCTGTCCCATGACCGTGATTCGCACCGGACGGGGTTCGCCGTAGCTGAGTCCGAAGCGCTCGCCCCAGGCGTCGCCGAGCATCTCGACCGAAGGCCCTCCGAGGATCACGATGAAGGTGCGGTCGACGAAATCGACCGCCTCGGGCACGTCGAATTCCGTTCTCCGCTTGAACATCGTGAGGTACAGGAATTCCTTGGCCGGTCCCTGGACCTGCATGGCGCGGATGGCGTCGGTGATGGACAGGTCGGCGGGCGGGCCCAGGATGTGGAAGGGCGTGCCCATCAGTTGCTTCTCCAGCGCGTCGGTGTCCTGGACCATAAGCTCGGCCGCGTTCCAGCCCCAGCATCGGTAGGCCGCATAGCCTTCCGTTTCCGGCTGTTCCACGAACCGGAAATGGAATCCGGTAGTGGTTGCCGGCGCCATGAGCAGGAACTGCGCGCCTTCCACCGCCTCGGCGCCCCAGAACTTCGCCAGCTCCCCGGAAATCCGTCCGCCGCCGGTCGACCGGTAGCCCAGAAGCTCGTAGGCCTCTTCCATCGCGCCCAGGTCGGGCGCGGCGATCGTCACGCAACTGATCGGGCCGATCATAACGATGCCAGGTAACGGCGGGCGTCGTCGATGCCGATGACTTCGCCGAATTTCTTGCTGATGTCGAACAGGTTGGCCTCGTGCGGCCGCTCGTCGCGGTCGCCGGTGGCCTCCCGCACGACGATCGGAATGTAGCCGTACTGCAGCGCGTCCACGGCCGAGGCGCGCACGCAGCCGCTGGTCGTGAGCCCGCAGATCAAAAGCGTGTCGACTCCCAGTGACGAGAGGGTGGCCGCCAGGTGGGTGCCGAAGAACGCGCTGGGGTATTTCTTGACGATCACCACTTCGCCCTCGGCCGGCTCCAGCCCCTCGCCGAAAGCGCAATAGGGCGACCCCTTCACCAGGTTGGCCAGCGCCGGCACCTTGCGGTAGAACACGCCGCCCTCGACGCCGGCGGCGTCATATTCCACGCAGGTATGAAAAACGGGTATGCCTGCCTTGCGGCACTCGCCCAGCAGGTTCACCGCCTGGGCCAGTTCTTCCTCCACGCCAGCGTAGAGCGAGCATTCGGGGTCCAGGTAGGCCCGTACGAAGTCGATGATCAGCAGCGCGGGCCTGGCCCCGGGCTGGATCGAGCCGCCGAATCCGGCCTGGCTGTAGTCCTGGTCCAGTTCCACCATGATCGTCAGATAATCCCCCGTTCCTTCAGTCCGGCGAGCTTGTCGTCGTCGTAGTCGAGCAGGCCCCGGTAGATGTCGTCGTTATGCTGCCCGAGCTCCGGCGCCGGGCTCCGTATCCGCCCGGGCGTGAGCGACAGCTTGGGCGCCACGTTCTGCATCTTCAGATCGCCGAACTTCGGATGCATGGTCGAAACGATCGCCTCGCGGGCCTTGAAATGCGCGTCTTCGAGCATTTCCGGCGCGCGGTAGATCTTGCCCGACGGAACCCCGCTCTCGTCCATGAGCGCCTCCAGCTCCGCGGCGTCCTTGGTGGCGGTCCACTCCGCGATGAGTTCGTCGAGTTCCGTCTGCGTTTCGCCGCGCGCCGCATGGCTTGAGTAACGGGGATCGTCGGCCAGTTCCGGCCGCCCCATCGCCGCGCTCAACCGCCGGAACACGCTGTCCTGGTTGGCCGCGATCAGAATGTAGGTGCCGTCGCGCGTGGGATAGACGTTCGAAGGCGCCACCCGCGGCAGAATCGAGCCGGTGCGCTCGCGGATATATCCGGCCTGCTGGTACTCGGTAACGAGCGACTCCATCATGTTGAGCACGGCCTCGTAGATCGCCGAATCCACGATCTGCCCCTCGCCGGTGCGCTCGCGGTGATGCAGCGCCGACAGCGCGCCGATGCAGGCAAAGGTGGCCGCAAGCTGGTCGCCTATGCTGATGCCGACGCGGCTCGGCGGGCTGGAGGGATCGCCCGCCACGTAACGCAGTCCGCCCATCGCTTCGCCGATCGCGCCGTAACCGGCCCGCGAGGAATAGGGGCCGGTCTGCCCGTAGCCCGACACGCGGATGACGATCAGCGCGGGGTTGATGTCGTGCAGTTCCTCCCAGGAGAGGTTCCAGCGCTCCAGCGTCCCCGGGCGGAAGTTCTCCAGCAGGAAGTCGGCCTTGGCGACCAGTTCCTTGAGGATGTCCTGGCCTTCCTTCTCCCGCAGGTTCAGCGTGATCGCCTTCTTGTTGCGGGAAATCACCGGCCACCACAGCGACATTCCGTGGGCTTTCTCCTGGCCCCAGTCGCGCATCGGGTCGGGCCGGTCCGGCGCTTCCACCTTGATAACCTCGGCGCCGAAATCCGCCATCAGTTGTCCGCAGAATGGGCCCGCCAGCAGCGCGCCGAGTTCAATCAGCCTTAGATCGGCCAGCGGGCCGGTCCTCTCCGTCATGTCCTTGATTCCCCTTTTCGTGCGAAAAGCCCGGCCCTGCTTGCTTCAGGGCTTCGGGCCATGATGAAGTTTGAACATACATTGTATAGAATACGCTGCCTTGGTTTGAGGGGGACGGCATTTCGATGACTGCCAGCGCGCGCCGCGTTTCTATTGTGGAAGTGGGTCCGAGGGACGGCCTGCAGTCCGAGGAAGTATTGCCGACCGAGGTCAAGCTGGAGTTCATTCGCCGCGCGGTGGACGCGGGAATACGCAAGGTGGAGGCGGTCAGTTTCGTACACCCGAAACGGGTTCCGCAGATGGCCGATGCCGAAGACGTGGTTCGCGGCGTGCCGAAGCGCGACGACCTGATTCTCATCGGCCTGGTCCTGAACGAGCGCGGCTTCGAGCGCGCCCGGGATTGCGGCATTGACGAGGTGGGCATGGTCGTGGTGTCCAGCGACACCTACAACCGGCGCAATCAGGGCGTGTCCAGCCTCGAATCCATCGAGGCCTGGCTGAAGATCGCAAAGCAGGCGAAGAAAGAAGGGATACGGGCCAATTGCATGGTTTCGTCGGCCTTCGGTTGCCCGTTCGAGGGCGAAGTACCCCCGGAACGGGTGGTGGAATACGCCGAACGAGTGGCCGAGGGCGACCCGGTGGAACTGGGGATCGCCGATTCCATCGGCGTGGCGGTGCCCGCGCAGATCACCGATGTTCTCGGGCGTATTTCCGAACGTCTGCCCGGCCTGCCGATCCGGGTGCACCTGCACAATACGCGCAATACCGGGCTGGCCAACGCTCAGGCGGCGCTGGACGCCGGCGTGGCTTCCATCGACGCCAGCATCGGCGGAATAGGCGGCTGTCCCTTTGCGCCGCTGGCGACCGGCAACATTCCGACGGACGACCTGCTTTACCTACTGTCGAGGTCGGGAGTGGAGACCGGTGTGTCGCTCAAGAAGATCATCGAAACCAGTGGCTGGCTGCGCGAGCAGCTCGGCCACGGCGATTTGCCTGCGATGCTGCCGCGCGCGGGAATTTTCCCCGACGTGGCGATGGGCGCGCAGGCCTGAACTGAAATACACACGGGAGAAATAGCATGAGCTTTCGCTTGGGCGTGGATGTGGGCGGTACTTTTACCGACCTGCTCCTGGTTAACGAGCAGTCGGGGGAGATGTACACCGCAAAAGT
>CAYMQG010000056.1:0-4050 GCA_964392625.1 uncultured Gammaproteobacteria bacterium | reverse complement strand
GCGGCTTCCCTGTTTGCGGCCGCCTGCGGGCAGAGCGGCGACGCGCCCGCCGAGCAGGCCGCGCCCCAGGAGGAATCCAGGCCCCTGGTGCTGGTGGTCGGCGCCACCGGCGGGACCGGTTCGCTGGTCGTCGCGGAACTCGTGAAGCAGGGCTACCCGGTGCGGGCCTTCGTGCGCGACACGGCCAAGGCCGCCGAGCGTCTTGGCGCGGACGTGGAAGCGGTTGTGGGTGACCTCAAGGATCCGGCCAGCATCGCCGCCGCGCTCGACGGCGTGGGGGCGGTGATCAACGCGGCCGGCGCAAGCGCGGGCGGAGGCCCCGGCAACACCGCGGAACACGTCGATTTCGAGGGCGCCCGCAACCTGGCCGAAGCGGCGCTGGCGGCCGGCGCCGGCCAGTACGTGCTGGTTTCTTCGCGGGGCGTGACCGACGACGATCACTACCTGAACCGGATGTTCAACAACATCCTGCTCTGGAAGCGCAGGGGCGAGGAAGCGGTGGCGGCCAGCGGAATTCCGTACACGATCGTTCGCCCGGGCGGACTGAGCGACGATCCCGGCGGCATGCAGACCATCATCTTCGAGCAGGGCGATACCCAATCGGAGGGCATCTGGATCACGCGCGCCGACGTGGCGCGGGTCTGCGTGGCGGCGCTGGCGGACGAAGCGGCGCTCAACAAGGTGTTCGAGATTCACGCCGAGGACGGCGAGGCGCAAGCGGACTTTGCGACGGAGTTCGCTTCGCTGAGCGCATCCTGACGCCGGCCGGGCGTCCCTTTAACTGACGAGGCTGCCGGTCCCATGCCCGGAGCCCGCACCACCGTCGTCTGCGGCTCGCTCGCCTACGACAACATCATGCTGTTTCGCGGGCGCTTCGGCGAACAGATACTGCCCGACAAGGTACATATCCTCAACGTAGCCTTCGAGGTTCCCGAACTGCGCCGCGAATTCGGCGGCTGCGCCGGCAATATCGCCTACAACCTGGCGCTGCTGGGCGACAGGCCGCTGATGCTGGCCGCGGCGGGGAGCGATTTCGACCCGTACCGCCGGCGAATCGAGCAACTGGGAATGGACACGGCGCTGATCAGCGAACTGCCCGACCAGCTCACCGCGCAGGCCTACATCATCACCGACCTGGACGACAACCAGATCACCGCCTTCCACCCGGGCGCGATGAACCACGCCCACTGCCGGGAGCTGCCGGCGGAAACGGACGCGCAATTGGGATTCATTTCGCCGGACGGCCATCAGGCCATGCTCGACCACGCCAGGCAGATGCACGATGCCGGCCTGCCGTTCCTGTTCGATCCGGGCCAGGGCCTCCCGAACTTCAGCGGCGCGGAACTGCGCGAGATCGTCCGCAAGGCCGGCTGGGTCGCCGTCAACAGTTACGAAGCGGAAATGCTGAAGCGCGCCACGGGCTGGGACCGCAAGCGGATCTGCGCCGAGACCGGCGCGCTGATCGTGACCGAAGGCGCGCAGGGGGCGAAGATCTACCTGGCGGAGCGATGCGAAACCATTCCGCCGTGCCGCGTCGAAAATGTCGTTGACCCGACCGGCTGCGGCGACGCCTTCCGGGCCGGCCTGGCTTACGGTATCGTGAGAGGATGGGACTGGAAGGACTCGGGAAGGCTGGCGGCGCTGCTTGGCGCGATCAAGGCGGGCAGCGCCGGAACGCAGAACCATCGTTTTGATCGAGAGCGGCTTGAGCGTGAATTCAAGGAAAACTACGGCTATGAGATTGACCTGGGCGGCGGCGGGACTGACGCTGCTGGTCCTGAGCGCGCAGGCGCAGGATAACGAGGCCGCCTGGCGCAAGACGCTGGAGCAAATCCGCCCCTCGGTCGTTTCCCTGAGGGTCAACAAGACACGGCCCTTCGACACCGAGTCCAACACGCTGCTCGACGGGACCGGCTTCGTCGTGGATGCCGGCCGCGGGATCATCCTGACCAACCGGCACATCGTATCGACCGGCCCGGTCAAGGGAGAGGCGCTGTTCGCCAACCAGGAGGAGATCGAACTGGAGCGCCTGTACGCCGATCCGGTGCACGATTTCGGCTTCTTCCGCTACGACCCGGCCGGCCTTCGCCACATCCGCCCGCAGGGCCTCGAGCTGGCCCCCGAAGCGGCGCAGCTCGGGCGCGAAATCCGGGTGGTGGGCAACGATGCGGGCGAACGGTTCTCGATTCTTGCCGGAACCATCGCGCGGCTGGACCGGACCGCCCCCAACTACGGATTCGGCCGCTACAACGACTTCAATACCTTCTACATACAGGCGGCTTCCGGCACCTCGGGCGGTTCCTCGGGCAGCCCGGTCATCGACATCCAGGGCCGCGCGGTCGCCCTGAACGCGGGCGGCCAGGTGCGTGCGCAAAGCAGCTATTTCCTGCCGCTGGAGCGGGTCCGCCGGGCGCTGGCGCTCGTGCAGGAAGGCCGGCCGGTGCCGCGCGGCGGCCTGCTGACCACCTTCGAGCAGTTACCGTACGACGAACTGCGCCGGCTGGGGCTGGGAGAGGAAGCCGAGGCCGACGCCCGGGCGGCCTTCCCGGACAGCGCCGGCCTGCTGGTCGTGCGCTCTACGCTTCAGGGGTCGGCGGCGTCATCCGCATTGACGCCGGGCGACATCCTGCTGCGGATCGAAGACGTGGAGTTCCCCGACTTCCTGCGCCTGGAAACCTTGCTCGACGAGAGCGTCGGCGAGCCGGTGGCGCTGCTGATCGAGCGCCGAGGCCGCGTCATGGAAGCGGTCATCGAAGTCAGCGACCTTCATGCGGTTACGCCGAGCGAATACATCGCTTTCGGCGGCGCCTTTCTGCACCCGACCTCGTATCAGCAGGCCCGCCATTTCAACGTGCCGCTGAACACCATCTACGTGGCGCAACCCGGCTACATGCTGGGCCTGGCCTCGATCGAGAACGGATCGATCCTGCGCGAAATCAACGGCCGGCCGCTGGAGACGCTGGACGACGTCGAACAGGCGCTGTCGGCGCTCGATCATGAAGACGTGGTCCAGCTCCGCTACAGCACGCCGCGCAACCCGCGGGCCAACCAGTTGCGCAGCGCCCGGACCGGCCGGGGCTGGTTCGCGGCCGAGCGCTGCAAACAGGGCGAGTCCAGCCAGGACTGGTCGTGCCGGCCGCTTGCGCCCGCTCCGGCCGCGCAGCCGGCCGAGCCCCGGATGACCCAGCCGCGCGAGTTCGACGACTCGAGGCTGCGCCGGATAGCGCCTTCGCTGGTGCACGTGCGCTTCGACATGCCGTACGTGGTGTCCGCCGTGAACGGACAGCACTACTACGGGGCCGGGCTGATCGTGGACACCGACCGGGGCTGGGTGGTCGTGGACCGCAATACCGTGCCGGAGACCATGGGCGACGCGGTGCTGACCTTCAACGGAACGCTGGAGGTCACGGCCAGGGTCGCCGCGATCCACCCGGTGCATAACCTGGCCGTGCTTCAGTACGACCCGGCCCTTCTGGGCGACACGCCGCTACGGGCCGCGATCTTCGCTCCGCGGGCGCCCCGGGCGGGCGAGGAGATCTTCCTGGCCGGCTTTCGTCCCGACCTGGAGCCGGTGATCCGGTCCTACGAAGCCGGCGACCTGAAGCCGGTCAACGTGATGCCGTCGAATTTCGGCGGCTTTCGCGAGGCCAACCTCGAAATACTGGAAGTGGAGAATGCCGACGTGCAGATCTCCGGCGTGCTGCTGGATTCCCGGGCCCGGGTCCTGGCCCTGTGGAGCAGTTTCGCGTCGGGCTCGAGAAACCGGCCCAACGAGATCGTCGCCGGCCTTCCGATCGAACATGTCCGGGTGATGCTCGATCACCTGCGGAGGGAGGCGTCATGGCGTTCGCTGGAGGTCGATTGGCAACGCGCGCCGCTGTCGGTGGCCCTGCGCCGCGGGCTGCCGGAGGAATGGCGGCTCAAGGTGGAAGAGCACGACAGGGAACGCCGCCAGTTGCTGATGGCGGAACGGACCGTGGCCGGCACGCCCGCCGCCGACCAGGTGCGCCCCGGAGACCTGCTGCTGACGATCAACGGCCGGATGGCCAC
>CAYMQG010000055.1:0-41970 GCA_964392625.1 uncultured Gammaproteobacteria bacterium | reverse complement strand
GGCCGCGGCGTAGCGGGCGACCGACCGCTCAGCGCTCCACAGCGCCCTTCGGACTCCGTCCTTCAGGCGCTGTGGAGCGCTGCACCCAAACCGGACAGTTCATTTGTTCTAAAACCGGACACTTCTATTTGTTGCCAACAGGCACGCGCCTGGGAGAGCACACATGCGCAACAACTCGGACCACGCCATGTTTCCGGAAGCCACCCACGACGAGCAGTCGGCCCAGAGTTTCGTCAAGACCCTGAGGGTCTTCACCACCAACAACTTTCATGCCGGCAACACCGCAATCCTTGCCGACAATCCCCTGTCCCGACGCCCGGACGGCTCCTGTCCCTCGCGCAAGGAACTGCGCGAAGCCCTCGAAGACGAGCCCGACAACAAGTGGTGGAGCTCCATGATGCGGACCACGCAGGAAGTGCTCTACGACACGGTCGGCCCCAGCATCGAACGGCAGCTGCCCGAGCTCATCGACAGGGCCAATTCCTTCAGAGGCACGCTGGGATCGCTGACCCTGGACGACAGCGTCGAAATGCCGCCGTACCTCGCGGCCGTGGACGTTCACTGCAAACCCGGCAGTTACCAGCAGGAAATGAGCGAAGACGATGTCTTTGCCGGGGCCGAGTTCGACCGCACCTACCGCCTCTATTCCATGGGCCGACTGGGCCCCAACCTGGACGGCATGGGCCGGACGCTGGTTGCCTGGCTGAAGGACCATTTCAGCGATGCCGGTCCGCGGCGGATCCTCGATATGGGCTGCACGGTGGGCCACTCCACCCTGGCTTACTGCGACCACTTCCCGGATGCGGAAATCCACGCGATCGACGTGGCGGCCACCTGCCTTCGCTATGGCCACGCCCGCGCCGTCGCGATGGGCAAGGAAGTCCATTTCTCCCAACAGAACGCGGAGCGCACCAACTTTGACGACGGGAGCTTCGATCTCATCGTGTCTACCGCCCTGCTGCACGAAACCTCGCGCAAGGCCATCCGGGCCATCCACAAGGAGTGCCATCGCCTGCTGGCGCCCGGCGGCCTGATGATCCACATGGATAACATCGTGCCGGACAAGGCGCTTGAAAAGTACTATTGCGACTGGATGGCAAGGTTCAACAACGAGCCCTACATGGGTGCGCTGCAGGATGAGGATATGGTCGGGATCTGTGTCGAGGCGGGGTTCGACAGGGACAAGATCCAGCTGGGCGAAGGGATTCCCCGGTTCCGGGACAAGTGCCTGGCGGAGAACAGGGCTTACGGAAACCTGATGGTCTGCGCCCGGAAGTAGTCGGACAAGCCAACCTCGGGCCGGCTGCGGGTTGCGCTGATGGTCAGTGCTGGCGGCGCTGGGGCAGGAACCCGGTCGCAAGGAAGATCACGACAAAGACCACAAGCACGGTCCACATGGCCGCCGAGTACTCCAGCGGCTTGAGCCAGACCTCGTCGTAGAACCCGTAGCGCGGCGCCAGCTCGCCGAAAGGAATCCAGAAGACGGCCTTGGTGGGGATGGCGTAACGGATGGCCGCCATCACGCGGGTGAATTTCATCAGCCGCCACAGCAGCCAGCATCCCCAGACCGCCAGGACGGCGGCAATGCCGTAGGTCACGGGATGGCCGTAACCGAGGAACCGGGCGTCGCCGAGAAACAGCGAAGCGCCGTAGAAGAACCAGGTCACATAGAGCGTTTCCAGGAACGTGATGCGGCAGATATTGCGACCCTGACCCGGCTCCCGGTCGCCGAGGTTGAGGCGGCCCTTCTTCTGGATCCAGTAAAAGGCATTGCAACGCGTGTTCTTGTTGAACACGAAGAACAGCAGCGTCGCCACGCAGATGCCGAAGGAACCCTGGATGTAGAGCAGATGCGCGGGCCACTTCACGCCCGGCCCCACCTCGGGCATGGGCAGATTGAGCGAGACCTCGTTGAACTTGAAGGAATACGAGGCCCAGCCGATCCAGATCAGCATCCCGGCCGCAAACCCGAGCAGAGTGCCGCTGACTTCGTCGTTGCGCTTGATTCCGATCAGCAGGAGGGCCGCGGCAATGGCGCCCACACCGATAAACAGTCCACCGGCATTCTCGTAACCGATAAGATCCCGCACCAGAATCACGAAGGAGTGGGCCAGGGGCAAGGCCAGCAGAACGGCGAAAAAGGCGATCACGCCGATAAACGGCGGGCGGTAATACCGCCGCCAGATCGGTCGTCTTGTGTCGGCGGTTCGGGTGTCAGCCATCGTTCGCCTCCTCGCGAAAGCGCCGCAGTTTTCTGCCGCTCAGCAGGCGTCCGACGCCGACCAGAAAACAGCCCATGTATTGCGCCTTGCTCAGCACTACCCGTTCCGCCAGCGGGTCGCGCCGGCGCAGTTCGGCGCAAAGCTTGTCGGCGATGGCCACGATCACCGCCGCTTCCATGCCGAAGCGAAGGTCGTGAAGCTGCCCGGGCAGCGTCCTGGCCAGCACGAGCAGTTCGCCGGTCGCGTCCAGGCACCTGTCCATGACCTGCCTCAAGGCAGGCGTGGAGCGGGTTGCCGCGAGATCGTCAACCTTGCCGCCGGCCTCGTTCATCCAGCGCTGCGGCAGGTACACCCGATTCAGTGCCTCGTAGTCGTCCGCGCAGTCCTGCAGATGATTGAGCACCTGCAAGGCGTTGCAGAGGGCATCGGACGCGGGGTACGCGCTGGCCGGCTGACCGTGCAGGTCCACCAGGTAGCGACCCACCGGGGCGGCCGAGAAATTGCAATAGCCCATCAGGTCGTGCCAGTCGTCGTAGCGCAACTTGGTGGCGTCCTGCTTGAACGCGCGCGTCAGGTCCACGCAATGCCGGTGCGTGACTCCGGTCTCCCTGAGGCTGCGACGGATTTCGTGCGCCTTCCGCAGAGCGGGGTCGCCGGAATCGTGTCCGGCCACGGCGCTCGCGAACCGGTCCAGGCGCCTGATTTTCTCCTGGGGTTCCAGATCGGGATCGTCGGCGATATCGTCAATCGCGCGCGCATAAGCATAAAAGGACGCAATGTGCCCGCGCAGCCGTGCGGGCAGCAGCCACGAGCCGACCGGAAAGTTCTCGTCCCCTGCGCCCTTGCCCGAGGGACGCTCAACGGCTGAGACCCGATGCAATTCTTTCTCCCGATTCAGACCGGTGCGCATGGCGAGCGCTATGCCGGTATGATCGGGAATATAATGCATTCTCAATCGATAAACGGGCCGTACAAGCTAAGGGGGTTAGCTTGAACCAAGTCAGGATCGCACATCAATCGATGACCAGGCCTGCCGACCCGGTTCCGGAAAAGCTATCGCCGGCGGTGCACGCAAATCGCGTGGTAAGGCAGTCGGGGACTTCGTTCTACTGGGCCATGAGGTTGCTGCCGGCGGAGCGGCGGCAGGCCATGTACGCAGTCTACGCCTTTTGCCGCGAGGTCGACGACATTGTCGATTCACCCGGCGAACCCGCGGAGAAGTTGCGGGCGCTCGAGCGTTGGCGGGAAGAAATCGACCTCCTCTACAGGGGACAACCCGAGTGGCTAACGTCCCGGGCGCTGCTGGAACCTGTGGACCAGTTCGACCTGCCGCAAGAGGAGTTTCAGGCCATTATCGATGGCATGGAAATCGATGCGGCCCCCCGGGTCCGCATACGTTCGGTGGATGACCTGCTCGACTATTGCCGCAAAGTGGCGGGCGCCGTGGGCATGCTCTCAATCCGGGTTTTCGGGATGCCCCAGAAACCGGGCCCGCGTATAGCCGTGGCCCTCGGCAATGCGTTGCAACTCACCAATATCCTGCGGGACGTCAGGTCGGATGCGGCCAGGAATCGGCTCTACATTCCATCGGAAGTGCTGGAAAAGTACAGTGTGGACGAAAGATCGCTGTCCCGCATCATTGTCCATCCCTCCTTCGCCGGCGCCTGCCTGGAACTGTCGAGACTCGCCCGGCGCTACTATCTCGAAACCGAGTGGTTGCTGAAGGGCCTGCGGCGGGGCCTGATGCGCCCTGCCGTAATCATGATGGAAACCTACCAGGAAACACTGAATCTGCTCGAGACGCGCGGCTGGAAGAAGATTGCCGATCCGGTGTCGCTCAACAGTTGGCGGAAGATCTGGCTGGCGCTGCGCCATGGGCTCTTCTAGCGGCCGTTCGGGTGCGATTCATGTTGTCGGTGCTGGACTAGCGGGACTTTCCACCGCAGTTTCCCTGGCGGCCGGAGGACGGCGAGTCACGATACACGAGGCCGCCGCGCAGGCCGGCGGGCGCTGCCGTTCCTATGAGGACGCCCGGCTTGGATGCCGAATCGACAACGGCAACCACCTGCTGCTCAGCGGCAACAAGGCAACCAGGCGCTATCTGGACGCGACCGGTGCCGGCGACGCCCTGATCGGGCCTGACCGGGCCCGTTTTCCCTTTCTCGACGTCCGCACCGGCCGGCGATGGTCCTTTCGGCCGGGCGCCGGAAGAATCCCGTGGTGGATCTTCGATAAGCGGCGGCGGGTACCGGATGCGCCGGCCTGGCTTTATCTTTCCGCGCTTCGACTCTTTTTCGCCGGACCGGACAGCACCGTTCGGGAAACGCTGGGAAACAGCGGCGTGCTGTTCGAGCGCCTGTGGGAACCGCTGGCGGTCGCCGCGCTGAATACGTCCGCCGGCACCGGGGCCGCGCGCCTGCTGCGGCCGGTATTGCTGGAAACGTTCGCCCGGGGCGAGGAAGACTGCCGGCCCCTGGTGGCAAGGGACGGCTTGTCCGAGGCGTTTGTGGAACCCGCGCTTCGCATGCTGCGCGGAAATGGGGCGAGCATTCGATTCAAGAAGCGTTTGCAGACAATCGAATACCGGGACGGCCGCGCGCGTGCACTGGATTTCGGTTCCGAAACGACCCCGCTCGAGGACGGCGACAGCGTGGTCCTTGCGGTGCCGCCGGTCGCGGCGGCCACGCTCGTTCCGGGACTGGCGGTGCCCGAGCAGAGCAGTCCGATCGTGAACGTGCATTTTCTGCTGTCACGCCCGGCCGACGTCGCGCCGGAACTTCCGTTTCTGGGCCTTATCGGCGGCACGGCCCAATGGCTTTTCGTTCGCGACCGGATCGCGTCCGTCACAATCAGCGCCGGCAGCGGCCTGGTCGGGGAACCCGCCGAGGTGCTTGCCGAACGGACCTGGCGCGACGTGGCGAAAGCGCTGGCAATGGATCCGCAAGACCTGCCCCGCTACCGCGTGGTCAAGGAGAAACGGGCCACGATGGCGCAAACGCCCTCGCAGGTCCGGCGCCGGCCCGCAACGGCATGCGGCTACAGGAACCTTTTCCTGGCCGGAGACTGGATCGACACGGGGCTGCCGGCCACAATCGAAAGCGCCATCCGCTCCGGCGAAAGCGCGGCCCGCGCCGCGTGCTCAGGGGACCGTCTCGAGGCTTGACCGACCATCCCGGTTGGGCCGTAATATAGCGCGGCCATGGACAAGCGGTCGGCAACCTTTTCACTCGTGGCCTGCGCCGGCTTGGTCGCCGGCGCAAGCGCGATGGCGCAGACCGCCTACTACGAAGGCGAGGACCGCGAGCATTACGTCGGCAACGCCGGGTCCTTCTATCCCCAGTTCGACATAGGCAGCACCGCGCCGCCGGAAGTGACGGCGGATATTGAATCGCTCGTCGCGGACTTCGCCGGCCGCTGGCGCGCGGGGACCTGGACGACGGTCAAGGACCTGTTCAATCCCGACGACGAACCGTACGTGCTGCTCGCCCATCAGCCGGACTGGCTGGTCGGATGGGACGAACTCAACGGCTATTTCTCCAGCAAGCCGGCAATGCCCAAGAAAAGCATTCCCGACGAGGCGCCGCCGGGACTGCGGGAAATCGAGGCCAGCCATTACGAATACCGCGCGGAAAGCGAGCTGGCGCAAATGATGTACACACCGGACCGCATCCGGGTGCGCATGATCGATGACGATCTGGCCCTGGCGATCTGGTACGTGGATTTCCAGTTCAAGCCCCGGTTCGGGTCGGCCAAGGGCGAGCACTTCAAGGCCAATGCCGTGTTCCGCGACACCGCCGAAGGCTGGAAGTTCATTCACTACGGCGAAGCACCCATGTCCGCGATCATGTACATGGAGCGGCTGTACCGCAGCCAGGTCAGCCAGGAGTTTCTCGACCTTCTGTCGGGTGAGAGCAGGCCGCAATGAGAAAGGTTTTACTGATTGGCTGGGCGTTACTGCTGCCTGCAGGCCTGCCCGCTGAATCCATCCTGCACGAAGAAACGACCGCCCCGCCCGAGGTGGCCGGCGCCATCGAGGACCTGGTGCTCGAGTGGGCCGACAAGTTCAACCGGGGCGACTGGGTCCGGATCCACGACACCTGGGACCCCGACGAAGAAGCGCCCTATTACCTCGGCGAGGAGCGGGACCGCTGGATCATGGGCAAGGACGGCCTGCACAGCTACTTCAACCCGCCCGGCTTCGTGCGCTCGCTGATGGAAAGCGTCAATATCGTGCCCTACCGGCTGCGCGTGCGGCAGGTCTCGGACTCCATCGTCATCGCCACCTGGGACAACCGCCTCGACCTCAAGGTGCGCACCCGCCCGGCGATCAACGACGACTATCGCGTAAATGCGGTATTCCGCAGGAAGCCCGAGGGCTGGATGTTCATTCATTACGCCGAGCTGGCCTGGGCCGCGCTGACCTACATGGAACACCTCTACCGCAAGTCGGTCTCGCCCGGCTTCCCGGAAAACGCCATGCCGTACGACCGCAACTGGCGCCCGGCTCGCGAAGAAGCGACACAGAATTGAGTGGCTGACACGGAAGACCGAATCCCAACGCCGGATTCAACAATTCATGAGTGAATTTTCATTGCATCCCGCCAACAAGGCCGGCATCCACGAGGCCCTGAAGGCGCTCGCCGCAGCCGAAGGGAGAGCGCTCGACGAGACCGTGGACCGCATCTATCACCCCGACGCCCGCTGGTACGGTTCCCATCCGATCAACGAGCTGGAGGGGACCGATGCCATCAAGGACGTCTGGCACAAGCTGCGCCGTTCCTTTCCGGACATGGAAAGGCGCGACTCGATCTTTCTCGTGGGCGAATCAGGCACGAAACAGTACGCCGCGACGATCGGCATCTATCAGTCCAACTTCGTGGCCGACTGGCTGGGCGTGCCCGCGACGCACGGCGTGGCGCACCTGCGTTACGGCGAAGCGCACGAACTGGTTGACGGCAAGATAATCCAGACGTATGCCCTTTGGGACGTCCTGGATCTCCTGCGTCAGGCGGGCATCTGGCCGATCGCACCCAGCCTGGGGGCCGAGGTCGCGTGGCCCGCGCCGGCCACGGCGGACGGCGTGAGGCTGGGCGAGGAAGACGCGGAACAAAGCGCCAGCAGCATCGCGCTTGTGCTGGCGATGCACCAGGGCCTGTTCCGGTTTGACGGGAAGGACCTGGACAGCATGCAGCAGCACAAGTACTGGACTAAAAATTTTCTCTGGTACGGACCCGCAGGCATCGGCACGGCCAGGGGAATGGAAGGATACAGAGCGCACCACCAGGCGCCCTTCCTGAGAGCGTTCCCCGACCGCGGCGGCGCCGGTCACTTCATCGACATGGGCTGCGGCAACTACGCGGTCACCGGCGGCTGGCCGAGTGTCCAGGCGACCCACGCCGGACCGGGCTGGCTGGGCCTGGCGGCCACCGGAAAGCGCGTGACGATGCGCGTAATGGACTTCTATCGCATCGAGAACGGCCTGATCGCCGAAAACTGGATTCCGATCGACATAATCGAGGCGCTGCTGCAGCTTGGAACCGACGTGCTGGAGCGCGTGGCGCACCTGAGGGGCAAATCGAAAACCACGCTTTGAACGCTACAGCTTGCGACCCAGCTTTGCCGCGAGGCGCAGGCGCAGGGCGTTGAGGCGGATGAAGCCCGTTGCGTCCTGCTGGCTGTAGGCGCCGCGGTCGTCCTCGAAGGTCGCCATGCTTTCATCGAACAGGCTTTCGGGCGAGCGTCGGCCGAGCACCGTTACGGAACCCTTGTACAGCTTCAGTCGCACGGCGCCGTTGACGGACTCTTGCGATTCGTCGATCAGCGCCTGCAGCGCCTTGCGTTCGGGAGACCACCAGTAGCCGTTGTAGATGAGACTGGCGTAGCGCGGCATCAGTTCGTCCTTGAGGTGGGCCACTTCGCGGTCCAGCGTCAGCGACTCGATCGCGCGGTGCGCTTTCAGAAGGATCGTGCCGCCGGGAGTTTCGTAACAGCCGCGCGACTTCATGCCCACATAGCGGTTTTCGACCAGGTCCTGGCGCCCGACGCCGTGCCTGCCGCCCCATTCATTCAGGCGCGCAAGCAACGATGCGGGACTCAGGCGCTCGCCGTCCAGCGCCACCGGATCGCCGCGTCCGAATTCAATTTCCACAACTTGCGGCTCGTCGGGCGCCGCTTCCGGGGACACGGTCCAGCGCCAGATGCTCTCGTCGGGCTCGCACCAGGGGTCTTCCAGGTCGCCGCCCTCGTAGGAAATGTGCAGCAGGTTGGCGTCCATCGAATACGGCGACTGGTCCTGCTGCTCGAAATCCACCGGTATGTCGTGTTGGCGGCAATAGGCCAGCAGCTTTTCCCGGGAGTTCAGGTCCCATTCCCGCCATGGTGCGATCACCTTGATGTCGGGATTGAGCGCATAGGCCCCCAGTTCGAACCGCACCTGGTCGTTGCCCTTGCCGGTCGCGCCGTGGGCGATGGCGTCGGCGCCGGTATTCGCCGCAATTTCCACCAGGCGTCTGGCGATGAGCGGGCGGGCGATGCTGGTGCCCAGCAGGTATTCCCCTTCGTACAGCGCGTTCGCGCGGAACATGGGAAAAACGTAGTCCCGGGCAAATGCCTCCCTCAGGTCTTCGACGTGGATTTCCTCCACGCCCATCGACCGGGCCTTGGCCCGCGCCGGCTCGACCTCCTCGCCCTGGCCGATGTCGGCGGTAAAGGTCACCACCTCCGCTCCGCAGGTTTCCTGGAGCCACCGGCAGATTACCGAAGTATCCAGCCCCCCGGAGTACGCCAGCACAACTTTTTGCGCGCGCTCCATCCCCGAACTCCCGTGGCCGCTCCGTCAATCGAAGCAGCGACTCAGCCGGACTACCAGCGGGCCTTTTCCTTGAACTGCCGGTAGGCCTCGTCGAGCCCTTCCGGCAGGTAGTCGAGGAACGCGCCCGGTGCGTAGCGCGACTTGTAGCCGTCCAGCACGTGCGCGTACAGCTCGGAGTGGAAATCCGGAATCCGGTGCTGCTCGCGGAAGTTGGCCATCGGGATCCGGTAATTGATCAGTTCCTCGTGATGGCCCTCCACTTCGGCAAGGATCTTTCCGTCCGGGCCGATGATGACGCTGCCGCCGCCGCCCGCGGTCTCGAAAAAGCTCTTGTTGCCCGGCGACACGGCATTGTTCGACAGCGCGCCGTATACCTTGTTCGACTGGCAGACATTGCGCATGTCCAGGTGGTTGTATCCGCCCGTTGACGTCCGGATGATGATTTCTGCGCCCTTGATCGCCATGGCCCGGTAGAGCTCAGGCTCCATCTTGCAGGGCGAGATGCAGACGTTGCCCACCGAGGTCCGCGCAACCGGGATAACGGCGTCCCAGCCGTACATCTCGACGTAGCGCTCCAGCACCTCGTAAACCGACGTGGTGAAGAGCTCGAAGCCCACGAACACGCCATGGATGTTGCGCGCCTTCCACTGTTCGGAAACTATGTTCCCATCCGGCCCGATCACCACCGCCACGCTCATGATGTGGCGCGGCCAGTCCTTGTACTGCGCATAGGTGCCGAAGGAGATGTAGCAGTTGTGTTCGCGCGCCTTGGCGCCGATGGCTTCGGTTTCCTCGCCCGGCAGTTCCGGGGCGAAACTGAGTATTTCGGAGCGCGTCCACCGGTCCCAGCCGGTCAGCGGGAACTCGTGAAAGGCCAGGAAGTCCTTGTGGCCGCCGTAGTACTGCGCCCGGTCGATCAACCACAGCATGTGGTCCAGGTTCTTCTTCAGCGTCTGCTTCGTATTGGAGGCGTCCACGGGATGGACGCGCGACTGGACTACTCCGAAATTCACGGTATCGCTGCGCAGCGGTACTGTGGGATAGGTGCCGTCCGTGCTGCCGGCGGACTCGTCCGCCGAGGCCTTCGAAGCGGTCAGCGCCGGCAATGCGGCCATTCCCGCGAGGGCGCCTGCGCCGCTCGACAGCAGGCTGCGACGTGTTATCTGGTTTGTCATGGTTGTTCCTCCATTTGGTTGGCGCGCTTTCGGTCCACGTACTTCTTGAACTCCTCGTAGAAGGTCGTCATGTTTCGGGTGACCTCTTCCGGAGAACGCAGGTATTCCGGATCGTTTCTTTCCATGTAGTCGAGAATGTCCGCGGGCAGGTCGGTGACCCTGGCAAGCTTCTTGCCGCGCGTTGACATCACCAGTCCACCCGCCCAGCGACCCATTTCCATCCACGGCGCCCATTGACGGTTGGAGACCCAGCTGACGTTCGCGGGCGCGGCGCCCAGGTCCTGGTTCTCCAGGTCCGCGCGCTTGACGTGGTGGTTGTAGACCGCGGCGCCCTGGTAGTAGGGGCTTCCGACATAGGCCGGGTATTCCTCCATGCTCAGCGGCGATTCTCCGAAGAACATGAGGTCCCAATAGAAAGTCACGTCCCCCATGTGCTCGGTGTACGGCTGCAGGGCCGATCCGCCTTCGGCCGGGTAGTCGAAACGGCCGTTCACATTGATGTTGCGGATGTGAAACACCTGCACATCGCGTTCGGTGAAGGGGTTGAACCAGCGATCCAGGACCTCGCCGGTGTCCGGATCCTGGAAATACACGCATTCCCGATTCAGCCAGTCATAACCGCCCTCGTCCCTGACCGTCCTGGAGATGACCAGGGCGCTGATCTTGAACAGCAGCCTGCTGCGCTGCCCCGGGATGAAACTCCAGACATGGCCGGTGCTCCACAACGGCGCATCGGCGCCGGAAACATCCGAGCGCGCCTTGATGTAGGCGTCCAGGTTGTCGCGCGGGTCGTCAAGATCCAGCGGTCGCCGGTTTGCGTTTGCCGCTACGGGCGCGGAAGCGGCAACGCCGGCGGCAACCGCCGATGTTATGAAGTCGCGTCGCGTATTCGTGATCCTGTTCATCTTCAACTCCTCCCGGCCCTGGTCAATAGGCTAACGGATTGCCGGGCGATTCGATGAACTTGCCGCTGTCGTCCAGCGTAAGCCGGGCGACCAGCCCACGGAAGTCGCGGATCGCCGGCGTCAGCTCCAGCTTGGCGAATTCGCCGCCCATGCGCGTCTTTACCCAGCCCGGGCAGATGCTCACCACGGTGATGCCGCGGTCGGCCAGGTCCCCGGAAAGCAGGCGCGTAACCATGTTCAGCGCCGCCTTGCTGGTGCGATAGGCGTAGAGGTCGCGCTGCGCGCGGCTGATCGAGCCCTCGATGGATGAGAGCGCGACGAACTTGCGCTGGCTGCTGCGCGCGATCTGCTCCACGAAGCACTCGGCGCACCTCAGCGGCGCCAGCGAATTTACGTTCAGGACTTCGCGCACGATTCCGTAGTCGATGTGCCCGAACGATTGCCTCAGGTCGGACTCCGCGCCGGGCTTGGGACCGAACAGGCCGGCGTTGCTCAGGAACACGTCGATCGTTTCGTCCTGCAACTCTTCCGCCAGGGCCGCGATGGCGTCGAAGTCCGACACGTCCAGCCTGAACGCCTGCACATTGTCCTGGCGGGCAAGCTCCAGCAGTTCTTCGGCCACGGCCGGATTGCGGTAGGTGGCCAGCACGCGCCATCCATCGGCCGCGTACTGGCGCGCGAATTCCAGGCCCAGTCCGCGATTGGCGCCGGTGACCATTACGGTTGACGACATCTGTCTCTCCCATCCCTCTTCCCGGAGCCGAATCGTACACCTGCACAGGTCGTTTCCGGAAATCGGGGCCGCGGGCAAGGCCCGCGGCCCGCTGATAAAGTACGGGCCGATGAGCGAAATCCTTCAACCGCCCGGCTGGCCGCGCCCGAAGGGCTACGCCAACGGCGTCTCGGCACGCGGCCAGCTGGTGTTCACGGCCGGCCAGGTCGGCTGGGACGCGCAGGGCAATTTCCCGGACACGCTGGCCGGGCAGGTGGAGCTGGCGCTCGGGAACGTGTTGGCGGTGCTGGCCGAGGCCGGGGCCGGTCCGGAGCACCTGGTGCGGCTTACCTGGTTCATTACCGACCGGCAGGCGTACCTGGACGCGCAGTCCGAGGTGGGCGCGGCCTACCGGAGGGTGCTGGGCAAGCACTACCCGGCCATGAGCCTGGTTGAAGTTTCGGCGCTGGTCGAATCGAAGGCGCTGGTGGAAATCGAAGCCACCGCCGTGATCCCGGAATAGCCGGCAGGAGAGCAATCCCGTGGCAATGTGGCGTCCGGCCGAACGCATCAAGTATGTGGCCGAACCCGGACGCTGGCCGACCCGCGAAGAGGCGCGGCAGTCACGTCTTTTTCAGCCGCTCGCACTTGGGCGGAACGGCCAGTGCCAACTTAACGAACGCACCTGGGTGCCGGCGATGGTCCCCTGGCGCGCCACCGAAGACGGGATCGTTACGCCCGACATCCTCGACTGGTACCGGCGCTTCGCCGAGGGGCGCCCCGGAGCCATCGTCGTCGAGGCCACGGGCATCCGCGATATCCCCTCGGGACCGCTGCTGCGGATCGGACACGACCGCTTTTTGCCCGGGCTTCGGACACTGGCCGAGACCGTTCGCAAGGCCAGCGGCGGTTACACGCGCCTGTTCATACAGATCATCGACTTCCTGAGCATACGCAGACGCCCCAAGCGCGAACGATACCTGAGAGAATTTCTTAATATTACTTCTTATCATATTGATAAATTGAATATATCTGAATCCTATCCGGAGGCGAAAATTCGTGCCGCCCTGGTTGACATGTCCGACGAAGAACTCATCGAAGTGCTGGACGAGCGCGAATGGGAAGCGCTGCAGTACGGCGCCAGGGAGCGCGTTACGGACACGGAACTGCCGCACATTCGCGATCTGCCGGAAAGGCTTCCCGGACTGTTCGCCGACGCCGCGGAGCGAGCCGGCGAGGCCGGTTTCGACGGCGTCGAACTGCACTACGCGCATGCCTACACGATGGCCTCGTTTCTGTCGGCGCTGAATACCCGCGAGGACGGTTACGGCGGCAGCCTGGACGGCCGGGTGCGCCTGCCGATCGAAGTGTTCGAAGCCGTGCGGCGGCGCGTAGGCGACGACTACGTCGTGGGCTGCCGGATGCTCACCGAGGACTGCCTCAACGGCGGCATGGCAACCGATGAGGCCGCGTTCTTCGCCAGCCGCCTGGCGGCCCTGGGCATGGACTTCATTTCGCTGTCACGCGGCGGCAAGTTCGAGGACGCCAAACAGCCGAAGGTCGGCTGGGCCGCCTACCCCTACACCGGACCCAGCGGCTACGAATGCATGCCGTCGTACTACTCCGACGCGAAAGGGCCGTTCGGCCGCAACCTTGAGCCCGCGGGCCAGGTGCGCGCCGCGATACGAGCGGCGGGCCTGGACACGCCCACGGTCGCGGTGGGCGGCTTGCACAATTTCGAGCAGGCCGAGAACGTGCTGGCCAACGGCGAAGGCGACATCGCCGGCCTGGCCCGCCAGGCGCTGGCGGATCCCGACTGGTTCGCAAAGGTGCGGTCAGGCCGCGGCGGGGAAGTGCGGCTTTGCCTCTACACAAACTATTGCGAAGCGCTCGACCAGCGCCACCGCCAGGTCACCTGCGAACTGTGGGACCGCGAGAACCTTCACGAAAAGGAAATCGCCATGTCCAGGGACGGCAAGCGCCGCCTCGTCGCGCCCCGCTGGAAAAAATAGCAGGCACGTCCTGGCGGCAACCAGCTCCGCAGCCAGTTGCGGTTCCAACGCCCCCTCAAGCTTCCGCGTCGCCGAGCGCGCCTCGCAGATACACGGGCCGGGCATCCTGCGGCTCAAGCAGGCGGCCTTCGCCGTATTCCCGCTTCGCCAGGCGCAGCACGGCCCGGGCGCACGGAGCCGCGCTGTCGGCCACCTCGGCCATTCGGCTTGCGTTTGCAGCCTGCAGGGCCTCGTTCCCGGACCAGACCTTGCCGGCGGCGATGAAACGCCTGGTTCCCGGCAATCCGAACTGCGTCACGGCGGCGAGCCGATCGTCGGCCTCCGCCGTTACCAGGCCTGACTCGCCGATCCGGTACCAGCCCAGGTACAGCTGTTCGCGCCCCGCCGGCAGAGCGGGGGCGATCCATGTCGCAGGGCGGCTGCCGGGAGGAAGGCCGTCCCCGGCCTCCTGGGCCAGGGCCGCCAGGCTGGAAACCGCGCACAACCGGATTCCCAGGCCCGTCGCCAGGCCCTGGGCCGCGGCGGCGGCCACGCGCAGCCCGGTGAACGCGCCCGGGCCGCGTCCGAAGGCGATGCAATCGAGATTCTCAAGCGGGAGATCGACCTCGCCCAGGACCTTGTCTATCGTTTCGAACAGGGCGGCCGCGATCTTTGCGCCGCCGGGCACAGACGACTCGAAATGCCGGTCTCCGTGGCAGGCGGCGACCGACGGCGGGCGCACGCCGGTCTCCAGCGCCAGGCAGCGAAAACCGCTCATGCCGCTTCCCTGCGCGCCTCGCCGGCAACGCGGGACATGAAGCGCAGGGCCTCATCGGGGTCGCGGGTCAGCGGCATGGGCGGCAGGCTGGCCAGAAAGCGTCGGCCGTAACCCTTGGTGAAAAGGCGCTGATCGCAGATCATCACGATGCCCTTGTCGCTTTCGCCGCGCACCAGCCTTCCCACGCCCTGTTTCAGCGCAAGCACCGCTTCCGGAAGTGAAATCTCGTTGAAAGGGTCGCCCCCGCGCGCCCGCAGGGCCTGCTGCCGGGCCCGGTAAACGGGATTTCCGGGCGCCTCGAACGGCAGCCGATCGATGACCACGAGTATCAGGTCCCGCCCGCGCACGTCCACACCCTGCCAGAAGCTCCGCGTGCCCAGGAGGATGCAGTCTTTCCTGCTCCTGAATTGCTCCAGCAGCAGGGCGCGCGACCTGCCCGCGCCCTGGGCGACGAAACGGTCCTCCCAGGCGGGATTCCCGCTCAGTATCTCCCGCGCTTCGTCGAGGGCGCGGTAGCTGGTAAACAGGAAGAACGCCCGGCCGCCGGCAGCGGCGGCGACCGGCAGGGCCGCCTCCAGCAGCGCCTCGGTGAACCCTTCCGCCGTGCGCCCCGGCACCGGCAGGTCCTGCGGCACATACAGCAAGGTGTTGCGCCGATAGTCGTAGGGACTTGACACCAGCAGTTCGCGCGCGTCCTCGAATCCCAGGCGCTGCGCGAAATGCGCGAAATCGCCGTCGACGCTCAGCGTCGCCGAGGAAAAGATCCACGATGCCTCCGCCTGATCCACCAGGCGCTGGAAGTCCTCGGCGATCTCCACCGGCGTGAGGTTCAGACTGACCTGGCTGCGCGTGGTCCGGATCCAGCCGGCGCGAAGATTCCCCGGCACGGCGGGGTCCGAGTCGAAATCGGCATCAGGGTAGGCGTAGTCGGCGTATTCGAATTCCCCGTCCCGGCGCAGTTCATCCAGGGCGCCGGACATGTGTCCGAGGCGGTCGCGCATGTCCGTCAGGCCGGCGGTGGCGAGAACCAGGGCGTCCTGTTCCTCTTCGGCGGCGTCCTCGCAACACTCGATCAGCTGTTCCATCGCGAAACCAAGCATCTCGATCTCGCGGCGAAGCATTTCCGGCGCCCAGTCGCTCTCCCCGGGTTCCCGCGGACAGGCCAGACGCAGATCCCGCACGGCGTTGCGCAGCGCGTCGTGTTCCTCCTCCACATCCGCCCAGACGCCCGCGGCCAGCGCCTCGCGCTGGACGTCCCTCAAGGCGTCCATGATCTGCCCGGTGCCCAGACTCAGCGCGAGGCTCTCGCGCGCCACCTCGGGCAGCGCGTGGGCTTCGTCCACGACCAGACAATCGAACCTGGGCAGCAGCCCGTCCGCGCCGGCGGCCTTGAGTTGCAGATCGGCCATCAGCACATGGTGATTCACAACCACGATCTGCGCCTGCATGGCCTGTTCCCGGGCCCGAAAAACGTGGCAGGACTCGAAATCCGGGCATTCCTTTCCCAGGCAGTTCTCGCGGGTAGAGGTGACTCGTCTCAGGACCGGCGCATTCTCGGGTACACCCTCGCACTGCGCCAGGTCCCCCGAAACCGTGTGCCCGGCCCAGGCCTGGATGCTTTCCAGGTCAGCGCGTTCCCGGCCGTCGAGTTCACCGGGTTTTTCGGCAGTCAGTGCGAGACGGTAGCGGCACAGGTAGTTGGCGCGGCCCTTCAGCATGCGCACCCTGACCGGCCTTCCCAGCGCCTCGCTTACCTGAGGCAGGTCGCGGAGGAACAACTGGTCCTGCAGATTGCGAGAGTGCGTGGAAATGACCGCGCACCGCCCCGCAAGCAAGGCCGGAACGAGATAGGCCAGGGTTTTCCCGGCGCCCGGGCCGGCCTCGGCTATCAGGCTGCCGCCATCGACCAGCGTTTCGGCCACCGCAACGGCCATCTCCCGCTGACCCTCGCGCGCGACGAAACCCTCGATCACGGACGAAAGAGGTCCGTTCGGAGCGAACGCTCCCAGCACCCGGTCGACCGTATTACTGATTTCGCCCTCCTGCGCCTGCGGTCAGGGCGGGACGCGCCAGGTCCTAGTACTCGACGGAAGGAACCGGCGGTACCTCTTCTTCGGCGTCGCCGGGCTGCAGGTCGCGAAAGCGCATGCAGGCGCTCTCGAAGTACACCTCGCATTCGCCGGTGGGCCCGTTGCGCTGCTTGGCCACGTGCAATACGCGCTGGTTGACGTGGTAGAGATCCTGCTTCTCCTGACTCTCGGGCAACGTAACAAAGGCGACGACGTCGGCATCCTGCTCTATCGCCCCGGAATCGCGCAGGTCGGAAAGCTGCACGCGCCGGTCCGGCCGCCGCTCCACCTCGCGATTCAACTGCGACAGGACCACGACCGGCACATCCAGTTCGCGCGCGAGGGCCTTCAGCGACTTCGAGATGGCGCCCAGCTCCGTGGCCCGGTTCATGTCGCGCCGTTCGGAGGGCGCGGCATCGATCAGCTGCAGGTAGTCCACCAGGATCAGGCCCAGTTTGCGCCCGGCACGCGACTCCGCTCGAGAAACCCGCCGGGCGCGCGAGCGGATCCGGTCGGGAGTCAGCAATTGGGAATCGTCGATCAGAAGCGGCGCTTCCTTCAGCATGTTCAGCGCACTGTTGACCTTGCTCCAGTTACGCCCGATCCTGCCGATGCGAAGATCCGCGTGGTCGATTTCCCCAAGGGAGGAAAGCAGCCGTAGCGCGATCTGCTTCTTGGGCATCTCGAGGCTGAAAAGGAGGGCCGACACCGGCTTCTGGCTCAATACCGCCGATTGCGCGATGGTCAGGGCCAGCGAGGTCTTGCCCAGCGACGGGCGCCCGGCCAGTATGATCAGGTCGCCGTTCTGCAGCCCGGCGGTCAGGTTGTCGAAATCGGTCAGCCCGGTGGCCACGCCGGTCACCGCCTCGCCGCTCTTCTCCCGCTCGCGCAGCCAGTTGACCAGTTCGGCCCGGAACGCCTCGCCCATGCCCAGCTCGTCGAGGTCGCCCTTGTAACTCTGCTCGTTGATCCGGAAGATTTCCTGCTCCGCTTCCTCCAGAAGTTCCTGGGCTTCCCGGCCCCCAGTCTTCAGCACCCGTCCGGTAATCCGCCTTCCCGCGCGCGCCAGCTGGCGCAGGATGGACATGTCGCGAACGATCCGGGCGTAGGTCTCCACGTTGGCCGCGCTGGGCGTGCCGATCAGCAGGTTCCCGACGTATCCCGCGCCGCCAGCGTCGTCCAGTTGCTCGCGCGAGCGGAGATGCTCGCAGACGGTCAGATTGTCGCAGTGCTTGCCGTCGTTGATGAGGTCTCGTATCGCGCCGAAAATCAGGCGGTGGTCATCGCGGGAGAAATCGCCGCCGGCCAGAAGGTCCGCCACCTCATCCCAGGACTCGTTATCCAGCATAAGGCCGCCAAGCAGGGCGCGCTCGGCGTCAACCGAAGAGGGAAGAAGATCGCCGTTCTCAGCCATCTCCGGCGGAATCCGCGGCCTGAATCTGCGCCTCGGCCCCGGCGGCATTTCCATCCGCGTCGTCGGGCGCCGGATCCGATTCCCCGGCTTCCCCGTCCGTGTCCCTGGCCGTCAGCAATGTCTCGTCCGCTTCCGCTCCCGCATCCTCATCCTCTTCCTCGTCCGCCGGCAGCGGCTCGGCCCCCGGCAGCACCTCGGTCTCGCCGGCCTGTCCTACCACGCGGATCGTGGCCTCCTGCTGCACGTCGGCATGCAGCTTCAGAGTAACGGGGTGCTCGCCCAGTTCCTTGATCGGCCCGTCGGGCATCTGCACCTCCGAACGCGACACTTCCACGCCGGCCTCCTCGAAACCGGCGGAAATCTCCGCCGGACCGACCGAACCGTACAGCTTGCCCACCGGGCCGGCATTGGCGATGATGGTGAGCGGCAGCACGGCCTGCACCTGCTCGGCGCGGGCCGTCGTGGCGGCCATGCGTTCCTTTTCCATCGCCATCAATTCAGAGCGCCGCTCTTCAAACGCGGCAATCTGCTCTTCGGTGGCGGGCGCCGCCTTGCCCTGCGGCAGCAGGTAGTTGCGCCCGTATCCCGCGCGCACGTCCACAATGTCCCCGATCCCGCCGAGGCTCTCGACACTTTCCAGGAGAATGATCCGCATGACGGCCCTACTTCTGCTGATCAGTGTAAGGCAGCAGGGCCAGATAGCGGGCCCGCTTCACGGCAAGCGCGAGCTGCCTCTGGTACCTGGCGGAGGTTCCGGTGGTGCGGGCCGGAATGATCTTGCCCGTCTCGGTAACGAACTGCCTGAGCAGTCCCACGTCCTTGTAGTCGATCTCCTTGATGCCCTCGGCCGTGAACTTGCAATAACGGCGGCGGCGGTTGTAGCGGTTCATTCCTTCTCCTCCTTAGAGTCCTCGCCGTCTTCGGCGGCGGCTCCATCGTCCGGCGCGTCACTTTCCCCGGGTTCGTCGTCGGCTTGACCGTCCTCATCCCCGGCAGACTCATCGTCGGAAGCAGCGGAATCATCGTCGGAAGCATCGGCGGCCTGCTCGTCTTCCACTTCCTGGGGCGGCTCGTCCGCCGCCTCGGCGGCCTCATCGGAAGGCTCCGGCGCCGGATCGGCCTCCTGCCCCGCATCGTCCTCCCCGGCGGCCTCGGCTTCCGGCTCCGCACCGTCCTCCCCGGCGGCCTCGGCTTCCGGCTCCGCATCGTCCTTCGGCGCATCGTCGGAAGCGGGCGCATCTTCGGCCGCCGCGCTGGCCTTGTCGTCCGTCTCGCCGGCCTCGTCGCGCCGGGGGCGCCGTCCGTGGGCGAGTTCCTTGTCGTACGGAAACTCGCGATTCTCGCGCGCCGCTTCCTTCTCGGC
This sequence comes from uncultured Gammaproteobacteria bacterium, assembly GCA_964392625.1. Classification (GTDB taxonomy): domain Bacteria; phylum Pseudomonadota; class Gammaproteobacteria; order Steroidobacterales; family Foliamicaceae; genus Foliamicus. Next base: position 22,530 of record CAYMQG010000055.1, on the reverse strand, counting down.
CGCCCTGGCCAGAACGGACTTGTCGGTGACCGCATCGTCACGGCGGACAACAAGGTGGCGCAGGACCGCATCGCTGAAGTGCAGCGCGCCCACCAGTTCGTCCAGGGTGTCCTGCCCGCACTCCACGTTCATGAGCATGTAGTGCGCCTTTTGCACCTTGGCGATGGGGTAGGCCAGCATGCGCCTTCCCAGGTCCTCGTTGCGGTGAACCTGGCCCTGGCCGCCTTCAATGATGCCGACGTAACGGTCCATCATTACGCGGGCCCGTTCACTCTGATCCGGATGGATCAGAAGCATGATTTCATAGTGTCGCAATGGAACTCCTCAATGGTCTCTGGCCGCCCGCCTGCGCGGTGCGGCTAAGGAGAAAGCACGGGCCGAAGCCCGCAGCGTGGGGGAGGGATTATACGGGAACCGTCAACCGGCGAGCAGGTCGAGATCGAGGTGCCCCTGCTCTTCGTCGACGCGGGCAACGCGCACCGAAACCCGCTGTCCCAGGCTGAAGCCGTGCAGCCCCGGGCCACGCCGCCTGTCGCGGGTGCGGCGGCGGCCCCGCCCGGACGGCAGGCGCCAGCGCGGAATCATTCCCTTCATGCCCACTTCGGGCACCTGGACGAACAGTCCCTTGCCGCTGGCATGCGACACGACCGCATCGAGGGTGTCGCCAAGGCGGCCGGACAGATGGCGCAGCTTGTAGGCCTTTACCGCCGCTCGCATCGCTTTCTCCGCCAGCCGTTCCTTTTCCGAGCAGGCGAGGCCCATGGCGGCCAGCTCGTTGCCGCGCAGGGGCGCGGCCTCTCCGCGGCCGCCGTCGATCAGGTGCTTGATCGCGCGGTGCGCCAGCAGGTCGGGGTAACGGCGAATCGGCGAAGTGAAGTGCGTATACGACTTCAGCGCCAGTCCGTAGTGTCCGATGTTGGCCGGCTGGTAACAGGCCTGCTGCATGCACCTGAGCGTGGCGACGGCGACCGTTTCGTATGCGGGCTGACCTCGAAGCGCCCGCAACGCCTGGTTGACCTCGTCGGGATTGCGGCTTGCCGCTTGGGAAAGCGAATGTCCGACGCCCGAGAACAGGTGGCGAAGCTCTTCGAAACCGTCGGCATCGGGAGGAGAATGCACCCGGTACAGCGCCGGCATCCGCGCCCGGCCCAGGAATCGGGCAGTGGCGACATTGGCCGCGATCATCAGTTCCTCGATCACCCTGTGAGCGTCGTAACGCTCGGTCTGCTCCAGCGACTGGAATTCGCCGTTCGGCCCCAGCCGCACCCGGGTCTCGGGCAGATCCACCTCCAGCGCACCGCGGCGCGCGCGCAGCGCCGCCAGCGCGCGCCAGACCGAATAAAGCCGTTCCACCGGTTCCAGCAGGGCGCCCAGTTCGCGGCGCGCCTTCGCGTCGCCTGCCTCTATCGCAGCGTGAACGCCCGAATACGTCAGCCTGGCCTCCGAGCGCATGACGGCGCGGAAAAACCGCCACGACTTGAGATGGCCGCGGGAATCGAGACGCATTTCACAAGCCAGGCACAGCCGGTCCACGCCCGGCTTGAGGGAACACAGATCGTTGGAAAGCACTTCGGGAAGCATCGGCAACACCGAGCCCGGGAAATACACCGACACGCCGCGGCGGGCGGCCTCGCGGTCCAGGGAATCCGCCGGACGCACGTAATGCGAAACGTCCGCGATCGCGACAATCACGCTCCAGCCGGCGCCGGCCGGCTCGGCGAGGACGGCATCGTCGAAATCGCGCGCGTTGGCGCCGTCGATGGTCACCAGCGGCAGATCCCGCAGGTCTTCGCGCTCTCCGGCGGGCGGAGGACGCGCGGCGATTCTCCGGGCATGGCCGCGAACGCGCTCGGACCAGAAAGCCCGAAGGCCTCCTTCGGAGATTACGCGTTGTTCAATCGCAGTCGGCATTCTCGGAAAGCCGGAGAATCATTGACATATGGAACGGCAAAACGCAAAATTTCCGCCTGTTCCAAGCGCCTTGGCGCCCCGCGGCAGGTAACCGCGCCGGGTTCGCAAGGCAACATCGTGCCGAGGTGGCGGAATTGGCAGACGCGCTGGCTTCAGGTGCCAGTGGGGGCAACCCCGTGGAGGTTCGAGTCCTCTTCTCGGCACCAAGCCGCATGGCCCCGGACCGCAGATGAACAGGACCGAACTTGAACTGGCGCAGGCCTGCGCCCGGCTGATGTGGGCCGATGATCGCGCTTCCAGGCACATGGGCCTGGATCTCGGCGACGTAAAGCCGGGCGAGGCCTTCGTTCACCTCACAGTCAAGCCCGATATGCTCAACGGTCACGGCGTGTGCCATGGCGGATTGATTTTCGCGATGGCCGACACGGCCTTCGCCTTCGCCTGCAACAGCCTGAACCGGCGAGCGGTGGCCATGCACTGCTCGATCTCCTTCATCGAAAAAGTCACGGCCGGAACCCGTCTCACCGCGCATGCCGCCGGTCGGGCCGTGTACGGCCGCAACGGCATCTTCGACGTAACCGTGACGGATGATCAAGGCGTGAAAGTAGCGGAGTTTCGGGGTTACAGCCGGACGATCGGAGGCGAGTGGGTCAGCGAAGGCTGACGCTTCAGGAATCGAAGGGGTGGCGGCGGACAATCGTTTCTTCGCGCGCCGGTCCGGTTGACACGATGCAGGCGTCAAGGCCCACCAGGGCTTCCAGCCTCTCGATATAGGCCCGCGCGCCGCGTGGCAGGTCTTCCCAGCGGGTGACGCCGCGGGTTGAACCGCTCCAGCCGTCCATCTGCTCGTAGCACGGTTCGCATTCAGCGTACCGGTTCATGAGAGCCGGGCGCGCATCGATCGCTCCGCCGTCCGTTCGGTACCCCGCGCAGATCCTGATGGGATCCACTCCGTCCAGCACGTCCAGCTTGGTGATGCAAAGGCTGCCGATCGAGCCCCGCTGTGCGGCCGCACGCACCGCAACGGCGTCGAACCAGCCGCAGCGCCGCGGACGCCCGGTGGTCGCGCCCCACTCCGCGCCCTCCCGGGCCAGGCGCTCACCCACCTCATCCTGCAATTCGGTAGGAAAAGGCCCCTCACCCACCCTTGTCGTATAGGCCTTTACCACACCGACGACATCCCTGATCTGCCCCAGATGAGCGCCGGACCCGGCCAGGGCTCCGGCCGCCACGGTACTGGACGAAGTCACGTAGGGATAGGTCCCGTGGTCGATATCCAGCATTACGCCCTGTGCGCCTTCGAACAGCACCGCCCTGCCCTCGGCATTCAGCTTCTGCAAACGGGCGGCAATATCGGCAATCAAGGGCCGCAGGTCCTCGGCCAGCGCCAGCCATTCGTCGGCCACGCGGTCCGGGTCCACCGGTTCGGCCCCGTAGTAATTCTCCAGCATGAAATTGTGCAGATCCAGGGCGGCTTCCAGCCGCTGCCGGAACGCTTCCGGCGCATATAGTTCGCCGACACGAACCGCCCGGCGCGCCGCCTTGTCCTCGTACGCCGGACCGATACCGCGGCCGGTCGTCCCTATCCGCCCGCGGCCGGCGTGGCGTTCGCGCGCCCGATCCAGCGCCATGTGCGAGGGAAGAATCAGCGGACAGTCCGGACTGACGAACAGCCGACCGGCAGGATCGACCTCGCGGCCCCTGATGGACCCGATCTCCTTGAAGAGCTGGGGTAGATAGAGCGCCACTCCGTTCCCGATCAGGCACTCCACGCGAGGATTCAGGATTCCGCTGGGCAGCAGGTGCAGCACCAGCGTCTCACCACCGTGAATGACCGTGTGCCCGGCGTTGTGGCCGCCCTGAAAGCGAACGACCGCATCACAGCGACCTGCAAGCAGGTCCACCACCTTGCCCTTGCCCTCGTCGCCCCACTGGGCGCCGATCAGGACAACGCCGCGGGCAGAGGTTGAGGCATCAGGCATAAGCTTGCGAGTCCGAGGGCGGGACGCCCTCGCCCCCGGGGGATGGCGGAAGGCGGCGCTATTCCTTGCTTTCCGACTCGTTCAAATACCGGAAGAAATCGCTTTCGCTGTCCAGCACCAGCAGGTCGCCTCCGTTGCCGAAGGAGTTGCGGTACGCGTTGATGCTGCGATAGAACGAATAGAACTCCCGGTCCTTGTTGTAGGCGCCGGCGTAGGTCTCGGCCGCCTTCGCGTCGCCCTCGCCCCGGGTGATCTCCGCGTCGCGGTAGGCCTCGGCCAGGATTACGGTGCGTTGCCGGTCGGCATCGGCGCGAATCTGTTCGGCCGTCTCGGCCCCCTCCGCGCGCAACTCCGAGGCCACGCGGGCCCGCTCCTGGCGCATCCGCTGAAAGACGGACTCGCTGACCTCATCGCGGAACTCGATGCGCTTTACGCGCACGTCCACGACATCGATCCCCAGCGTCGTGGCGGCGTTGCGGGCGTTGTTCAACATGTCGAACATCAGCTCCCGGCGTTCCGCCGAAACCACTTCCGGCACCGTGCGCTTGGCAAACTCGGCGCGAATGTCGTCCTTGATGATTTCCAGCAATCGCTGCTGGGCGCGAAGCTCGTTGCCGCCGTCGTTGGAGGTGTAGTAGGTGCCGATATCCACGATGCGCCACTTGACGAAGAAATCCACCAGCAGGTTCTTCTTCTCCGCGGTCAGAAAGGCTTCCTGCGGGTTGTTGATGGTAAGAATCCTGTCCGGGTAGAACTCGACGTTATTGACGATCGGCAGTTTGAAGTACAGCCCGGCATCGGCATACATCTGAACGATCTCGCCGAACCGGAACCGCACTGCGTACTCGCGTTCGTCCACCACGAACAGGCTGCCGTTCAACAGGATGACAGCCAGCACGGCCAAAGGTAACAAGGCCCTGAACTTCATGATCCCGAACCTCCCCTGCGCGGCCGCGCAACCTCGTTTTCCGCCGCCTGCGAGCCCGTCTCCGACAGGTCGCCGGCAGACTGCCCCGCAACTCCCCGCTTCATCAGCTGGTCGACCGGCAGGTAGAGCAGGTTGCCGCTCCCCTCGGCTTCCAGCAGGACCTTGTTGGCGCCGCCATAGAATGCCTCCAGCGCCTCGATATAGAGCCGCTCCCGGGTAACCTCCGGCGCTTTCTGGTATTCCACCAGCAGCTTCTCGAAGCGTTGCGCCTCGCCCTCGGCATCGGCGATGACGCGCGCCCTGTAGGCATCCGCGTCCTGCAGCCGCCGGGCCGCTTCACCGCGCGCCTTGGGGACCACGTCGTTGGCGTAGGCCTGGGCTTCGAAGGCCAGCCGTTCCTTGTCCTCGCGCGCCTTGATGGCGTCCTGCACTGCCGCCTCCACCTGCTGCGGGTAGTTGGCGTCGCGCAGATTCACCTGTGTCACTCCGATGCCGGTGCGGTAGTCGTCGAGCGTCGCCTGGATCAGGTCCTCGGTTCGCTGGGCGATATCGCTGCGCCCTTCACCCAGGATGTAATCCATCTGGTTCTTGCCGATGATTTCGCGAATGGCGCTTTCGCTCACCTCGCCGATCGTTTCCTCCGGATCGCGCACGTTGAACAGGTAATCTTCCGGATCGCTGCGCTGATACTGCACCACGAGGTCCACGACCACGATGTTCTCATCGGCGGTCAGCATGCGCGTCTGCTGGCTGAAATTTTCGACCGCGGAGACATTCACCTTCTCCACGGACTCGATAGGCCAGGGAATACGCCAGCGCAGTCCGGCGCCTGTGGTACGGGCATGTTCGCCGAACAGCAGCACCACCGCCCGCTCGGCCTCATCCACCCGATAGAGGCCGGTAAAGGCCCACAGGGCCACCAGGATTCCAAGCGCCCAACTCAGCGTGCGCCGAAAAGACCGCTTGCCTCCGCCGCCGAATCCGCCGAAGAGCTTCTTCAGCGTGTCGCGGACGACATCTTCCAGATCGGGTTGCTGGCGGCCGCCCCGATTCCATGAGCCGTTACCACCGCCCGGTTCGTTCCAAGCCATATCAGATTTTCCGTGTTGTGCTCGTCAATAAGCGCCTAGGCCGCACCGATGTCCTCGCGGCTGGCCAGTTTTTCGTAAGCTCGGCTAGTCATTTCCAAATCCAGTGTCCAACCTCCGCCGGGCAACAGTCGTTCGCGGAGTACGCGGCCGCGGCGATAGAGCAATGCCCGGAGCCTTCCCTGACCGGCGTTTAGCCGAACCGTGCGGCGCATCCGCCCCGCCGACAAACGCTGTGCAACCTTTGCAAGCAACTCTTCCACACCGGCGCCGCAGAGCGCCGAGATCCAGGCCGCGCCGCAGTCTCCATCGACCGCCTGCAGCCCACCGGGAATTATATCCGCCTTATTGAATACGCGGAGCAGCGGCGTGTCGGTCGCGCCGATTTCTTCCAGCACCCGTTCGACCTCGTCTATCCGCTCGACCTGGTCGGAGGCGGAAGCGTCAATCACATGCAGGATCAGGTCGGCGGAGGCGATTTCCTCCAGCGTGGAGTTGAACGCCGCGATCAGCTCGTGCGGCAGATCGCGGATGAAGCCCACCGTGTCGGACAGCAGGACTTCCTCACCGTGCGGGAGCGCGATCCGGCGTATCGTGGGATCGAGAGTATCGAAGGGCCTGTCATGCGCGGTCACCGCGGCGCCGGCGAGGCGGTTGAAGAGTGTCGACTTGCCGACGTTGGTGTATCCGGCCAGGGAGACGAGTGCGGAATCGGAACGCTTGCGGCGGGCCCGTCCCAGGCGCCGGCGCGTCATGACCCCGGCAAGCTGGGTTTCCAGGCGCCGGATGCGCTGCGACACCAGCCGGCGGTCGGTCTCGAGCTGGGTTTCGCCGGGGCCGCGCAGTCCGATGCCGCCCTTTTGCCGTTCAAGGTGGGTCCAGCCGCCCACCAGGCGCGTTGACAGGTGCTTGAGCTGGGCCAGTTCCACCTGCAGCTTGCCTTCCCGGCTGCGCGCCCGCAGGGCGAAAATGTCGAGGATCAGGCTGGTGCGGTCCACCACCCGGCAGTTCAACGCCCGCTCGAGGTTGCGCTCCTGCGAAGGACTCAGCGCGAAGTCCACGACCAGCAGCGCGGGCGCGTGTGCCGCGCACCTGATCCGGAGTTCCTCGAGCTTGCCCCTGCGGATCAGGGTACGCGGATCGGGCCGGCGCAATTGCGCGGTAACGGTGTCCGCGACCTCGGCGCCGGCTGAAGCGGCCAGCGATTCGAATTCCTGCCTCCGGGCATCATCGCCCGCGGGCACCAGCAGGATGGCCCTTTCGTCAGGGAGGTTCTCGATCAAACGACCAATGCCCTACGCCTTCTCCTCGCGCAGAATGCTTTCCAGGTCTTGCTGGCGAACGGGGACGATGGCGGATATGGCGTGCTTGTACACGATCTGGCTTACGCCATTGTGCAGCAGGATCACGAACATATCAAAACCTCCTATCACGCCCTTGAGCTTGATTCCGTTGACCAGGAACACGTAAACGCGCGCCCGGCTTCGGCGAAGCGCGTTCAGAAACCGGTTCTGCAGGTCTTGGCGGGTTTCCATAAGGCGGCTCCTCGACGGACTCCCGGCGCCCGGCTCGCGTGCCGCGGCCTTCGGGAGCTTGTTCTGTTGGTCAGCGCAAGAATGAAGCAAAGCCCGCTCTGCGCCAATGTCGAAATTCGACGTTTTTGACGAGTTTTTCGGCATTGCGCCGCCTGTCCCCGGTCGCCCTTCATTTGTAATCGACCCCGCGCGCGGCCCGGTGCCCGCGAATATGCCAATGCGAGCGGATTTCGCTTTCCACCCGCGCAGCGCATTCGGGATTTTCCGCGACAAGACGGATCGCGCCCTCCTCGGCCCGTAACCAGGTCAATTGCCGCCTGCCCAGCGCCTTGGTCGCCCGGATCCCGCGCGCTTTCGCCTCGTCCAGCGAAAACTGCCCGGCGAGACACTCCAGCAACTGCCGGTAGCCGGCAATCCGCGTGGCCGGAAGGCCGGGATCGAGCTTGAGCGCATGCAAGGCCCGGGCCTCATCCAGCCAGCCCCTGTTCATCATGTCGTCGAACCGCTCCTCGATGCGCGCGCGCCATGCGTTGCGGTCTTCGGGAATCAGCGCGAATTTCAGATAACTCCGCGGCGCGGTCCCGGAGGCGTCAGACCACAGTTCGCTGATCGGCCGCCCCGTCAGCCGCAGCACTTCCAGCGCCCTTTCAATGCGGGCGCCGTCATTGGGCGAGATGCGCTCGGCGGCGGCCGGGTCAAGCTGCCTGAGCTGCTCATGCAGAGCCGGCCAGCCCTCCCGCCCGGCGCGCGCCCGAATCTCCTTTCGAAGCGCGGCGTCGGCGCCGGGCAAGTCCGCAAAACCCTGCTCCAGCGCCCGGAAATACAGCATCGTGCCGCCCACCAGCACCGGGACCTGGCCGAGTTCCCGCGCCCTTGCGATCTCCCGGCGTGCGTCCTCCGCAAACCGCGCCGCGGAATAGCGCTGATCCGGCGAGCACAGGTCCACCAGATGATGCGGAGCGATGCGGCGCTCCTCCGGACCCGGCTTGGCCGTGCCGATATCCAGCCCCCGGTACACGCAGGCCGAGTCAACGCTGATCACCCTGAGCGGCAGCCGCTTCGCCAGTTCCACAACGAGCTGCGTCTTGCCCACGCACGTCGGCCCTTTCAGCAGCACCGCCTCCACGGCCGCGCCCGTTACTGGCCGCGCAGGAAAATGCGGTCCAGTTCCTGAATGCGGAATGCCCGCCAGGTCGGCCGCCCGTGGTTGCACTGGTCCGCGCGCGGCGTCTTCTCCATGTCGCGCAGCAGCGCGTTCATTTCCTCGAGCGTGAGCCGCCGGTTGGCCCGCACCGAGGTGTGACAGGCCATCGTCGCGAGGATATGGTGAATCCGCCCCGTGAGTTCCTCGGCCGTGTCCTCGGTCTCGGCCTCCTGCCGCGCCTGCGCTCCCGAAAGCAGGTCGAGCAGCATAGCCTCCGCGTCCCCGCCGGCCAGCAGCGCCGGGACTTCCCGAACCGCCAGCGTCTCGGGGCCTACCTGGTCCACCACGAAACCCAGCCGCTTCCAGGTTTCGCGCTGGCGGCCGGCCGTGTCCATGTCCTCGCGGCCGACCCTCAAACGGACCGGCTCCAGCAAGAGCTGCGAGCCGAGGCCCTGGTCGTCGAGCTGCGCCTTCATCCGTTCATAGACCACCCTTTCATGGGCCGCATGCGCGTCCACGATGATCAGGCCCTCGCTGTTCTCGGCAAGGATGTAGATGCCCGCCAACTGGGCCAGCGCGTACCCAAGAGGCGGCATGTCCCCCTCGGGTACCCCGGCCCGCGGTTCGCGCACGGGTGCACGGGCCCGGCCGGGACCCAGGGGCAGCGGCGAGGCGCCCAGCAGCGCAGCCAGCGGGCCGGCGTCAGCCGGTCCGCCGCCGGCGCGTTCCGCCAAACCGCGAAAACCGGCCACGCCTTGCTCCTCACCCGTCGCCTCTTCCCCGGCCGCTTCACCGGGCCGGGTGTCCGCCAGAACGGCCTCCAGAGTGCGCCGGACAACGTCATGAACCTTCCGTCCTTCGCGGAAGCGTACTTCGAGCTTGGCCGGATGCGCGTTCACGTCCACCAGCGCCGGATCCATTTCCAGGTACAGAAGCCACGCCGGGTGACGTCCGTGAAACATCACGTCCTCGTAAGCCTGGCGCACGGCGTGGGCCACCGTTCGGTCGAAAATCGCCCGTCCGTTCAGGAACAGGTGCTGCATGTCGCCCTGGCTGCGGGAGTACTTGGGGCGCGCCAGCCACCCGCGCAGGTGCATGCCCTGACGCTGTTCCTCGAAGTACAGGGCGTGCTCGATGAATTGCGGGCCCAGCAGTTTCGCAATCCGCTCCTCCTCCGGCCCGCGGTTCCGCGCCGGAGGAAGGTCGTAGCTCAGGCGGCCGTCCTTTTCGTAACGCACGCCGGTGGAGCTACGGCTCAGCGCCATTCGCAGCAGCGCCCGGTCGATATGCCTCGTTTCCGTGACCGGTTTGCGCAGGAAGCTGCGCCGCGCCGGCGTGTTGTAGAACAAGTCGCGCACTTCAACCGTGGTGCCTGGCGGGTGCGCCGCGGGCCGCGGCTCGGAGGTGCTCCCGCCTGAGCTGCTCACTGTCCAGCCGCTGCGCTCGCCGGCAATGCGCGACGTCAGGGCGAGCCTCGCCACGGCGGCAATGCTGGGCAATGCCTCGCCGCGAAATCCCAGCGTCGCGACGGTGCGCAGGTCTTCCAGGCTGGCGATCTTGCTGGTGGCGTGGCGGGTGAGCGCCACCGCAAGTTCGCCGACCGCGATACCCACGCCGTCATCGCGAACGCGGCACAGTCGCGAACCGCCCTTCTCGACCTGTACGACGACCCGTCCCGCGCCCGCGTCCAGGCTGTTTTCCACCAGTTCCTTGACCACCGACGCCGGGCGCTCCACGACCTCGCCCGCGGCAATCTGATTGACCAGGTGGTCCGGCAGAAGTTGAATCGTCATCGCATGGCCGCGAACACCTTGCGCGTGTTCAGCGGCTTCCCCTCCAGGTAGAAGTCAATCGCCGTGCCCAGCAGCCGGCGCGCAGCCCGTCGAATGTCGCGGCTGCCCCAGTCCCCCCGCTCGATGCCCAGAAGTTCGGCGCCGGAAAAATTCATCGCCTCGCCGGTCCGTGCGCCGTTCGGCAGGGCCTCGGCACCCTGTTCCATACGATAGCAATAGGCCGCCTCCGGAGCCAGGTCCCGCCCCTCGATGTCGTGCCCAAGGTTCAGCCCAAAGCCCAGCGAAGCCAGCAGGTCCAGTTCGAAGCGCCGAAGAGCCGGCTCCATCGGCCCGGCCGCGCACAAATCGGCCAGCGCCCGCGAGTAGTGGTCGAACAATTCCGGGTGAGGGTCTTCGCGCCGGGTAAGGCGCAGCAGAAGTTCGTTCAGGTACATCGCGGCAAGAAGTGTTTCCCCGGCCGGAAGGGGCAACGCGGATTGCTGCGGGGCGCTCTCCGCCGCGGTCAGCGTTGCGAGTTCCCCCCTGCCCGTCCAGGAAAGCAGCAACGGCCGAAAAGGCCGCGCGGCCGCCGCCAGCGCCGAACGCGGCCTGCGCCCGCCCCGCGCGACCAGGCCCATGCGGCCGAATTCCCTTGAGAAGGCCTCCACGATCAGGCTGGTCTCGCGAAACGGCCGGCTGTGAAGAACCCATGCTTCCGCCAGTTCCGCGCGCCGGACCGTGTTCATCGGCAGTACCGCGGGTTGTTGAACCAGTTTTTGCGCACCCGCACCTGGGCGCGCAAATGGAAGGGACGCTTGAAGATACGCTGAAGTTCCATGCGCGCCTGTCTTCCCGCCGCCTTGAGCCGCAAGCCGCCGCGGCCGATCACGATGCCGCGCTGCGAGGCACGGTTGACACGCACCTCGAGTTCCGCAACCACCGCCCTGCCCCGCGTATCGAGAGAAGTCACGGCGACATCCAGGTCGTAAGGCACTTCGCGATGCGTATTCAGCGTCAGCTTCTCGCGCAGCATCTCGGCAATCCGGAAGCTCAGGTCACGATCCGTGACCGCGTCGGGTGGATACAGAGGATCGCCCTCGGGCAGATATCGCGCCACAACTTCGCCCAGGCGGTCGAGGTTGTCTCCGCGCAGCGCGGAGATCGGCACGATCTCGGCGAACTCGCCCTTTGCGGCGCACTCTTCGAGGAAGGGAAACAGCTCTTCGCGACTTTTCAGGCGATCGATCTTGTTGACGACCAGTATGCACGTCAATCCGGATTTCCTTATTTCCTCCAGGACCCGCTTGTCGCCCGCCAGCCATCGGCCCGCCTCGACCACCATGAGGACCAAGTCGGCGCCGGCTACGGCGCCCAGCGCGGCGCGGTTCATACTGCGCGACAGCAGCCGGGCGCCGGGCGCGTGCAGCCCCGGCGTGTCCACGAGCACGAGCTGGGATTCGTCGGTGTGGCGCACGCCGGTGATCGCGTGCCGGGTGGTTTGCGGCTTGCGCGTCTCGATGCTGATCTTTTCCTTCAGCAGGCGGTTCAGCAGCGTCGACTTGCCCACGTTGGGCCGGCCGAGAATGGGCGCCGCCCCGGCGCGGAAACTCATGGCGACTCGCCGACAGCGGCCAGCAGGGACGCTGCCGCCTCGACTTCGGAAGCCTGTATCGTGCGCCCCTCGCCTTCGGCGCTCAACGACAGTTCGGGCACCTTGCACACCGAGCGGAAGGACGGCGCCTGGGGGTCGTCGCGGGAACCGGCCAGCCGGTATTCCGGCGGATTGAATCCCCGCCCCTGCAGATACTCCTGGAGCACGCTCTTGGCGTCACGGGGCAGGTCCGCGACGGATTTCAGCCGCTGCGCAAACAGCTTCTCGAACACGGCGGCCGCCGGCTCGATGCCACCGTCCAGCCAGACCGCCGCGAACACCGCTTCCAGCGCATCCGCCAGCATCGCTTCATGCGCCGGTCCGTCCGGCGCCAGGTCCGCTCCCTTGTAGCGCAGGTGCTTTCCAAGATTCACCTCCCTGGCGACGGAAGCCAGCGTGGCCCGCTGCACCAGGCGCTGGCGCAACTGGGTCAGGCCGCCCTCCAGGGCTTTTTCATGGCGCTTGTAGAGGTAATCCGAAGCGACCAGTTCCAGCACGGCGTCGCCAAGATACTCCAGGCGGCGGTTGTTCCGCTCGGCGGCGCTCGGATGGGTCAGCGCCTGTCCCAGCAGTTCGGGGCGGGCAAAGGTATGCCCTAGCGTGCGGCCGGCCCACCGGGAAAGCTGCCGGCCGCCGGTCAATTAATCGCGTCGCCGATACGGCCCCATTCGGGCATGCTGCCAATCTCCCAATTGAACCAGATGCGCTCAGCGCGGCCTACGAGGCGATCCTCCGGAATATAGCCGACCCCCGGGTAGCGGCTGTCCCTGCTGTTGTCCCGGTTGTCCCCCATCACGAAATAGTGCCCCGCGGGGACCATGAACCTGCCTTCCCTGCTGATCCGCCCGGGCATGAAATGGACATCATGGCTGGCCTGGCCCAGAACCTCCACCGCCTTGCGCACGGAATACGGTGACGCCGGGTTCACCGGAACCGGCTCGCTCACCTCGATGGGCTCGCCGTTGATGTGAAGCCGCTTGTCCCGATACTCGATGATGTCGCCGGGCAGCCCCACCATCCGCTTGATGAAGTTGGCCCGCGGATCGGAGGGTAGTTTGAACACGACCACGTCTCCGCGTTCCGGTCGTCCCAACTCGACGAAGGTGGTGTTGGTGACGGGCAGGCGAAGTCCGTACGCGAACTTGTTGACGAAAATGAAATCGCCGATTTCCAGGGTCGGCTGCATCGAGCCGGAGGGAATGCGGTATGGCTCGTACAGGAACGAGCGAATGCAGAGCACCACCAGGAGCACCGGGAGAAAGGCCGCGGCGTATTCGAAAACCTTCGACTTGGGCGGCAGTTCTCCGCCTTCCCCGGCTGCGCGCCTGGCGCGCGGCGTCAGGATCAAACGGTCGAGCGCCCACAGGACCAGCGCCAGGCCCGTAATTCCAACCAGCCAGATTTCCATAGGCCCGCGATTTTACCCGTGGAGGGTACGCGCGCCGCTATGGATTCCGCAGCCGGACCTGCAACAGCCGCCAGTCCCGTTCGCTGAGCATTGCCGGAGTCAGCCACACCCGCACGCTTGAATTCCAGCGCCGCCCGGCGGCGACGCGGCGCAACGTCAGCCCGACCAGGCGCCGCGAAACGAAACCGCGCCGATGCAGCAATTCGGCCTTGTCGATTTCACCGGTATCCAGCACCAGTCGCCAGTCGCCAGAAGGCGTGAGCCACACGGCCTCTATTCCCGGCGCAATCGCTCCGCGCCGCGTGCGCCGCCATTCAAGCACCGCTCCAGCGCAGACACTCGCGGCCACCACAAGACGGAGCCACATCGGCAGGTCCGCGATCAGCACCGCGACAACGGCAAGCAGAAGTCCAACCGCGAGCAACGGGACGGCCCAGGCCGGCCGCGCCGAGCGAATCTCAATCGTGGCGGCGAATCCGCTCAATCACGTGTGCCTGCTGAGGCGACTCGGGCGCCAGCCGCCCGGTCAGCAGGTCCTCCAGTTCCGGGTCGCTGCGCTCCAGCAGCGATTCGAAGCCCGCCCGCTCCGCGGCGCCGGCCTCATCGTAGCGGTCGTTCAGGTATCGCTCGAGCAGCAGATCCAGTTCGCGCCGCCCGCGGCGGCAGCGCCATCGCAGTCTCGCCGCCCGGCTCATGAGCGGTCCCTCAGGCGCGGCGCTCCAGCAGCCTTTTCTTGGTCTCCGCGATGGCCCTCGCCGGGTTGAGGTCCTTGGGGCAGGCCTCGGTGCAATTCATGATCGTGTGGCAGCGATACAGCCGGAACGGGTCTTCGAGCTGGTCCAGCCGCTCGCCGGCGGCCTCGTCACGACTGTCCTCCAGCCAGCGATAAGCGGCGAGAAGTGCGGCGGGGCCCAGATAACGGTCGCCGTTCCACCAGTAGCTTGGGCAGCTCGTCGAACAGCAGGCGCACAGGATGCAGGCGGCGGGCGTGTTGATCTTTTCCTGGTCGTCGCGCGATTGCAGCCTCTCGCGGTCGGGCGGCGGAGGCGTTTTGGTCTTGAGCCACGGCTCCACCGACGCGTACTGGGCGTAGAAATGGGTCAGGTCCGGGACCAGGTCCTTGACGACCGGCAGGTGCGGCAGCGGATAGACCGCCACGTCACCCTTGAGATCGCTGACCGCCTGGGTGCATGCCAGGGTGTTGATTCCATTGATGTTCATCGCGCAGGAACCGCAGATGCCCTCGCGGCAGGAGCGGCGGAAGGTGAGCGTGGAATCCACTTCGTCCTTGATGTGGATCAACGCGTCCAGCACCATCGGGGCGCAGTTGTTCATGTCCACTTCATAGGTATCCACCCGCGGGTTCCCCCCCGAGTCCGGGTCGTAGCGGTAGACCCTGAAGCGGCGTACACGGCGCTCGCCGTTGGCCGAGGAGCCCTCGGCCAACGCGTAATGCCGTCCGCGCCTTACCCGGGAGTTTTTGGGCAGCAGGAATTGCGCCATGCGGAGGTCCTGTGTGGTTCAGTCAGCCGGCAGCGCCGGGATCCGGAAATGTTAGCAAAATCCGCCGGCGGCTGCCGTGAATCGTACTGCTACACTCGTCGGAATAGCCGCGAGCGCGGAACAATACCGCGCAGTCTGTTACGGGAGGCCCCCATGCGTGCTGATTCAGGAATTCTTGCAACACTTGTCCTTGTAACCGGACTTGCCCTGGCCGCCTGCCAGGCGGATACCGGGCCGGAGTCTGTCCAGGCGCCGGCCGACGCGGACCAGTACCTGGCCATCGACTGGTACGACGGAACCGTGGAGGAGGCTTTCGCCGAAGCCGAGCGCTCCGCCAAACCGTTGTTTCTCTACTGGGGCGCAGTCTGGTGTCCGCCCTGCAACCTGATGAAGAGCACCCTGTTCCAGCAGCCGGAATTCATCGCCAAAACGCGCGATTTCGTGGCCGTTTACCTGGACGGCGACACGCAGCGGGCCCAGGTCTGGGGCGAGAAGCATGACGCGGTGGGTTATCCGACGCTCATCGTCTTCGATTCCGCCGGACGCCAGATGACCCGCCTGCCCAGCACGCTGACGCCCGAGTCCTTCATGGCGGCCCTGGACGACGCCTCCTCCGGCCTGGCGCCGGTGACCGAGCTGGTGCAGGTTGCTTTGAACGGTGAGCGGGCGCTGACGGCGGCCGAGTATCGACGGCTCGCTTACCACTCCTGGTACGAAGACCGCCGGACGCTCGCGCCGGAACAATACCTGGCGCTGTTCGACCGGCTTGCCGGCCAAACCCCCGAAGATGACCCGGAGTTGACCCGGCGCGTTCAGGCGCTGCGGCTGTCCGAAGCGTTGGGCGCCGGCGGCTCGGAACTGGATTCCGGCCATTACGGCGAATTGATGAGCATGCTGCGGGCCGGCGAACACGATCTCGACATTCTCATGATGTTCTCCGACAAACTCTCCGCCGCCTTTGCCGCGCTGGCGACCGAGCCGGCGCAGAAGGAAGAACTCCTCGGCGCTTTGGCCGGGGCGATCGAGTCGATCCTCGCCAATCCGACCGGAAGCAAGTCCGCGCCGATCTTCTCGCTGGGCTTGCTGCTGGAACTGGAGCGTATCGATAACGCCGAGGCCCCGCCCTCACAGGAACTGCTCGCGCGCATAACGGCCGCCGCCGAACAGGCCGATGCCGCCGCCGAAACCCAGCAGGAACGCCAGAGCCTGATCTTCTACAGCTACGGCCTGCTGCGCGACGCCGGGGAGCTCGAGCGGGCTCGGGTGCTGCTGGAGAAGGCAGTGGAGATTTCCGAGGAGCCCTACTACTTCATGTCGCCGCTGGCCTCGCTGAGCTTCGAGGCCGGCGACGTGGACGGCGGGCTGAACTGGATGGACCGCTATTACCGCGAGGCGCGCGGTCCGGCCACGCGCTTTCAGCACGGCGCAACCTACGTCCGCACGCTGACCGAGTGGACCCCGGAGAACGCCGAAGCCATCATCGCCGCGTCGGAAGAAGTGCTGGCCGAGATGCACGGACAACCGGACGCGCTGGCAAATCGCAACCTGCGCTCCTTCGGCTGGCTGGTCGATGCGCTTCAGGCATGGCGCGACGAGCACCACGCCGGGCTGTCGCTGGCCGCCCTGGACAGCGGCATCGCCGCCATCTGCGCGGAGCACAGCGAGGAGGAATCCGCCGGCGCCTGCACCGCGATGCAGCAACGTCTCGGCGCCTCGACGCCGGGTATGTAGGAAAACCAGCCGCCGGCTCAGGAGTCGTCCAACAGTCCCGGGGGTTCGGAAGCTTCTTCCGGCGGGCCCGCGTCCGGCATTTCCGGGCGCTCGATGTCCTGAACGGTGATGCTCCTGATCTTGCCGGTGACAGGATCCAGGCGCACTTCACCGGTTATGAGTACGTCCTCGAGCATGTTGGCCAGGACCGCGTCCTTGCGCTCCTCGTCCACCAGGCACTCGATCGGCTCGCCGTCAACGGGGTGGACCCGGCATCGGGCCTCCTTGCCGGTGAAATCGACCATGAGCAGGCGGCCCTCGATCTTGCGGATATTGACGTTGGGTCGCGTCAGGCGCTCGCGTATGCGGTCCAGCGCGTCCGGGTTCAGCGCCGACCGGATTGTCCCGGAGTTGTCGTTCAGTGTGAATTCGATGGCCTCGACACCCTGACCCAGCAGCACGCCGGCATCCCGCCATGCCCTGAGCACGCCGGGATCGATCCCGTTCGGCAAGGCCTCGGCGGGGTCGCTGCTCGCGATCTCGCGCAAGCCGGCGATCGCGCTTCGCATTACCTTGAGGCCGAAATCCATTTCCGGGAAGGACGTGTTCTCCAGGCGGCGCTCCAGCCCGAGGCTGGTCGAATCGCCCTCGCCGTCAAACGTGACCAGTTCGAACTCCAGTTCCGACCTGAGGTCCTGAGGCGGCTGCCCCGGCCGCACGCTCCTGGTCTCGCCGCGCAATACCCGTCCGGTCCGCTGCACCACCTTGCGCCAGCTGTCGAGGAAATTGGCGAGGTGGGACACCGGCAGCCTGCCACGCTCCATCGCCGGACCCCGAAAACGTATCTCCAGCAGCCGCATCCGGCTAGTATAGGGTGGTATTGCCGAACTCCAGAGGGAGCCAATGAAACGGAGAACATTTGTCCAGGGAACGCTGGCGCTGACCGCGCTGGGCACCGCACCCTGGCGCCTGCGCGCCGGCGAAAGCGGGGAAA
Organism: uncultured Gammaproteobacteria bacterium; assembly: GCA_964392625.1. Lineage (GTDB taxonomy): Bacteria > Pseudomonadota > Gammaproteobacteria > Steroidobacterales > Foliamicaceae > Foliamicus. The sequence continues at coordinate 4,904 of CAYMQG010000055.1, read as the reverse complement.
AGCCGGTCATCGCCCTGTTCGGCGCCACGGCCCGGTCCGGGCGGGAAATCATTCGCCAGGGTCTTCAACGGGGACACGTCATCAAGGGGTTCGCCCGCACGCCCTCCAAGCTCGGCGTTGAGCATGAGAACCTGACGCTGTTCAAGGGCGACATCTACGAGCGCGACACCATCGACCCCGTGCTGGAAGGCCACGAAGTGGTCGTGTCCATGATCGGCGTGCCCGCACCCGAGGATCCCGCCGCCGAGATCGGCCCGGTCGACATCTACACGGTAATGGGCGAACACCTCATCGACGCCATGAAGCAGAAGGGCAACACCCGGCTCATCATGGCCAGCTCCACCGGCGTCGAGCACCGGGTGGACGTGGACTCCCCCAGACCGCCACCGGGGGACTTGAGCGAGAGGTGGCGGTGGCTCGCCCGCTATCTCTACGACGACATGTGGAAGATGGAGGAAATGATCGCGAACAGCGGCTTGGACTACATGCTGTTGCGGCCCGGATTCATGGTGCAGGAACCGGCCCGCCATGACATGAAGTTCAACACCACCGGCGATACGCCCGGCGCGCGCGTGATCACCTACGAGGACTTCGCCACCTTCGTCCTGGACAACCTGGATGGCGGCGATTACTGGAACATGGCCCTGGGCATGTATTCGGACACCATCATGGACCCGGCCGCGGAGATCGAGAAATATCTTGCGGAGCAAAAGGCCAGGCAGGAAGCGGAACAACAGGAAGGAGAACAACGATGACAAGGATTCCGGACAAGGCAGCCGCGCTGCTCGGCGCCGTGTTTCTGGCCGCCTGCGCGAGCGACGGTGCCGGCACGGATGGAGAGGGCTACGAAAAGCTCTACGGCCAGTTCTATGAGCACGACAATCCCTACGCCGAAGTGATCGCGCGCTCCGAAGAGCACTTCGAGAACCTGAACATCGAGGGCGCCATAGTCAGCCTGGATGACGATTTCACGATGTACGAGATCACCGACGAGGGCGCCGAGGAAATGGTGCGCGGCATCGAGCAGGTGCGGGCGGCCTTGAGCGGCGTGTTCGGCTCCGGCACCTGGCTGGGCGCCAATGTCTACAAGTGGGGGCTTACCGACAACACGCTGGTGCAGATCGAAGAGGACTTCTACAGCACCGAGGACGGCGGCACCCGTTCCGTCAAGTCCCTGGTGGTGGTCGAGTACCGCGACGGCAGGCGCTGGCGCGAATGGCGCTTCAAGCCCCGGGACCGATAATCCCGTGAGAACGGCGACCCGCCTGGCGGCAGGCCTTTTGGGAGCGACCGTGTTGGCGGCGTTCGTCGGCGAGAGTCCGGGCAGCGCAGAAGAGGAATACGAAAGGCTGTACGGCCGGTTTTACGAGCGCGACAATCCCTACGCCGGGATAATCGCCCGCTCGGAGGAAAACTTCGACCCACATGACGTCGAGAGCTCCATCGTCAGCCTGGATGAAGACTTCGCGTTGTACGAGATCACCGAGGAGGGCGCCGAGGAAATCGTGCGCGGCATCGAGCAGGTGCGGGCTGCGTTCAGTGGGCTGCTGGGCTCAGGCGCCTGGCTGGGCGCCAATGTCTACAAGTGGGGGCTTACCGACAACACGCTGGTGCAGATCGAGGAGGACTTCTACCGCACGGAAGACGGCGGCACACGGGCCGTCAAGTCCCTGGTGGTGGTTGAGCACCGCGACGGCAGGCGCTGGCGCGAATGGCGCTTCAAGCCTGCGGACAGGTAATTGCGGAGGGCCGTTGCCCGGTGGCGCGGAGGAAGTTGGCCAGCAGCGCGTGACCGTGCTCGGAGGCGATGCTTTCGGGGTGAAACTGCACGCCGAAGACCGGCCATTCGCTGTGCCTGAGGCCCATGATGACGCCTCGATCGGTTTCCGCATTCACTTCGAGGGCCGCGGGTAGCGAATCGCGCTCGACCGTCAACGAGTGGTAGCGGGTGGCCTCAAACCCCTGCGGCAGGCCGTCGAAGAGGCCGCCGCCGTCATGGCGAATGGCGCTGAGCTTGCCGTGCATGAGCTTCGGCGCGCGCACGATACGCCCGCCGAAGGCCTGGCCTATGGCCTGGTGACCCAGGCAAACGCCCAGCAAGGGGACGGCGCCGGCCGCTTGCTTCACCAGATCCAGGCAGATTCCCGCGCCTTGCGGGTAGCCCGGTCCCGGCGACAGGACAATCCCCTGTGGCCGCAGTGCCATCACCTCTTCCACGGCGATCGCGTCGTTGCGGAACACGCGGCAGTCCGCTCCCAACTCGCCCAGGTAGTGGACGAGGTTGTAGGTGAAGCTGTCGTAGTTGTCGATGATGATGAGCATTTCGGGCTGCCGTATCCGCCATCCTCACGCGGCCTTGTTGAACGTGATGTGCAGGCTGGTCAGACCCCGCAGGATGAAACTCGGCGCATGCGCGGGATGCGGCCAGGCCTCGTCCAGGGCAATGCCGGTCATCCGCGCGAGAATGGCCCTGATGGCGATCTCCAGTTCCTTGCGCGCAAGCATCTGGCCGATGCACCTGTGGATGCCGTGGCTGAACGCCAGGTGCCGTATGGCGTTCTTGCGCCGGACATCGAGCGTATCGGCCAGCGGAAACTTCCTGTTGTCGCGGTTGGCCGCGCCGTAAGCGAGGTAAATCTTGGCGCCTTTCGGGATTGCGTAGCCGCCCAGTTCGGTGTCCTCGGTCGTGACGCGGAACAGGCCCTGGACCGGACTTTCCAGCCGCAGCGATTCTTCGACGAAATTGGGCACCAGCGAGAGGTCCTCGCGCAGGACCTCCTGCTGATCGGGATTTTCGATGAGCAGGAGTACCGACTTGGCGAGGTGATTGCGCGTGGTTTCGTTGCCGGCCACCAGCAACTGCTGCACCAGGGCAAGCAGTTCTTCGGTCGACAACTCGCTGCCGTCATCGTGCCGCGCGGCGACCAGCCCGGACAGGATATCGTCTTCGGGCCTGGATTTCTTCTCTTCGATACGCTTCACGAAGTAGTGCTGATATTCGATGATCAGCCGGGTGCATTCGAGCTTGCGCTCCGGGCTCAGCATGATGCCGAGCGTCTCGATGAAGGCGTCGCTCCAGGTCTTGAACCGGGGCATGTCCTGTTGCGGGACGCCGAGCTGGTCCGCGATTACGCCGAGCGGCAGGGGCACGGCGAATTCATTGAAGAAGTCGCAGTGGCCCCTGTCGATGAATCCGTCGATGAGCTGCTCCGTATGGCACGAGAGGTAGTCCTCCATGCGCCGCACGACCGGGCCGGTGAAAGTGCGGTCGACGAGTTTTCGGAAAATCGTGTGCCGCGGCGGGTCCACCTGGCTCAGCACGTCGTGAACCACGTAGCCTTCCTTCTCGAACAGGGCGTCGCTTGCCGAGGCGTCCGGCCCGCCCACGTCCCTGCGCATGTCGATGGCGGAGGAAAAAACTTTCCAGTCGTTCAACGCTTCCATCGCCAGTTCATACGACGCGACCATCCACAAGTCGGTATTCGGGTCGTAGTGGACCGGCTCGCTTTCGTGCAGTGCCCGGTAATAGTCGTACGGGCATTCCTGAACCGCCGGATCGGCGATCGTGAAGCTGTCCGGGCTTGCTGCGGGTTCTTTCATGCGGCCGTGTCCAGCGCGGCGAAACGCACCGCCTCCTCGGCGGCGCGAATCAGGGCGTTGGCCTTGTTGCGGCTTTCCTCGTATTCGGCGGCGGGGTCGCTGTCGGCCACGATGCCGCTGCCCGCCTGCACGTAAATCGTTCCGTCCTTGACGATCGCGGTGCGCAGGGCGATGCAGGTGTCCATGCTGCCGTTTGCCGAGAAGTAACCGATCGCGCCCGCATAAACGCCCCGCTTCTCCGGCTCGAGCTCGTCGATGATCTCCATGGCGCGGACCTTGGGCGCGCCGCTTACGGTGCCGGCCGGAAAAGCCCCGCACAGCGCGTCCATCGCGCCGTAGCGATCGTCGATTTCGCCCTGCACGTTGGAGACGATGTGCATCACGTGCGAGTAGTGCTCGATGACCATTTGCTCGGTCACCCTGACGGAGCCGATCCTGGCCACCCGGCCCACGTCGTTGCGTCCGAGATCGAGCAGCATGAGGTGCTCGGCTCGCTCCTTGGGATCGGCCAGGAGCTCCCGCGCCAGCGCCGCGTCCTCGGTACGGTTCGCGCCCCGCCTGCGGGTGCCGGCGATCGGCCTCACCGTTACCGTGTCGTCCCGCAGGCGCACCAGGATCTCCGGACTCGACCCCACGATCGCAAAGCCGTCGAAGTTGAGGAAGTACATGAACGGCGAAGGATTGGTCCGCCGCAGCGCGCGGTAAAGGGCGAACGGCGGCAGTTCGAACGGCAGGCTGAACCGCTGCGAAAGCACCACCTGGAAGATGTCACCGGCCGCAATGTACTCCTTGGCCTTGTCGACCATCCCGCAAAACGCCTCGCGGCTCAGGTTGGACGAGGGTTCCGACGGCCCCGGCCTGGCCCCACGCCGGCCCTGCGCGTGGTATTGGCCCTGCTCGACGTCCGCTACCGCATCCGACAGCGTGCTCACGGCGCTCTCGTAGGCCGCACGCGCCGCGATCCCCTCGGCTGGACGCACCGGCGTAACAAGCGTGACCAGGTCCCTGACGGAATCGAAGATCGCCATCACCGTCGGGCGGACGAACACGCCGTCGGGAAGTCCCAGCACGTCCGGATTCGGACGAGGCAATCGCTCCATCAGTCGAACGGTGTCGTAGGACATGTAACCCACCAGGCCGGCGGCCATTGGCGGCAGCGATTCGGGCAGTTCGATGCGCGAGTCTTCGATCAGGCCGCGCAATTCGCTCAGCGCATCGCCGCCGCAGGGCTCGAAGGCGTCGGCGCGCGTCAGCGCGCTGCGGTTGACCTCGGCCCGGTTCCCGCGGCAGCGCCAGATGAGGTC
>CAYMQG010000054.1:0-3348 GCA_964392625.1 uncultured Gammaproteobacteria bacterium | reverse complement strand
GCGCGGTTTCTTGTGCATCACGTCGTACTGCATGATGTGCGAAAAGGCGCCGGCGTTCACGCGGCCGTGCTTGTCCAGCGTGGTGACGATGGTGATGAGCTTGGGGAAGATCCAGTAATCCGAATACCAGAACGGCCGGATTCGCACTTCCTCCTTCTCGGGCAGTGTCTTAACTTGTGCGTCCATGCGCGGAAGTATAGCCGCCATCTCGCGCCCGGCGCGTGATTCGTCGATCTGCTAGACTCGCGCCGCGTCGCATGGCTCAGTAGGCTAGCCGGCGCCACATCGATTCCGACAGGCGGGAAGATTCCATGGGTTTGCTCGACCGCGTATTTGGGCCCAGGACGATCGACGAGAAGTTCGTCAACAGCCCGATGCGCGACAACTGGTACCAGGCCAGTTCGTACTGGCCGTCGTCCTTTTCATTGATCACGACGGTTAGCGAGGATGGTTCGACCAATATCGGCCCGTATCAACTGACCCTTCCGTTCGAGGTCATCAAGGAGCGCTCCTTTCTCGTTTGCAGCCGCAAGGGATCGAACACCGAGACGAATCTGCATCGCAATCCCAGGTGTGCGGTGAACTTCGTCGAGTTCGACCGGAAGAAGCTGAAGAAGATCGTCGGCCTGGGCTATCCGGGCCAGACGACCGAGGAAAAGATGGCGGACAACCCTTACACGCTGATCGAGAGCCCCACGCCCGGACGCGGAACGGCGGACGGATGCCCGCTGATCATCAAGGAAGCGTTTCAGGTGCACGAAGCGCGCTTGGACGAGACGTTCCGGATCAAGGACGATGGCAGGACGCCCGAATACCTTGTGCTCAGGCTCGAAAACATCCTGCTGAAGGAAACCTGGGCGAAGAATATCGAGAACGGCACGCAGCGCATGCCGAACATGCCCATCACGTTCGGGTTTCGCGACGGCGAGAAGTTCTGGTTCGCCGAGCGAAAGAAGGCCTTCTGGTTCCCGACGCCCACCGACAAGGGCGCCAAGGAAGAATCGGTGCTCTACGAAGCCAACCGCATCGACCCGGAAGTGAGGTTCACGCGCGAAGCCTGCAAGCAACTGACCGGCATACCCAAGCCCTTCATCAAGACGGCCCTGAAGGGAATCATCAAGCAGGCCAAGGAGCGCGGCGTCACCGAGGTCGACCGCGAATTCGTCGAGATGCTGAACAAGGAGCGCGGCTGACCGATTGAGCTGCTTGCCGCGGCAGCCGCGTCATGTTCTGTCGGGCAGGTATAAATCCCTGAAGCGACGCGGCGAAATCACGGAACCGGGAGAGGGAGGTTCCTTGATGAGAAGCCGGTCTCCCGTTATCAGTACTGCCCCGGGGAAGGCGGCGAGCAATGCCCACAGGTGCCGGTCCGCCGAGTCCGGGGCATCGCCCCTGACGGCGGGGTCCCGCCACATCGCATTGGCGACAAGGTGTGTCAGCAGTCGATCGATGTCCTCGCCGCTTAAACCGTGCAGCCGCATCAGGTTGGGGCGCCTGAGAACGGTCGAGTATTCGTTGAGCAATTCCTGCGACAGGAGGTATACCAGGCCGCCGCCAAGCATTGCGTCGAGGACGAAAACCGTGGGACTTTCCTTGTCGGAGCTGATCAGCCCCGATACGACCACGTTGGTGTCGACAACGCATACCGCGGACGCCGTGCTGCTCATACGCTTGTCCCATCCCTGGCCATTGATCGAATTGCGGGCCTACCGGCCTGCTCGGGAGTTCCTTGTTTCCTCCAACGCCAGCGTCATCGCCTCTTCGGCATCCAGACCGGCGGTCCGCCTTGCCCTGGCGACGAGTTCCTGTGCGCTCTCGACCGGCTGTATGCCTCTCAGCCGCAGGCTTTCTTCGATTATCGCGGCCATCGAACGATTCTGTCGGGCCGCCGCCTCCTTCAGGGCGCGGTGGGTCTGCTCGGCCAGGCTGATAGTGAGGCGAACCATGGTGAAAAAGAACCATAACACCAATACACCACCCAGACAACCCTTTTGGGCCGGGGCCGCCCATCGGTAAACTGCCGGCTGGGATGGACGACATCAAGAAAAAGGGATTGCTGAGGTCCTGGTCGCTGGTGGCGGGGCTTACGACCGTGTCCCGCGTGCTGGGCCTGGCGCGCGAGATCGCGTTCGCATGGTTCGTCGGCGCCGGCGTGGTCATGGACGCGTTCATCGTCGCCTTCCGGATTCCGAGCCTGTTCCGGCACTTGTTCGCCGAGGGGGCGCTGTCGCAGAGCTTCGTGCCGGTTTACTCGGAGCGCATGGAGGCGGGAGACGACCAGCAAGAGTTACGGGACCTGCTGGGCCGGGTCATGGGCACCCTGGGCGCAGTCGTGGCCCTGGTGTCGCTGGTCGGAGTGATATTCGCGCCGATCTTCGTGTGGCTGTGCGCTCCGGGGTTCGCGCTGCAGGGCGGCGAGTCGTACGAACAGGCGGTCACGATGCTGCGCCGCACGTTTCCGTACCTGTTCTTCATCTCGATAACGGCCATGCTGGCCGCGGTGCTGAACGCCCACCGCAAGTTTGCCGCCGCGGCCTTCACGCCCGTCATGATGAATGTCTGCCTGATTGCGGCGGCCAGCCTTTACGCAATGCAGTCGGAAGCGCAGGGCGCCGTGCTCGGTTGGGGCGTATTCGTCGCGGGGCTGGCGCAGATGGTGTTCCTGCTGTTCTTCGCCCGCTCCACCTGCGGCGCGTTCCGGCCGCAATGGGGCTGGCGCGACTCGAAAGTGCGGCGAATCCTGACCCTGATGGTGCCGGTCATCATCGGTTCGTCGGCTGCCCAGGTGGGCGTGGTCCTGGACACGATCCTGGCCAGCTTTCTGGTGTCCGGGAACATCAGCTGGCTCAACTTTTCCCAGCGCCTGATGGAATTCCCGCTGGGCGTGTTCGGCGTGGCCCTGGCCACGGTGGCGCTGCCCAAGCTGTCGCGCCTGCACGCCGCCGGGGAACGCGACGAGTACCTGGCGTCCACGGGCTGGGCGATCCGTTCCGGACTGGCCATTTCGCTGCCCTGCGCCGCCGGACTGTTCATCCTCGCGGAGCCGATCATGGCGACGCTTTTCCTGGGCGGAAAGTTCAGCCTCCAGGATGTCGAAATGGCGGCCGTGAGCCTCCAGGCCTATGCCGTGGGACTGCCCGGGCTGATCGGGATCAAGACGCTGGTGCCGTCGTTCTTCGCCCGCCAGGACATGAAGACGCCGGTCAAGGTGGCGGTGGCGGCGCTCGCCTGCAAGTTCGCGGTGACGCTGCCGTTGCTGTGGTTCTGGGTGGCGCAGGACCTGCACGCTCCGCACGCGGTGCTGGCGGGCGGAGCGTGCAGGTCCTGCGCCACCCAGAACCACAGCAA
>CAYMQG010000053.1:0-10665 GCA_964392625.1 uncultured Gammaproteobacteria bacterium | reverse complement strand
ATCGGGATCCGGCTGATCCACGTGCCGCACCGCCGCTGACGGGAGTTCCCGATGCCGGGCAGGGCGGGAAAGATGGCGGGGCGGCACGTGGATCAGCCGGATCCCGATTCGCCGCGGAAATCGTGCAGCGTCTGCATGATTCCTTCGTGCATGTCGCGTGACATCCCCGCTTCACGCACCAGTTCGGGGTAGATGTCACCGAATGCCTGGCGCCAGCGGAGAACTTCGTCGGACGTCGGAGCCAGGTATTCGAGCCCGGAATTCTTCAGCGCCTGCCCGGCTTCCAGGTTGTCCTGGGCGTCGCGGCGGTCAAGCTGGGCCGCCAGCGCGCCGAATACCTGCCGGACTATCGCCTGGTTGGGCTGCGACAGCCGGCCGAAAGCCCTCCTGTCCATCGCCAACAGGCCGAAGGCGAATACCACGGGGAAGTCCGTGACGTAGCGCAAGCGTGTGTGCCACTGCAGCAGAATGGCGCCCGAAGGCGGCGTGACGATCACCTCCACCAACCCCGTCTGCAGCCCGACCAGCACGTCGGAGATCGGAAGCTGGACGGGGGCCAGGCCCACCGAACGCATTGAGCGCAGGCCGATGTCGTCGCCCTCGGGCACCCAGATCTTCAGCCCGCGCGCGTCCTCCAGCCGGACCACCGGATTCTTGCCCGACATGATGCGGGCGAAGCCCAGGCTGCCGAAGCCGAAAGTCTCGTATCCGCTGTCGAGCAGGCCGTCCGCCAGCACGGGGTCAAACCGCTCGCGCACGAACAGCATCTCGTCGCGCGAACGGAACAACAGCGGAAGTCCGTACTGCAGCACGTCCGGATACCTGCCGGCCAGTGCGCTCGAAGTGAGCACCGCCCCCTGCAACTGGCCGACGCGAATCTTGCGCAGCACCCTGAGGTCGTCGCCCTGCGTGCCGCCGCCGTAGAACTTCACCTGCACCTGCCCGTCGGTGCGCTCGCGAATCTCCGCGGCCGCGGCGCGCATATCGCGCATCCAGGCCGACCCCTCCGGCGTAACGGTCGCGATCTTCAGCGTCTGCGCCGAAAGCGGACCGGCCGCCAGCAGTGCGGCCACGATCAACGCGGCGGACCGCAGCGGACCGGACTCAGAAGTATTCATCGGCAGTACTCAGCAATTCCCGGGCGTCGGCCTTGGCGAGGTTGTTGAAAAGCGTAAGACCCGGCTGGTCGGCGGGGGCGTCGAGCACCTCTTCCAGCAGCCTGTCATGCAGTTCTCGATCATAGAGCAAACGGGCGCAGTTTCTTGCATATTCCACCAGCACGCTCAGGTCCCTGCGCCCGGTCAGCCGCAGCGCCTCGTCGAAATTTCGCATGCCCGCATCCGGTTCGCCGCCCAGCGAGGCCGGCCGCAGGCATTGCAGGACACCCATGTACATATGTGCGCGCCCGCGAATGTCCGCCGGCGCAACGTCCAGCAGCCGGTCCAGCGCCACCTGTAGCCGCGGAAGCCGGGCCAGCGCCTCATAGTCGCCGCGGGCCTGGACCCAGGAGAGGTAACCGATCAGGTAGTCATAGAGGGCCTGCGCCTTCGTGGCGGGATACGCGCCGATCCGGGCCTCGTATTCCTCGAAACCCAGTTCCTGCACGCCGCATCCGGCCCCGTCGGCGGCGCACAGGGCCCTGCGGCCGTAACCGTAGGCCCGCTCTGTGAGCTTGTGGGCGCGTTCGGGATCGTTGACGAAAACCACGCCGTAGGCGGCGTACAACTGCGCGGCGGACCCCAGGACTGCGGGGCCGGCGTCCTCGCCGGCCAGGCTGTCGATCAGGATGAGCAGCGTGGGCGTGGCCTCGCGAACGAGTTCGGGGTCGTCGTGACCCAGAACGGCGTCACCGAGTTGTTCGGTCAGGCCGCTGGTGGCGGATTGAATCAGCGATCCGCAGCCGGAAAGGCCTATCGCAACAAAAGCAAGGGCCAGGCCCTTCCGCCTCATAGCTTCTCGCGAATTCTCGCGCTCCGCCCGCGCCGCTGTCGAAGGTAATAGAGCTTTGCCCGCCGCACGTCGCCACGGCGCTTCACCTTGACCCCGGCGATCATCGGGCTGTGGGTCTGAAACACCCGCTCGACCCCTTCGCCGTGCGAGATCTTGCGCACGGTAAAGGAGGAGTTGAGTCCCCGGTTGCGCTTGGCGATCACGACGCCTTCGAAAGCCTGCAAACGCTGCCGCTGCCCCTCGCGCACGCGCACCTGCACCACCACCGTGTCTCCCGGAGAAAAATCGGGCAGGTCGGTGCGGATTTGTTCCGCTTCAAGTTGTTCAATGAGGTTGGTCATCTTTCGCGTCCCGTATTTTAATGTCGTATTCCGCCTGGAACTCCGCCAGCAGCCGGCTTTCCCGTTCATTCAGGTCCCGCCCGGAGAGCAATTCCGGCCTGCGTACCCAGGTGCGGCCCAGCGACTGCTTCAGGCGCCACGTGCGCACCTGCTCGTGATCGCCGCTCAGCAGCACCTCCGGCGCCTCGCGGCCTTCCACCACGGCGGGCCGAGTGTACTGCGGAAAGTCCAGAAGGCCAACGGAAAACGAGTCTTCCTCGGCCGAGCGATCGTCCCCCAGCGCCCCGGGCAGCAGCCGCACCACCGCGTCAATGACCGCGCAAGCGGCCAGTTCGCCGCCGCTCAGGACGAAATCGCCCAGCGACAGCTCCTCGTCGGCTTCCAGTTCTACCACCCGTTCGTCGATCCCCTCGTAGCGCCCCGCGACCAGCACCATGCCGGGGCCGGCCGCCAGTTCCCGCGCGCGCCGCTGGGTGAAGCGACCGCCCTGCGGAGTGAGGAAGATGACCGGCGCGCCGCCCGGCGCTTCGTCACGGGCGGTCCTTACCGCCGCCAGCAGTGGCTCGGGGCTCAGGACCATGCCGGGGCCTCCGCCGTAGGGACGGTCGTCCACGCTGCGGTGAGGTCCGGCTGCGAAGTCCCTTGGGTTCACGCATCGCAGACTGGCCACGCCGGCTTCCAGCGCGCGGCCGCAAACGCCGCCCTTGAAGGCGTCCAGCACCATCTCCGGGTGCAGGCATACAGTCGTGATATGCATCGAAGACCTTCAGGTGGCCTCAATCCGCCGGGTCCCAGTCCACGATCAGCCGGCGTTCCCGAAGATCGACCTCGCGCACCCGGCTGCCCGGTATGAAGGGGATCAGCCGCCTGCGTTCACCCTCCACGATCAGCACGTCATTGGCGCCGGTGGCCATGAGGCCCTGGATCCGGCCCAGGGACCGGCCCTCGAGGTTACGTACTTCCAGGCCTTCCAGGTCGGCCCAGTACCACTCATCCTCGCCGGCCGGCGGCAGGTCCCCGCGACTGACGCGGATTTCCGCGCCGCGCAACGCTTCCGCCGCATCGCGCGTGTCTATCCCGTCCAGCAGGCATTCCAGACCCCGGGGGGTGGTCCGAAAGCGCCGCAAGGTCATTTCCCTGCACTGATCGTTCACGAGCAGATTCCAGATTCGGTAGTTCTGAAGTTGTTCCGGCGGGTCGGCAAAGGACTTCACCCTGAGCCAACCCTTCAGTCCCCGGGCGGCGCCAAGCCGGCCCATGGGAATCAGTTTCGCTTCCGGCGATCGGTTCTCCGGCTGTTCCGGCTCAGCCGGAATCCTTGTCGGTCGCGGTGGCGTCTTCGCCATCTTCCTCAGCGCCCTCGTCTGCAGGCGCGTCCTCGTCGGGTTCTGCCCCATCTTCCGCCGCGGCCTGCTCGGGTTCGCCCTCGCCTTCCGCCTCGTCCGCGGCAGTTTCTTCAGCTTCTTCAGGTGCAGCGGACTCTTCCGCGGCTTCCTCGCTCGCCGCGTCCGCCTGGGCAGCAGTCTCTTCGGCTTCACCGGACTCTTCCGCAGGTTCGTCGTCCGCCTGGGCCGTCTCTTCCACGGCGGCCTCTTCGGCTACAGCCTCTTCCGCAGGCGCTTCGTCGGCCTCGGCTTCCTCAGTCGGTGCCGTCTCCGCCTCAACTTCCTCGGCCACAACTTCCTCGGCCACGGCCCCTTCCTCCGCAGTCGCTTCAGCAGCGGCTGCCTGCTCCGCTGCCTTCGCGGCCAGGTCGCCTTCCATGCGGCGGCGGCGAATCAGTTGCCGCACCCGTTCGGAGGGCCGTGCGCCCTGCCCCAGCCAGTAGTCGACACGATCCAGGGCCAGCTTCAGGGGCTGCTCACCGCCGGTCGCGATGGGGTTGTAGAAACCCAGTCGCTCGATGAACCGGCCGTTGCGCTTGTTGCGCCGGTCGGTGACGACTATGTGATAGAAGGGCCGCTTCTTGGCCCCATGCCGGGATAGCCGAATGCCTACCATGAAAAGTGATCCCGCGGCCGCGCCGCTCGCCAAACCCGCGAATTGTACCAAAGTTGGCGGCGCTACCGCCACGTCAGGCCCGGCCCAGGCGCGGACTGAAACGGGCCGTATGCGGCGCCGCGACCTGCGAAGAAGCCAGGGCGCCCAGCAGGTCGGAAAGGTCCTCCATGCGCCGGGACACCAGGTGGATAACGTCGTTTTCCCGCTGCACTTCGCCGCGCACGCCCAGCAGGATGGACGACATCAGCGTGTCGCGATTGCGTTCGAACAGATCGCGCCAGACCACCACGTTCACCACGCCGGTCTCGTCTTCGAGGGTGAGAAAGACGACGCCTTCGGCGCTCTTGGGTGCCTGCCGGACCAGGACCAGACCGGCGGCGGCGCACGGATCGCCCGGCGCGGCTTCCGCCACCATCGCCGCGGTCCCGTACCCGAGTTCTCCCAGTTGCGCCCGTGCGAAGGCCAGCGGATGTCCCTTGAGGCTCAGGCCCAGCGCGCCATAGTCGCGCAGCACGCGCTCGCCCGGCGGCTCGACCGGGAGTCGCGCGGACTCCTCGTCCGGCAACTCGTCGAGGCTGGCGGCGGAGAACAGGGGCAAGGGCCTGCCGACCGGCAGCCTTTCCACCTCCCACAAGGCGCGCCGCCCGGTCAGTTCCATGGAAGAAAAGGCATCGGCGCGCGCCAGGCAGCGCAGCGCGCCCTTGTCCACGGCCGCCCGCCGCCTCAGTGAAGGAATATCCGCGTAGCCGCTTTCCCTTTCCGCCACCAGACGCCCGGCCGCCGCGGCGCTTAAGCCCCGCACCTGCCGCAGGCCCAGCCGCAAGCCAAACCCGCCGTCGCCGTCCGGAGTCAGCGTGCAGTCCACGTCGCTTGAATTGACGTCCACCGGCAGGACGCTCACGCCGTGTTCGCGCGCATCGCGCACGATCTGGGCGGGCGCGTAGAAACCCATCGGCTGGCTGTTGAGCAGGGCGCAGGCGAATACCTCCGGATAGTGGTGCTTGAACCACGCCGAGGCATACACCAGGATCGCGAACGAGGCGGCGTGGCTTTCGGGAAACCCGTACTCTCCGAAGCCCTCGATCTGGCTGAAGCAGCGTTCGGCGAATTCCGGCGAGTAGCCGCGCCCCGTCATTCCGTTCACGAATTTCTCGCGAAACGCCGCTACGGTTCCGGTATTCCGGAATGTGGCCATGGAGCGCCGCAGGGCGTCCGCCTGCGCCGGGCTGAAACCGGCGCCGACCACCGCGATCCGCATCGCCTGCTCCTGGAACAATGGCACGCCCAGCGTGTTGGCCAGGACCTTTCGCAGTTCCTCCGACGGGTAGTCCACCGGCTCCTTGCCGTGCCTGCGGCGCAGATACGGGTGGACCATGTCGCCCTGTATCGGGCCCGGGCGAACGATGGCCACCTCGATGACCAGGTCGTAGAAGCAGCGCGGCCGCATGCGGGGAAGAAAGTTCATCTGCGCCCGGCTCTCCACCTGGAACACCCCCACGGCGTCGGCGCGGCAGAGCATGTCGTACACCTCGGGATCTTCCGCCGGTATGGACGCCAGCGTCAACGACCGGCCATGGTGCCGCGCGAGCAGGTCCAGGCACTTCCTGAGACAGGTGAGCATGCCCAGGGCCAGCACGTCCACCTTGAGCATTCCCAGGTCTTCGAGATCGTTCTTGTCCCACTCGATCATGGTTCGATCGGCCATCGCTGCATTGGCAATGGGCACGGCTTCGTCCAGCCGCCCGCTGGTCATGATCATTCCGCCCGGATGCTGGGACATATGCCGCGGGAACCCGACCAGCTCCGCGGCCAGGGCCACGGCCGCCTTCAGCCGCGGGTGTTCCGGGTCCAGGCCCAGGGCCCTGAGGCGCGCCTCGTCCGGCCAGCCGCCCCCGCCCCAGATCCGTCCGGCCAGAGCGTCCAGCGTCGCGTGCGGCAATCCCAGCGCCTTGCCGACCTCGCGCAGCGCGCTACGCGGCCGGTAGTGAATGACCGTGGCGGTCATCCCCGCGCGCTCGCGGCCGTAGCGCCGATACACGTATTGAATGACCTCCTCGCGCCGCTCGTGCTCGAAGTCCACGTCGATGTCCGGCGGCTCGCCACGGTCGCTGGATATGAAACGCTCGAACAGAAGATCGATCTTCTCGGGGTCCACAGCGGTTATGCCAAGGCAGAAGCACACGGCGGAATTGGCCGCGCTGCCGCGACCCTGGCAGAGAATGCCCTCTTTTCTGGCATGCCGCACCAGGTCGTAAATGGTCAGGAAGTACGGGGCGTAATCCAGTTCCGCGATCAGCTTCAGTTCGCGAGAAACCATCTCCCGTACCCGTTGCGGAACTCCTTCCGGGTAGCGCCCGGACGCCGACTCCCAGGTCAGGCGCTCCAGCCATTCCTGGCGCGAATAACCTTCGGGGACCTGCTCTTCGGGGTACTCGTAGCGCAGTTCGTCCAGGCTGAACGACAGGCCTTCCGCGATTTCCAGACTGCGGGCAACGGCGTGTTCGTAGCCCTCGTAAAGGCCCAGCATTTCCTCCGCGCTGCGCAAATGGCGTTCGGCGTTGGCGTCGAGCCGGAACCCGGCGGTATCGATGGTCACGCCCTCGCGCACGCAAACCAGCACGTCGGCCAGCGGTTTGCGGTCCGGCACGTGCATCCAGGCGTCCGCCACCGCCACCAGCGGAATGGACCATTGCCCGGCGATGGCCTCAAGCCGTTTGAGCCGGCCTGCGTCCTCGCCATCGAAGCAAAGCGGCGCGGCCAGGCCCACCCGCTCGGCGCCCGCGTTGGTCAGCCGAGGCAGTCCGGGAATGTCATCCGGGTTGCGCGGCGGCACGACCAGCAGGATCTGGCCGGCGGCGTGCGCGCACAATTCCGTGAGGCTGAAATCGCACTCGCCCTTCGCCGCGCGGCGCTTGCCGAGGGTAAGCAGCCGGCACAGCCGTCCCCAGGCCGCGCGGTCGCCGGGATAGCACAAGACGTCCGGGCCGTCGCGGGGTTGAAGGCGTGCGCCGGGCAGGAAGCGGACACCCGCTTCGCGGGCCGCAACGTGGGCCCGCACCACGCCCGCAACACTGTTGCAATCCGCCAGCCCGATCGCCGCGAGGCCCAGTTCCGCCGCGCGGGCGACCATTTCTCCGGGGTGGGAGGCGCCGCGAAGAAAAGAGTAGTTGCTTGCCGCCGCCAGTTCGGCGTAAGACGGCCTCATGGGTCAGCGGACCACGTCCTCAGGCGGCCAGCGCCTGGACGTGCCAGCGGGGGGATTCATCGCCGGGCGACTGTTTGCGGTACAGACACAGGGAGCGCCCCTGCTCATCCTCCACCAGCCAGTATTCCCGGCCGCCGCGTTCCTCGCCGCGCCACCACTCCGCCAGAACGCGCCGGGGACCTTGCGCACGCCTCAGCGACAGCCGCTCGCGGCGCCAGCGTATCCAGGTCGGCGGGCCGTCGGTCGCCGCAGCGGCAGCCTCCACGGGCTCGGCTTGCTCCAGCAACAGCAGCGGAGAGCGCACGGTCTTCCCGGGCGCCTCGAATCGATGCTCCGGCGCAGCACTGTCCAGCGCGGATACAAACCGCCACCGCCGCTCGGGCAGGTAACTGTCTTCCGAAATCGGGATGCGCACGGCATCGGCCCCCAGGCGGCTGCAAAGCCGGTCCACCAGGCGCGCGAAATCGCCCTTGAGGTTGCCTGCACAAGCGCCGGAAAGCCAATCAGCCTGTTCGGCCGTTACGTCTTCGGTGTCGCGGGCAACCAGGCCGACCGCGTCGTAGCCCATCCCGCGCTCCCTGCCCGGCGCGCTGCCCTGCAGCTTCTCGTCCAGAAGTTCGGACAACTGCGGCGCCGGCTGAATGAGCCGGGCCGTGCGCAGGCCGTGCGTCACGCATTTGCCGTCCGAGCGGTGCAGGCGCAGTTCGAAACGCCGCGAACCCATGCCCGCCGCGGCCAGCTGGTCGCAAAGCCGGACGGCCAGCTCGGCAACGGCCGCGGCAATGGCCTGCCGCAGCACCACGGGGCTTTCAAAGTCCATCCGCGCCTTGAATTTCCGCGGCGGCGGCAGGTAGTCCAGGGGCTCGGGAGCCTGGCCCGCGGCCTGCTTCAGGCGCAAGGCCGTACCGCCGCCGAACCTGGCCTGAAGGGACTCGGGGGGAATGCCGCCGAGAGCGCCGATCGTGTCCAGGCCCAGCTCCCGCAACAGGCCGCAATCCTCGGCGTCCAGCCGCAGCGCTTCAACCGGCCATGCGCTCATGGGTTCAAGGCCGCTGCCCGGCGGAAGAATGGTCACGGGCTCCGAAGCGGCCCGGGTCCCGGCCCAGGCGGCGCCGGGCGTGTCCGCCAGGCAGGCCCGTACCGCTTCACCCCGCTCCTCAAACTCGGCCAGAACCTCGCGAAGCAATCGGGTTTCTCCGCCAAACAGGCCGATGGAGCCGGAAACGTCCAGAAACAGGCTGTCCCCGGGCGCCAGGGCGATCCTTGGGGTGAAGCGCCAGCAGGCCTGCGCCAGGCGCGCCAGGCGTTCCGCGAGCAATCGCTGCGCGGATTCAGCCGGCGGCCTGGACGGGGTTCGCTCGTGCAGGCGATGCAGCCAGACGCAGGCGATTCTCATGCTCGCTCCATTCGATGTTCCAGGCGCCGGGCGTCCAGCCGGGGGCCCGCTCCAGACCCACGCGCCAGTTTCGCGCGCCGGGCAGTTCAAATCCGCGCCAGGCGAGGCCGGAAGGCGCGCTGGGCCATGAATCCACCCGCCACCGGGTCTGCGCCGAGGTGGCTTCGCGAATCCGGGCGCCGCGCGCCAGAAAAATCCTCGATCCGTTGCGCAGCGCCCGCAGCGACAGGCGCCGCGACGCGGTAAAGCCGTAATGCCGCTCCGCCGAGGGCAGGCAGCCCACCACCGCCAGCAGACCGGGGCAATCCAGCGCCTGCTCCAGCGCCCAGAGCAGTTCCCGTTCATTGCCGGGCTCCACCAGCAGCAGATTGCGGGGATTCAGCCCGATAGCATTCAGGCCCTCGCCGCAAGGCTGCCCCCAGCGGCGCGCGGCGGAATTCGTCTGCACCCACACCAGGCGCCTTTCGGCCGCGCCGGGCAGGGACGCGGCAGCGCACAAAAGCAGCGACAGCGCCGCCGCCCGGTCCGCGCCCCGCCCTCCGAGGAACTCGTGAACGCCGGCCCGCTCCAGCACCGCCAGCGGCCATTCCCGCCCCTTACGGGAGGCAGCCCGGTCGGGGGTCGTCATAGCGCACCCTCCGGCCATGGCTCAAGTCCGACGGCCTGTTCGCTCCAGTCCCAGAGGCGATTCATTTCCGAGCGGTCACGGGACGCGGGCGAGCTTTCCTTGGTGGCCAGGTGCTCCCAGTACTTGCCGCTTTCCTTTTCCAGCATCGGCGAGGCCGCCAGATACACGTACGTCTTCACCGAGCGCTCAGGATCGTTGAAGAACGGCCGCAGCAGCTTGCTGGCCAGCTTTAGCGGTCCACGCATGTTGTCGTACACGGAGGTCCTGACGAAATAGCCGGGAGACACCGCGTTCACCGTCACGCCGCTGCCCTCCAGACGCCGGGCCATTTCATAGGTGATCAGCGTCATGGCCAGCTTGGATTGCTGATAGGCGGCAAAGGCGCCTCGATTGGAAATCGGGCGGCGCCCCCAGGGCTTCCTGATTTGCATGTCGTCCCAGTTCAGGGGCCCGCCGGCCTTGTGAGAATCCGAGGAAATCATCACCACCCGGGCCGGGGCCGATTCCTTCATGCGCTCAAGCAGCAGCCGGGTCAGCAGGAAATGGCCCAGGTAATGCACGGCCAGATGCTGCTCGAAACCGTCCTCGGTGAGCCGGTAAACGGGATCCACGAATCCGGCGTTGTTGATCAGCACGTGCAGCCGGTCGTAGCGCTCGAGCACGTGCCGGGCGAGCGAGCGCACCTGCGAAAACGAGGCAACGTCGCAATGCACGAACTCCAATTGATCGTTGCCGGTCAGCTCGACGATCTCGTCGCGCGCCGCGCGCCCCTCTCCGTCCTTGATATCGACCAGTATCAGCCGCGCCCCCAGCTTCGCGAGCTCGCGCGCGGCGATCCGTCCCATGCCGCGTGCGGTCCCCGTAATCAGGCATGTCCTATCGCGCAGACTCTGCTCTACCATCTTCGTACTCTATAGAGGGAACCTTCAAGTTTAGCGCCCCGGGAACGCTCCGCCACCGCAGCCGTTATGCGCTGCCCTCGCCTTTTTCCTCCCCGTCCTATCGGGGAGCGTTGGAGTATCCATGTTGTCAAGCATGGTTGATCAGAGGGGCTTGTGGAGTCCACAGGCGGTCTTGCTGGATCAGGGCGTTGGCCAGGATCAGGAGTTTTCGCATGACGGCGGTGAGGGCGACCTTGCCGGGT
>CAYMQG010000052.1:0-3867 GCA_964392625.1 uncultured Gammaproteobacteria bacterium | reverse complement strand
GTGCTGCAGGCCTCCGAGGAGGACCGGGTCACGCCGCAGGACCTCAACAACATCTACGTGCGCTCGGTGTCCGGCGACCTGGTGCCGCTGGCCAGCCTGGTGCGGCTGGAGGAAAGCTCGGGTCCGCGCCAGTTCCAGCGCTTCAACCGGCAGCGTTCGATCAAGCTGTCCGCCAACCTCGTGCCCGGCTACTCGCTGGGCGAGGCCCTGGACTACATGAACACGATCATCGCCGAGGAAGTCCAGGACGAATCCCTGAGCATCCAGTACGACGGCGAGTCGCGCGAGTACGTGGAGTCCGGCGGCCAGATCTACTTCAGTTTCCTGCTGGCGCTGGTCATCTGCTTCCTGGTGCTGGCGGCGCAGTTCGAGAGTTTCATCCATCCGTTCATCATCCTGCTGACCGTGCCCCTGGCGCTGACCGGCGGCATGCTGGGCCTGAACGTCGTGGGAGGCACGCTGAACGTGTTCAGCCTCACCGGCTGCATCATGCTGATCGGCCTGGCGGCCAAGAACGGCATCCTGATCGTGGAGTTCTCCAACCAGCTCCGCGACCGCGGCCTGCCGGTGGTCAAGGCGGTGCTGGAAGGCGCCACCACCCGGCTGCGCCCGGTGCTGATGACCAGCATGTGCACGATCGGCGGCACCATTCCGCTGATCGTCAGCGACGGCCCCGGGTCCGCGGCCCGGCGGACGCTGGGCGTGGTGGTGCTGGGCGGCGTGCTGGTATCGGTGGTGCTTACCTTGTACATAGTGCCCTGCGTTTACGCCATGCTGGCCGGCCGCACCCGCCCGGCCAGCACCGTGACCCGCGCCGTGCAGGCGCTGCGCAAGCGCCATCCCACCACCGCCGCCGCCTCCACTCCCTGACCTGGGAAGGAGGACGTCCCGTCCTCCGAAGTCGAGACGACTTCGCTCCCAGGATGAAGTAAAATCCCGCGCGCCATGGCCACCATGATCGATCTCGAAGGCGAGCTCCGCGACGGCAGCGGCAAGCGTTCCGCGCGCCGCGCCCGCCGCGAAGGAAAGGCGCCGGCGGTGCTGTACGGCGCCGGACGTCCCGCGCGCATGCTGTCGTTCTCTTCCGAGATCCTGAACCGGCGGCTCGAGGACCCCACTTTCCGCTCGCGGGTGCTGAACGTGCGCGTAGGCGACAAGTCGCAGCCGGCCATCGTCAAGGACGTGCAGCGCCATCCGGCCCGCAACACGGTCCTGCACATCGACCTGCAGCGGGTGCGCGACGAGGAGACCATCCGCATGGCCGTGCCCATCAGCCTGCTCAATGCCGAGGTGTCGCCGGGCGTGAAGATGGGCGGCAGCGTTTCGCACCTGTTGAGCGAGCTGCACATCATCTGCCTGCCCGGGGACCTGCCGGAACAGATCGAGGTGGACCTGGCCGAGATGGAGCTGGATGCAATGCTGCACCTGTCCGACCTCGACATTCCCGAAGGCGTCGTGGTGAACGAGCGCGTTCACGGCGCCACCGACCATCCGGTGGTTTCCATCCACCTGCGCCGCGTAGCCGAGGTGGACGAAGTCGAGGAAGACGAAGAGCTGCTCGACGAAGAGGGCGAGGTTGCCGAGGGCGAAGAGGCGCCGGCCGACGAGGAATCCTCTGGAGAGGACTGAAGCCCCTCCCGAACTGGTCTTCGGCCTGGGCAATCCGGGTCCCGATCACGCTCACGACCGGCACAACGCCGGCTTTCGATTCATCGACCTGCTTGCGGAGCGCCATTCGGCGCCGCCGTTTTCCGGAGACAAGCGCGCGCAGGCCGCCGCGGCCCGCATCGACATCGAAGGCGCGCGGGTGATGCTGATCAAGCCGCTGGCCTGGATGAACTCCAGCGGCCAGGTGGTGCGCGGCGTCCTCGACTACTTCAAGCTGGCGCCGTCGGCCGCCCTGGTCGTTCACGACGACCTCGATCTGCTGCCCGGAGCGGCGCGGCTCAAGTCCGGCGGCGGCCACGGCGGCCACAACGGCCTGCGCGACGTCATCCGCCACTGCGGCCCCGACTTTCGGCGCCTGCGCCTGGGAGTAGGGCACCCCGGCGACAAGGACCGCGTTACTCCTTATGTACTGTCGAAACCCACGGCCGCCGAGAGCAAGGCCATCGCCGACGCCATGCAGGACGCCCTGCAAGCCTTCGACACCCTGTATATAAAAGGAATGCAGGCCGCCATGACGCAACTCCACACGGGCAAGGAGGATGAGGACGCCCCTGGGGGGGAAGGCGTCCCGCCTTCCCGGAGGACGGGACGTCCTCCCTCCCAGGATCCCCCCCAGTGAAAGCCGCGATCATCGGCTTGCCCAACGTGGGCAAGTCCACGCTCTTCAACGCACTGGCCGCCGCCGAAGTCCCCACCGAGAACCGGCCCTTCTGCACCATCGATCCGAACGTCGCGCGGGTGCCCATCCCGGATCCGCGGCTGGACGCCGTGGCCGAGGCCTCCGGCATGCAGCGCAAGGTCTTCGCCACGCTCGAACTCATTGACGTGGCCGGCCTGGTGAAGGGCGCGTCGCGCGGCGAGGGGCTGGGCAACCGCTTCCTTGCCCAGGTGCGCGAGGCCGACGCGGCGGTGCACGTGCTGCGCTGCTTCGAATCCGGGGGCGTAACGCACGTGTCGGGCGCCGTCGATCCGGCCGATGACGCCGAAACCGTCAACACCGAACTGATGCTGGCCGACCTGGCCACGGCGGAGCGCGCCCTGGACTCCGCACGCCGCCGCGCCAAGTCCGGCCACCCCGACCTCAAAAAGCGCGTCGAGGAACTCGAGGCCCTCCACGAACACCTGGGGAGGGAGGACGTCTCGTCCTCCCCTGGGCGCGAAGGCCTCCCCGCCTTCGCGGAGGGCGGGACGCCCTCCCTCCTGACCCGAATGCCCACGCTCTACGCCCTCAACGTGGCCGAAGAGCACCTCGAAACCGGCGGCCCCGCGGACCTGGCCGAGGAATATGCCGCACAACACGGCAAATCCGCCGTTCGCGTCACCGCGCAGCTCGAATCGGAGCTCGCCGCGATGCCGCAGGAAGAGCAGCAGGACCTGCGCATGGGACTCGGCCTACCGCACGAAACCCTCCAGCGCTTCATGCAGGCGCTGCGCACCCTCCTCGACCTCAATACCTTCTTCACCGCGGGCCCCTCCGAGGCCCGCGCCTGGCTGATCCCCAACGGCGCCACCGCCCACCACGCCGCGGGCCGCGTTCACACCGATTTTCAGCAGCGTTTCGTGCGCGCCGAAGTCACCCCCTGGCAGGCCTTTACCCGCACCCCGCAAGCCCGCCCCGACCTCAAGGGGCGCGATTACGAAGTCCGCGACGGCGACGTGCTGCGATTCCGGGCAGGCTGAAACTTTTGAAAAAATGAATGACTTGCGCGCGTTCTTTCGTGTAGAATCGTGCCAACGAGACCAAATGATCCTGGAATTCCTTATGGGATTCCGGCGATCGGGGGGGAAGATGCAACACTCACTAGGCCACGGCCGGTTAGTCGGGTGAAGCGGCAAACCGGTGTGATCGATTTTGGGGCCCCGTTCCGGGGAAGTGTCGATTCACTTATAGATTCGTCTATACATCGGAAAGGTGTGTGCCCTATAATTCGCCCGATGGCTTGCTTGACAGGTCACGGAGTTATACTATTGCGTCATTCCGCCCGGGAGGGCTCGACCACATTTCAACCAATTGAACTTGCTCGGTAAGGAGGCAGGCTCATGTCTAAGTCAGGAACCGTAATTCAACTCTTGCAGGATCGCCTTGAAGGGGCGATACGCCGGCGTCGGGAAAACCCATCGCGTGCGGATATTCTTATCCTGCCCGCGCTGGCGCTCGCGCTGGACGCCTGCGGAGGCGGCGGGTCGCAAAGGCCGACT
>CAYMQG010000051.1:0-47484 GCA_964392625.1 uncultured Gammaproteobacteria bacterium | reverse complement strand
GAACAGTTCATCTTCTGTCCGAGAAGAATGGCATGGTCCGGGTTGGCCGGATCCAGCCTCTCCGCGGCCGTGGCCGCCGAGCACAGGATCAGCAGCGCGGCGCCGCCCAGCGCCGCGCGGAGTGGATGTCTCATTTCTCTTGTCCTCCCAATTGCCGGGCGTAGCATAACGCCCATCGAACCGTTCCTATAGTCCGGGGCCTGTCGGCCCTGGTCATTTTACGGGCCAGCCGTCCGCCAGACCCTTCGCGGTCAGCTGTTCAAGCAGTTCGGCAGCCTTTTTCAGCGCCTCGGGATCGGGATGCGCGACCGCAGGCGTGGACGGATGGCGCGGCAGGGTGGCGTCCAGTCCCGCCTTGGAAGCCGTCTTGCGCCCGGGCTCCAGCGACGGGTCGAGCAAGGAGGTCGAAAGGTCGTCCACCCGGATCAGGTCGCGGTCCCACTGAAAGCGCGTGGCCAGCGCCCAGTTGACCTGCTGAGGATCGAACGGGTCGATGTCCGAATCCAGCGCCACGGCCGTCTTCACGCGCCGCCAGGCAAGGACTGCGGCCAGCGCGTCGCGGACTTCCCCCGCCAAGGCGCCGTCGAACTGCAGCAGCGCCAGGAAGCGCCGACCCTCGGCCGGGGCATGCACATTGATCAGGCGCGGCGAAACGGCGCGCGCGAGCGAGAACAGCTTGCCTTCCATGGCGATGTTGTCCGGAGTCAGGTTGTCGGCCAGGCCCGAGCCGCAGTCATGCAGCACCGCGCCCTTGCGGTGCGTAATCGACAGGACTTCGCAGACCGGTGCGTCCACGGCCGGTCCCAGGAAGCCGGTGTATTCGGCAAACGGCCCGTCCGGGGCCGTGGCGCCGGGACGGGCCAGCCCCTCGATCACGATCTCGGCGTCGGCCGGAACCAGCAGCCTGCCGTCGAAGTTGAGCGACGGAGTGAGCCGGACCGGTTCGCCGATCAGGCCCCCGGCCGCGGGCCAGTGGCTTTCCGGGTAACCCAGCTTGACCTGCGCCGCGACGCTTACAGCCGGGTGGTGACCGATCCAGAACGCCACTGGACAAGCCTCACCGCGCTCGTGCCAGGCGCGCATATTGCGGGCGTTGTGGGAATTCGGATACGGAAACCAGCTCATGCTGCGGGCGTCCTTGATCCAGCAGCGTTGTATGGCCGAGTTGTCGATGCCGGTCTCCGGATCGCAGGTCGTCGCGTGGGCCGCCGTCAGGTACGGGCCCGGGTTGCCGCGGTGCTGGACGGTGGCCGGCAGCAGCCGCAGGTCCACTTCATCGCGCTGGAGGATCGTTTCCCGCACCGGCGCGTCCGTGGCCGGCACGGTCACCGGCTCGATCCTGCGCTCCTGCCGCTCGGCCCACCAGGCCGCCGCCCGTCGATGATCGTCCAGCCCCAGCGCCGAGCACACCTGCTCCCGGCTTGCGGTCAGGTTGGTCACCAGCCCGAACGGGGAAATCTCTCCGCCGGGCAGCCGTGGGCGGCGCACCCAGATCGGCGGATAACGGCCCTCGGTATCCAGCGCATGCTGAAGGGCGGTCGCTTCGTATTCGACCGCCAGCGGTTCGTCGATGCGCAGGGCCTTGTCGCCCAGCGCCTCAAGCCACACGGCCAGCCCATCGGTCATGCCCACCGTCGGGGCTTCGGAACTCCTGCTTCGAGATTTCACGACTTGATTCATCGGCCGGGATTGCCGACCCGCACGGGATGGTATCACCGCGCAGGTCGGCTATCCTCTACCGCTGAATGGGCAAGGAACACCTTCCGGACTACTTTTCGGTCGCCGACCCGGCAGGGCTGAGGCGCGAATACCCCGTGGGCGATGACTTCATCGCGCGGTTCGCCGGCATGGGCCGCGACGAGTTGCGGGCGATCCAGGAAGGACGCTTCCGGCGCTGCCTGGAGCGCGCCTGGGCCACGCCGTTCTACCGCAGGCTGTGGGGGGAAGCGGGGCTGGAGCCGGGCGACGTGCGGAGCCTCGAGGACCTTGAAAGGCTGCCGGTGTTCTCGAAGTCCGACCTCATGAAGAGCGTTGAGGCGGATCCGCCCTTCGGCGACTACCACGCGCATCGCGACGACGGCCCTCAAGCGGCCCCGTCCGGGCTGGTGATGCAGACCACCAGCGGCACGACCGGCGCGCCGCAGCCGATCTTCTTCGGTCCGCGCAGCCGCGAACTGCAGGCGCTGATAGTGGCGCGGGCCTGGCTGCTGCAGGGGCTTGAGGCCGGCGACGTCGTGCATTCCAGTTACGCGCACGGAATGGTCAACGCCGGACACTTCGTGCGCGAGGCCGCCCTGCACTACACCCGGGCGCTGCTGCTGTCGGCCGGCGCCGGCAACGAGACGCCTTCCGCCAGCCAGGTGGCGAACATGGCGCGGTTCGGCGCCACCGTGCTGGTGGGCTTTGCCGACTACCTTCGCAAGCTGGCGGACACCGCGCGCAGCCGGGGGCTGGAGCCGGGACGCGACATCCGGGTGCGAATGATTTCCACCCACCTGGGCCTGATGCCGCGCGAGGAGCTGGCCCAGGCGTGGGCGGCGGAATCCGTATACGACTGGTACGGCGTGGGCGACACCGGTCTGATCGCCGCCGAGGGACCGGACCTCGACGGCATGCACATCATGGAGGACGCCCACTTCCTCGAGATCCTCGATCCCGACAGCCAGCGCCCGGCGGCCGACGGCGAAGCCGGCGAACTGGTCTGCACCTGCCTCTACAAGGACGACGCCTATCCCATCATCCGTTTCAACACGCGCGACATGAGCGCGCGGCTCACGGGGGCCAATGCGCTGAACCTGCCGTTCGACCGTATCGCCGGTTTCCTCGGGCGCAGCGACAACATGGTCAAGTTCAAGGGCATCAACTTCTACCCGGAAGCGGCTGCCGCCGTGCTCGGCGAACTGGAGGAATACGCGGGGGACTACGTGTGCGTGCGCGAGGGCGAAGGGCTTCACATTGAGGTTGAGGCGAGCGACCCGGAGCTATCGGGCCTGGCCGATCGGATCGGCGTGCTGATTCGTGAGCGGCTGGGCGTGCGGGTGCCGGTCACGTTGCGCGAGCGGGGCAGCCTGGGCGAACTGACGGGTTCCGAATCCCGCCAGAAACCCCGCCGCCTGATTACCCGCCAGTCGTCTGCTTGACGGTGGTCACGACCCATTCGGTGAAATTGGGGTGTTGGGACAGGCCTTTCTCGTTGAAGGTGTAGTCCAGGCCGATCAGGTCCTGCTTGATGTGGTGCTGCAGGCCGTCCGCGGATGACGCGGGCGACACGACGATCAGCTTCTTGCCCTTGCGCTGCGCCTGCTGCATCCAGCGTTTCAGCTGTCGCACATTGCCTTCGCGCACCGGCGGAATGGCGTCGTCCTGCAGGTTGATGGCGCGCACTTCGCTGATTCCGGTCGCGGCCTTGACCTGTTCGGCCAGACTCTCGATCACCGGAAGGTCCAGCTCGTTGTCGAAGTCGTCCTCCGGTCCGTGGGCCACCAGGAACAGGGCTTCGTTGTCCGGGGCGATGCTGATTTCCAGTGCATGATCCGAAAGGATTTCGGCGATCAGCGGGTGGTCGTCCATGTGCGGCGCAAACACGAGCTTCGCGCCGGTTTCGATGGGTTTGACCGTCAGGTACGAGGACTCGTCGCGGTGGCCCAGGATGTACTCCCACTGGCGGGTCATGGAGTTGTGGACGGTCGAGGTAGTCTGCACCAGCACGATGGTCGTGGCGCCAGCCGCTTCGAGATCGTCGATGGCCGCCTGCAGGTGGGACGAGGTCATCATGGCCATGCCGTAGCCGATGGTCGTGGGGTATTCGCCCGCGATGGCGCGCATGGAGTCGGTCATGATCCTGTCGCCGGCATCGCTGACCCCATGCGACAGGACCAGAACGCCGATGTCGCCCCGGACATCCGCGTCGCTTACGTACCAGGTGTAGTTCTCGCCCATCTGCGCGACGTTGATGCGCAGTTCGTTGTCCGTCAGCAGCCCGTACAGCGCGATCTTTTCCTTCAGCCCCGCGACCACGTCGTCGCTCAGCATGTCGCGCATGTCCATGCCCATGCGGCGGCGGCCGAGTTCGTCCGGCGGCGGCATCGGCATGTCGTGTCCCTGGTATCCGTGGGCGCGATGGGCGCTGTGGTCCTCCTGCGCCGTGAGAGATGCGGAGGCAAGACCGAGCGCGATAGCGGACCCGGTCACTGCAAGAAATCGTCTAAGTCTCATCTGAAGATCCTCCCTTGAGATGCGGCTTTGCCGGCGCGCTCAGGAATCCGTCCTCGATTTCCGCCACCTGGTCGGCCCAGGGCAGCATCTCCCGGTCATGGGTGACCATGAGCGTGGCGACGCCATGCTCCCTGGTCTGTCTGGCCAGCAACTCAACCACCTCCCTGCCGCGGCCGTGGTCCAGCATGGAAGTCGGTTCGTCCACCAGCAGCAGCGACGGTTCGTTCATGAGGGCGCGCGCGATCCCCACCCTCTGACGTTCGCCGCCGGACATCTGGTCGGGCCGGTGCGAGGCACGGTGCGCGAGCCCCACCTCTTCGAGAAGTCGTCCGGCCCGGTCCCTGTGGGCCCCGTGCGGCGCGTGGCCGTTGACATGGGCCATCAGCAGAAGCTGGTCCGTGGCGGTCAATGCCGCGACCAGGTTGGACTGCTGAAAAATGAACCCGATGCGCTCGCGCCGCAAACGCGCGCGTTCGTCTTCCCCGAGCGCTGTAAGGTCCTTGCCCTCGATAGCGATACTGCCGGAGGTGGGTGGCAGCAGGCCGCCGCAAACCGCAAGCAGGCTGGACTTGCCGGCCCCGGAGGGTCCCATCACGGCGCAAAGCGTGCCCGCTTCGACTGCCAGCGAAACATTGTTCAATGCGGTGACCTGCTGGTCGCCGTCGCCGAGAACGAGCGATACGGAGTCGACAGAAAGAGTCATCGCAACTGCCCCAGCGCGATGATCGGATCGATGCGGGCAATCCTGCGCACCGCCAGCACCGCCCCCACCAGGCCGCCGCCGAAGACCAGCGCGCCGGATATCGACATCGCGCGGACATCGATGACATAGGGGATATCGGTGCGTTCGACGATCAGGTCGCCGAGGCCGTAGCCGATCCCCACTCCGCAGGAAACGGCAACGGCCAGCAGCAGGGACACCTGCGCCAGCGCGTCGCGAACGAGATATCCCGTGGACGCACCCAGCGCCTTGATCAGTCCGATCTCCTGGGTGCGCTGTATGGTCCAGATCGAAAAGAACGCGCCGATGATCAGCGTGGCGATGACCAGCAGGAAACCCTGGTTGATGCGCACCGAGTCCCGCTCGGCCTTGTAGCCGGTGGACGCCACGAACGACATGGGTTTGTCGAGCGCGACCGTGAAAAGCTCGTCGTCGATGACGGCGATCTCCGTCGTTTCCTCGAGCTGCAGGGCAACCACGGTGGCGAAGTCGTAGAGGATGTCGGGAAGCGACTCGCCTTCCGGCGGCCCTCCCGGCGGACCGTAGGACGCTTCGGCCCACAGGCGGAACGGCGCATAGACGATGGGCGTATGGGCGATGTTGTTGTGGGCGTCGAGGAGCCCGACCACCTTGAGTTCGGTCAGCACCCGGTCCAGCACGATCGTGTCGCCCACTTCCACGTTGTTTTCCGCCACCAGCATCCGGCTGACCACGACGCCGTAGGGATCGGCGCCGATGGGCCGGCCGATGTCCGCGCCGGGATCGATGAACGAACCCGGCTCCATGCCCCACAGCGCCAGGGTGACCGGCTCGCCCTTGGAGGTGCGGGCGTTGAACATGGTGTTGCCCAGCGGAGTCGAAGTGCTTACTCCGGGCCGGTCCGCCCAGCCTTCCCACATCGCCCGTTCCACCATGCTGTTGGACCAGGTGGGCTTGTCGTCGTATTCGAACGCGAGGTGGGTGATCGGCAGGGCGCGGATGCCGGAAATGTTCCGATCGACCAGCCCGCTGGACAGGCCGGTCAGAAGCACCATCATCAGGGCCACCATGACGATGACTGCGGCCATGAGCAGAAACCTGCCCCTGGCGAAGACGAGATCCCTAAGCGCTAGAAACATCGGACCGCTGATTCTACCGATGCGCGTGAGCAAATTCCCTGCTGCTGGCCCTCGCCCTTTCTCTCCCCCTTCCCCTGTGGAGAGCGTTGGAGCCAGGGATGGCGGAACCGAGCCAGGATGGCGCCTCTCCACAGGGGAAGGGGGAGAGAAAGGGCTTTAGTGCCGCTGCGGGTACATACTTGCGCCTGACTGAAGCACGGGAACATTCGGCATGTCACTGCGTCAACGACTCATCTCCATCCTCTTTTGCCTGTTCTGCACCCCGTTTGCATCACACCAGGCGTTCGCGAAGGAGGGTATGTTCACGCCGGAGCAGATACCGGGAATCGCCGGGGACCTGCGCGCCACGGGGCTGAACCTGGACCCGGCGACGCTGGCCGATCTGACCGCGTTCCCGATGGGGGCCGTGATCTCGCTGGGCGGCTGCACCGCCTCGTTCGTGTCGCCGAAGGGCCTGGTGGTCACCAACCATCATTGCGCGCGCGGTTCGGTGCAGTTCAATTCCACCGCCGAGAACAACTACCTCGAGAACGGCTTCCTGGCAGCGTCCCTGGCCGAAGAGCTCCCGGCGGCGCCGGGATCGCGTGTCTACGTCACGCTGCAGGTGGACGACGTTACCGAGCAGGTGACCGGTGGGCTGGATCCCGCGCTCGCGCCGCGCGAGCGCTTCACGAAGATCGAGCAGCGCCGCAAGGACCTGATCGGCGAATGCGAATCGGAGCCGGGCTACCGCTGCCAGGCTGCTTCGTTTTTCGGCGGTTTGCAGTACAAGTTGATCAGGCGCCTGGAGATTCGCGACGTCAGGATCGTGTATTCGCCGGCCGACGCCATCGGCAAGTACGGCGGCGACATCGACAACTGGCGCTGGCCCCGGCATACGGGCGATTTCGCCTTCTACCGCGCCTACGTCGGGCCGGACGGGCAACCCGCGGACTACTCGCAGGACAACGTCCCGTATTCGCCGCCCCACTACCTGGAGGTGTCCGCCGCCGGACTGGAAGACGGCGATTTCGTCATGGCCATGGGTTATCCGGGGAGCACGTCGCGCTATGCCCGCCTCGCCTCCGTCAGGCAAACCTTCGATTGGCAGTATCCCGAGTTTGTCCTGTTCTTCACCGAATGGATTGCGACCATCGAGGCCGCGGCGCCCGAGGGCAGCGAACCCCGCATTCGCTACGCCTCGCGATTGGCGCAGCTGAACAATGTGCTGAAGAACCTCAAGGGCCAGATCGACGGAGCGCGCCGCAACGACCTGGTCGGCCGCCGCGCGCAGCGGGAAGCGGAACTGAGCGCGTGGATCGCGGCCGACCCGCACCGGCTCATGCTGGGCCGGGCGATCGAGGAGCTGGACGCCCTTTCCGAGGAACGCGCCGCGGAGGCAAGGCGCAGCTACTGGTACGGCAATGCCTTGCGGCCCCAGCTCCTGGGCGCGGCGCAGCGCCTGTACCGCCTGGCGCACGAACGCGCCAAGCCGGATACGGCGCGCGAGAGCGGTTACCAGGAGCGCGACATGGCGATGTTCAGCCAGCGCATGAGCATCATCGACCGCCGCTACGACCCGGCGGTGGACAAGGCGGAATGGATGCTGTTTCTCAAGGGTTATCTGGCCCAGCCCGCGGACATGCGTATCGCGGCGCTGGACGAGGCAATGGGCCTCTCGTCCGATTTGAGCGACGGAGAACTGTCGGAAAAGCTCGACGGGTACTACGAAGGTACGGTCCTGAACAGCCTGGATGCGCGTCTGGCGCTCATGGACGCGTCGCCCGAAGAGCTTGAGAGCCATGCGGGTCCTTTCATGCGCCTGGCCGTTGCGCTGCACGACACGCAGATGGAGCGTGAAGAGGCCGCCAAGGCCCGCGGCGGCCGAGCCAACCTGCTCAACCCTCAGTACATGCGCGCCATCATCAACTGGCAGCAGTCCCGGGGCCATGCCGCCTACCCGGACGCGAACTCCACGCTGCGCGTGACCTACGGCACGGTGATGGGCGGCTCACCCGCGGACGGACTTTTGTACGAACCGTTCACGCGTCTTGAAGGCATCCTGCAGAAGGACACGGGCGAGGAGCCGTTCAACTCGCCGGCCGAGCAGCTCGAACTGATCCGCGCGGGCGACTACGGCGACTACTTCCTGGATTCCATCGGCTCGGTGCCGGTCAATTTCCTTTCCGACCTGGACTCCACCGGCGGCAACTCCGGATCGGCCACGCTCGACGCGGACGGCAAGCTGGTGGGCCTGCTGTTCGACGGCACCCTGGAGAGCGTGAACTCGGACTGGGACTTCGACCCGAGCATCACCCGCACCATCCACGTGGACACGCGCTACATGCTGTGGGTCATGGAAAAAATCGACGGCGCCGGGGCGCTGATCGACGAAATGACCATAGTGCGCTAGGCAGAGAGGGCGGCGGCGATAAGTCGGGCGCCTCCGGAGGCGCCGCTGTTGCTCATGAACACGACCGCGTCGCCCGGTTGAACGGATGCAGCCACGGCCTGCGCGGCCTCGGCCGCATCGTCGCATGGCGTAACGTGTTCGACATCGGCGAATTCCGCGTCAGGGTCCCACTCGAGGCTGCCGGACGGGGCCAGCCAGGCATGCTCCGCCTCGCCCAGGGCCGCCGGCAGTCCCCCAAGGTGCGCGCCGGAACGCATGCTGTTGGAAGCGGGCTCGAAAACGGCCAGAACGCGCGCGTAATCCTGCTTCAGGGCCTTCAGCGTCAGCCGGATTGAGGTCGGGTGGTGGGCGAAGTCGTCGTACAGCGCGATGTCCGAATCGGTCCCGTAACGACCGATAAGCTGGAGGCGGCGGGCCGGGGGCCTGAAACTCCCGAGCGCCCCGCAGGCGCTCTCAAGATCGACTCCGGCGCCATGCGCGGCGGCCACGGCGGCAAGCGCATTGGACAGATTGTGCGATCCGGGCAGTTCCACCACGCCTTCGGCCTCGCCCGAAGCGCGGCTGAACCGGGCCAGCGCGCCATCCACCCTCTCGGCGCGCCAGTCGGCGTCGCCGGCCGGCCCGGTGGAAAAGCGTTCGACCGGCGTCCAGCAACCTTGATCCAGCAGCCTTGCGATATTGCCGTCAGCGCCGTTGACGATCAGGCGCCCGCCGCCCGGCGTACACCGCAGCAGCAGGTGGAACTGCCGCTTGACCGCCTCCAGGTCGGCGTAGATGTCGGCGTGGTCGTGCTCGATGTTGTTGATGATCACGGTGCGCGCGCGGTAATGCAGGAACTTCGCGTTCTTGTCGAAGAACGCGGTGTCGTATTCGTCGCCCTCGATGACGAAATGCCGGCCGCTTCCGAGCCTCGCGGTGCGGTCGAAATTCCCGGGCGCGCCGCCGATCAGAAACCCGGGTTCCAGGCCCGCTGCCTGCAGCAGCCAGGCCACCATGCCGGACGTCGTGGTCTTGCCGTGGGTGCCGGTCACCGCGATGACCTCGCGGCCGGGCAGAACCTGCGTGCCCAGCCACTCGGGGCCGGAGAGGTAATCGAGTCCCGAGTCCAGCAGCGCCTCCACGATCGGCATGCCGCGCGACATCACGTTGCCCACCAGCACGAGGTCGGGCCTCGCGTCCAGTTGTGCGGGATCGAATCCGACCACGGGTTCTATCCCCAGTTCGCTCAACCGCGTGCTCATCGGGGGCCAGGCCGCGCGATCGGCGCCGGTGACTTCGTGGCCGAGTTCGCGCGCCAGCGCGGCAAGCCCGCCCATGAAGGTCCCGCAAATGCCGAGAATATGAATATGCATCAGGAGGCTTCGAGCGGGATGCCGAACAGCTGGGTCAGCGACACGTAAAGGACCATGTAGAGGAAGAAATGCGCCACGGACAGGAGCACGCCCACCCAGGTGCTGCGGTCCATGGCCTTCGCGAAGATGTTCCCCATGGCCAGCAACCACCATGCGAGGAAGCCGTATTCGGCCGCCTGAACCAGCAACCCCGGCTGCTCCTGCGACGTGACGACATACACCAGCGGCAGGTTCAGGGCGTTGATGATCGCCTGGACGCCGAGCAGCGACACCAGGGTCTGCGGCCAGCGCTCGGGTTTGCCCGCCATCCAGAGAACGAACCGCGAATAGCCCAGCAGGAGCAGCAATTCGAACGCCATCACGGGCAGCGCGAATACCGCCGGCGCCGGCAGCAGCATCAGATAGCCGAGAGCGGTTGCCGCCACCCAGGGAACCAGGCACAGGACCAGCATTCCGCGTGAACCGGGCAGCGAGTCCGGTCCGCGCAGACCGAGCGACACCATCAAGACGCCCTGGAATATTGCAACCATTCCGGACCCGGATTCCTTACTCTCGGAAAATTACCCGCCGGGGCCGGCCGCGGATTCAAGCGCCGCCGACACCCGCGAAAATACCTCGTCGGGAGAGCCGAGGCCGTCAACACGGCGCAACAGGCCGGAGTAATGCTCAAGCAGCGGACGGGTCTGGCGCTCGTATACGGCGAGCCGGTTGGCGATGGTCTCCTCCCTGTCGTCGTCGCGCTGTATCAGTTCGCCGCCGGCCGCGCGGCTCGCCTCCAGCTCTTCCGGTGGGGAGAAATGAATGTTCAGCAATTTGCCGGTGGCCGAACAGGTCCGGCGGCCGGTCAGCCTCTTCATCAGTACGCCGTGATCGACTTCCAGCATCAGCACGGCATCCAGTTGCTGCCCGGAACCCTCGAGCAGCTCTCCGAGCAGCCGGGCCTGCGAATGGTTGCGGGGGAAGCCGTCGAGGATGAAGCCGCCGTCACAGTCGTCCTGGCCGAGCCGCTCGTCAAGCAACTGCATGACCAGCTCATCGGAAACCAGTTCCCCGGCATCCATCGCCGCCTTTGCCTGAAGCCCCAGCGGCGTGCCGGCCGATACGGCCGCACGCAGCAGGTCGCCGGTGGACACCTGTGGCCAGCCTTTCCGTTCCTCCAGCCGGCGCGCCTGGGTGCCCTTCCCTGCGCCCGGGGCGCCCAGAAAAACAATCCGCATCGAGTCCTCCGGCCTGGTGTGCTGTCCCGGTAAGGGGGGTGCTATCGTACACGGTAGTCCACGCAGAAAAGCGACTGCCCGCATGCCCGCACCCAACGCGCTCTACGCCCAGTCGGGCGGTCCCACGGCCGTGATCAACGCCACCGCCCAGGGCGTTATCGAGGCGGTCCGCCGTGCAAGGCCGGCGGTCGGCAAGCTGTACGCAGCGCGAAACGGCATCCTCGGAGCGCTTCACGAGCAGTTGTTGGACACCGACGCCGCTTCCGCGGAAGACGTGACCGCCCTGGGCCAGCGTCCCGGAAGCGCCTTCGGCACGGCCCGCTACAAGCTGGCCCGGTTCGAGGACGACGAGCGCGAATACCACCGGCTGATCGACGTGTTTCGCGCGCACGGGATCGGCCTGGTGTTCTTCAACGGCGGAAACGACTCGATGGACACGGCGCTGAAGCTTTCCGAGCTCGGCCGGCGACTGGATTACCCGCTCACATGCATCGGCCTGCCCAAGACCGTCGACAACGACCTTCCGGTCACCGACTGCTGCCCCGGGTTCGGATCGGCGGCGAAGTACGTGGCCGTGTCCACCCGCGAGGCCGCGCTGGACGTCGCCGGCATGGCGCGGACCTCGACCAAGGTCTTCATCCTGGAAGTCATGGGACGGCATGCGGGCTGGATCGCCGCCGCCGGAGGGCTGGCGGGATCGGGTGCGGGCGACGCTCCGCACATCATCCTGTTCCCGGAAGTCCCCTTCGAGGCGGACCGCTTCCTCAAGCGGGTCCGGGAGTCCGTCGAGCGGCATGAATACTGCGTGATCGTGGCCAGCGAGGGCGCCCGCTACGACGATGGCCGCTTCCTTTCCGAGGCGGGCGGCACCGATGCCTTCGGCCACAAGCAACTCGGCGGGCTGGCGCCGGTGCTGGCCGACATGATCCGCCAGAGCCTGGGCTACAAGCACCACTACGCCATCAGCGACTACCTGCAGCGCTCGGCGCGGCACCTGGCGTCGGCCACGGACCTCGAGCATGCCTACGCAGCGGGACGGGCGGGGGTCGAAATGGCCGTTTCGGGCGGCAACGCGGTGATGGTGACGATCCAGCGCACCGGCGACGATCCCTACGCCTGGGAAACGTCCTCCGCCCCCCTGGATCAGGTGGCCAATCGGGAAAAGGAACTGCCGCGCGGGTTCATCACGGAAGACGGCTACGGCATCACCGGGGCAGCCCGGACCTATCTTCGGCCGCTGGTCGAGGGCGAGGCCCTGCCGCCTTTCCGCGGCGGACTGCCCGTCTACCGGGAAATCGACCTGCCCTCGGCGAAAAAACGCCTCCCTGCGTTCGAATAGGCCCGCTCAGCCGTGGCGGGCGGCGAAGCGGCGCAATTGCTCTTCGGTGGCCGGCTTCTGGTACTTCTTCTTCCAGTCGGCGTAGGGCATGCCGTAGATCCGCTCGCGTGCCTCGGTCTCGGTCAGGTCGATCCCTCGTTCGTCGGCCGCTTCGGCGTACCAGCGGCCCAGGCAGTTGCGGCAGAAACCGCCGGCGATCATCAGATCGATGTTCTGAACGTCCCTGTTGTCGTCCAGGTGCCTGAGCAGGCGGCGCAGCACCGCCGCTTCGAGTTCGCGGTTGGCGTTTTCGTCGTTCATGGGATTTCTCCGGTCACGCGCGAAACAAGGCGGAGGAGTATACTCCCGCCGTTGTTTCCGGAGGACCCCCTTTGAGCATCGCATACCAGGGAATCGCCGGCGCCTGGTCGCACCTGGCCTGCCGCGCCGTCCATCCGGAGCTGGAAGCCGTACCGTGCGCGAGTTTCGAGGATGTTTTCGAGATCGTCGAGGCCGGCGGCGGCGACCTCGCCATGATTCCGATCGAGAACAATCTGGGCGGTCGCGTGGCCGACATCCATCAGCTTCTTCCCCACCAGGCGCTGCACATCGTGGCCGAGTACTTTCAGCCGATACGCCACGAACTGCTGGCCGTTCCGGGCGCCACCTTCGAGGGCCTGAAGGCGGTCTACAGCCATCCCCAGGCGCTGGCGCAGTGCCGACGCTATCTGCGTGAACGGGGGCTTGAGCCGCGGGCCGCCAGCGACACCGCCGCGGCCGCGGAGCGGGTGGCGCAGCGGGGCGATCCGTCCATCGGCGCGATCGCCTCGGCGCTGGCGGGCGAACTGTACCAACTGAGCAGCCTGGGCCGGGACATTCAGGACGCGCGGCACAACACGACGCGCTTCATCGTGCTGGCCAGGGAAAAGAACAGCGGGCCCGCCGATCCGGACACGGACTACATCACGGCGCTGTGGTTCCAGCTTCGCAGCGTGCCGGCGGCCCTCTACAAGGCGCTGGGGGCCTTCGCCACGAACAACGTCAACCTCACCAAGCTCGAGAGCTATATCGGCACGGAGAACTTCGACCGGGCGCGCTTCTATGTCGAGGTCGAGGGCCACGAGTCCGATGCCCCGGTGCTCTCGGCGCTTGAGGAAATCGAGTACTACACCGACATCGTGCGCGTGCTCGGCAGCTTCGCCCAGCACGAGTTCCGGCGGCAACAGAACAAGCCTTAACATAGGTGGCCCGCCGCACGACAATCGTCGGCGCGGCGCACGGAAAAAAAGCGATCCAGAGGTGCCAAAATGCACAAGATTCTTGTCACATACACACGTCCCGACGACGTTGCCGGCTTCGATAAGTACTTTCGCGACGTTCACGCGCCGATCGTGCGCAAGATTCCGGGGCTGAAGAAACTCGTGGTGAACCGAATCACGGGCAATGCAATGGGCGGCGATCCCTCCTACTATCTGGTGGTGGGGCTGCAGTTCGGCTCCAGGGAGGATTTCGAAGCGGCAATGCGTTCGGAAGAAAACGCCGCCGCCGGCAAGGACGCAATCGAGTTCTGCCAGGCCACCGGCTCGGAGTTCGAAGTGATGATCGCCCACGAAGAGTGAGTCCTTGAGTTTGCTCAACGGTGTCGGCCGATTCCCGCCGGAAGGGGAATCAGGATGAGTGAGCGGATGACGGGCGGCGAGGCGCTGATGCGCTCCGTGCTGGCGCACGGCGTCGACACGGTCTTCGGGCTCCCGGGCGGTCAGACCTACGGACTTTTCGACGCGCTGGCGCAGTACGAGCGTCCCACGCAGGTCATCAACTCCCGCCACGAACAGGGCGCGGCCTATATGGCGTTGGGCTATGCGGCCTCCTCCGGGCGCCCCGGCGTGTTCAGCGTGGTTCCCGGACCGGGCGTCCTCAACGCGGGCTCCGCCCTGGTCACGGCCTATGCCACCAACTCGCGCGTGTTGTGCCTGGCGGGGCAGGTTCCCACGCAGCACATCGATCAGGGTTGGGGCATGCTGCACGAGATCCACGATCAACTCGGGATCCTCCGGCGCCTGACGAAGTGGGCCAAGCGTATTCCGGGCGGCGCGGATGCGCCGGAAATGGTGGCCGAAGCGTTTCGGCAATTGCATACGGGACGGGCGCTTCCGGTGGCGCTGGAAATGGCTCCGGACATGATGGAGGGCGATTGCGAAGCCACGCTGCTCGAACCGGTCTCCTCGTACGAAGTGCGCGAGCCGGACCCGGACGCGGTGCGGGAGGCGGCCCGCATTCTGGGTTCCGCCCGAAACCCCATCATCATCGCCGGAGCGGGCGCGCTGGACGCAGGAGCGGAACTCAAGCGCGTGGCGGAAATGCTGCAGGCGCCGGCGGCCGCCAACTTCAATGCCAAGGGCGTGATCGACGAGCGCCACTACCTGGGGATCAACCTTCCGACGGCCCACGCGCTGTGGGCCGACGCCGACGCGGTGCTGGCGGTCGGCACCCGGTTCACGGAACCCGAACTGGAATGGGGCCTGGACGATGGCTTGCCGGTCGTGCGGCTCGAGGCGGACGACAGCGCTTTCAAGCGCGGGCGGGCGCCAAGCGTGGCCCTGTGCGGCGATGTCGGCGCCGGGCTGACAGGTCTGGCCGAGGCGCTCGAGAGAGCCAACCGCAAACGTGCGTCGCGCAGGAAGGAGTTTCTGGGGTTGAAGCGCCGCTTCGACAAGGAATTCGCCCGCAACAATGCGCCTCAGATTGCAGTGCTCGAAGTGGTCCGCGAGGAGCTGCCGGAAGACGGCTTTCTGGTGGACGAGGTCACGCAAATGGCCTATACGTCCTGGTTCGCGTTTCCTTCCTACCGGGCGCGGCACTACATCAGCAGCAACTTCCAGGGCAACCTGGGCTATGGCTATCCCACCGCACTGGGCGTGCAGGCGGCCCATCCCGACCGCAAGGTGGTCGCGTTCGCCGGCGACGGCGGATTTCTCTACGCCGGCGCGGAAATGGCCACCGCGAAGCGCCACGGACTCAACGTCGTGGTGATCGTGTTCAGCAACGACGCCTACGGCAACGTGCGCCGCGACCAGGCGCAACGCTACTCGGGGCGCGTTTTCGCCTCCGGCCTGACCAATCCCGATTTCAAGGCCATGGCCGAGTCGTTCGGGCTGGAAGCCTGGCGTGCCCGCACGCCCGAAGAACTGCGCAAGGCGCTTCGCGAAGCGCTCAAGGCCGACGCCCCGGGCCTGATCGAGATGCCGGTCAGCGAAATGCCCAGTCCCTGGCCCTACATTCTGCTTCCGCGGGTCAGGTAGTCCTCCAGCCGCACGGCGTCCAGCCCCGGCACTTCCTTTACGACGAATTCGTCTTCCCGGCCGAAGGGGCGGGTCGCGTCCAGCCCCACCCTGCCCACGAAATCGTCCTGCGTGTCACGATAGAATCCGGCTCGGTCGCTGATGACCAGGGTCCGCGCATCGACCCTGCCGCGGGTGATGAAGGCGTGCATCACGGCGTTCATGTCGCTCAGGTCCACGTCCTCCTCCACCACGCAGCACAGCTGGTTGTAGTCGGCGTGGCTGTCGAAGACGACTTCCATTACATCCCGCGCGTGCTCCCTGTATTGCGGGCGGATCTGCACCGTCGTGTTCATGAACGCGGGCGCGCAGGACACGTCGACGATTCCGGGCAAGCGGCGGCTCAAATCGCGGTACACGCGCGCGGCGTTGATCGCCTCCAGCGGGGCGAGGTCCTCGCGCGAACCGCACAGCAGGCTGTGGAACATCGCGTCGCGTCTCCAGGTCACGCTCTCGACTTCCATGACGTGATTGGGGGCCTCGGGAACGTAATATCCGAGGACCTCGCCGAACGGTCCCTCGGCGCGCCTTTCCGCCGGCAGGATGCGGCCCTCGATGACGACTTCGGTGGCGGCGGGGACCGGAAGGCCGCTCACGGCGCCGCCATATACGTCCACCCGCTTGCTCGCCAGTTCCGCTGCCAGCGCGTATTCGTCGACTCCGGGCGGAAGGTGAGTGCCGGCGGCGAGGAAGACGGCCGGCGGCACGCCGATCAGCAGCGCGACGGGCAGCGCCTGTCCGGCCTCCTCGGCGCGGCGCTGGTAGTCGGTGAGATCGTGACTGTCGCCCAGCCGCAGACGCAGTTCCCGCGGACCGGCGTACATCGCCCGGTGAAACGACAGGTTGGGCACGCCGGTATCGGGATCGCGGGCCAGCACGATCGCCGCGGTGAAATACGGCCCGGCGTCGCGCTCGTGGTAGGTGATCAGCGGCAGATCGGAAAGCTGCCCCTGTTGAAGGTCCCCGGGCGTCGGGGCCTCCCGTGTCGGTGGTACGACCCGGGACTCCGCAGCGTCCAGCATGCTGGTGTAGGCGGCGGCGAAAGGTCCGTCGTTCACGGGCACCAGGCCTCGCAGGCGCTCTGCATCGGCAAACAGGTTGGTCACGACTTCAAGCCGAGTCCCCTTGACGTTTCTGAACAGGATCGGGCGATTGCCCGCCTGCTGGGCCCGCTTGGTCACGGCCGCCAGTTCAAAGCGGGGATCGACCGCCCGCTCGGCGATCAGCAGTTCGCCGGCCTCGGCCAGCCGGTTCACCCACTCGCGCATCAATGGGTCCTCGCGGCTTCGGGCCAGCGCGGCAAAAAGCCGGTGATCAGCGCGGCGAGGGAGCAGCACCCGGCGCCGACGAGGAGCATTGCGGCATAGGAACCGTCTGCGTCGTAAGCTGCTCCATAGGCCCAGGGCCCGAGCGCCGTGCCGGCCAGAAACGCGCTGAACAGCAGACCGTAAATCACGGCAAAGGACTTCAGGCCGAAATAGCGCCCGGCGAGATAGGCGAGCAGGTCGATTTCCGCACCCATGCTAAGGCCCAGCAGCAAGGCGGCCGGTATCGCGAAACCCGCGGCATTGCCGGTGGACAGCACCAACATGCCGGCAGCCGAAAGCAGGAACACCACCAGCGCCACGCGGGGCGCGAAGATCCGGTCGATGAGATAGCCGATCGCGACCCGCGAGACCATCACGGCAATTCCCACCAGGCCCGCAATCCAGCCGGCCTCTTCGCCCGGAACGCCCATTCCGCTGAGCATCGGCTTGAAGTGCGCCAGCATGCCGTAAAGGCTGAACGACAGCAGCGCGAACACGCAAATGAGCATCCAGAACACGCCCCGGCCTATCGCCTCGCGCCATGCGTC
Organism: uncultured Gammaproteobacteria bacterium; assembly: GCA_964392625.1. Lineage (GTDB taxonomy): Bacteria > Pseudomonadota > Gammaproteobacteria > Steroidobacterales > Foliamicaceae > Foliamicus. Next base: position 29,955 of record CAYMQG010000051.1, on the reverse strand, counting down.
GCCGGCGGTTTCGACGACGGCCCCTTCCGGGCCCGGCGTCCCGGCGGTTTGCGGGCGCGGCGGGTCCTTCAGAAACAGGGCCACCAGCGGCGTGGCCACGAAAATGATGATCGCCCCCAGCGCCAGAAAGCTGAACCGCCAGCCGTACGCGTCGTTGATGTAGCGCACCATGGGCGGGACGTAGGCGTAACCGAGTCCGGCGCCCGCCATCGCCGTTCCGATGGCCAGGCCGCGGCGGCGATCGAACCAGGACGAGACGGTGCGCATATAGGGCGGGCTGTTGGCGCCGGCGCCGAGCACGCCGATCAGGACATAGACGGTGAGCAGCATCCACAGCGCGTCCAGCCGCCAGCCGAGCACGCACAGCCCGGCTCCGAGCACCAGCATCGAGGGCGCCAGCACCCGCCGGGAACCGTAGCGGTCCACCAGCCGCCCGATGAACGGCAGGGTCACCGCAAGACAGAGGGTGAACAGGGTCAGCGCCAGGCTCATGTCGGCGCGCGCCCAGCCGAATTCCTGCTCGAGCGGCTCGATGAACAGGCTGAAGGCGCCATAGGCGAACTGGCCGGGGCTGGTGGACAGCCCGAAGGCCGCCACGGCCACGATCCACCAGCGCCGTCCCTTGTTTTCCACTGTTTTCGTCATGGGGCGCGCATACTATATGCCGCGATGTTTGGGGAAATGGTTCGTGAGGGTGCCGTCGACGGACGGGTCTATACGAGCCGCGCGGTCTTCGCCGCGGAAACAGAACGGATTTTCGCCCGGTGCTGGAACTACATCGGGCACCTGAGCCAGATTCCCCGCGCGGGCGACTACCTGAGCGTAACCATCGCCGGAAGGCCGCTGATCTTTATCCGGCACGAGGACGGGACCCCGCGGGTCCTGCTCAACCGTTGCGCCCATCGCGGCGCTGCCGTGGTGGGGCGCGATTGCGGGCGGGCGCGGCGGCTGCGCTGCCCGTATCACGGCTGGACTTATGCGACCGACGGTGCGCTGAAGCAGCTTCCGCTGCCCGGCGGTTACGTGGGCGACGGGGCGCCGCGTTGCGGAGATCCGGCCTGGTCGCTCGAATCGTATCCGGTGGAAACGTACCGCGATTTTGCTTTCGTGCGCCTGGAGGAACCAAAGACGCCGCTGCCGCTGGCGGAGTTTCTGGGTCCGGCGGGCGAGGCCCTGGACCTGATGGCGGACCGCTCGCCGGCAGGCAGGCTCAGCGTGGCCGGCGCACGGCTGGCCATCGTTCTGCGCTGCAACTGGAAGGTGTACCTGGAAAACCTGCACGACGGCCTGCATCCGCCGCACGTGCACGAGTCGTCGATTTCCGCCGCCCGCGCCGCCGCCGCAGGGGGAGACCCCCGGGAAGAGGTTCGCTGGGTCGCCGCCAACGGCCAGCCGCTCTCCGTTTTCGGCGAACTCAAGGTGCGCTGCCACCCGCACGGCCACAGCGACATGAGCGGCTTTCGCAAGGAAGCGGACGAGCGGGAAGCCGGCTACCGGGAGGCGCTGGAAGAAGCCTGGGGGGCCGGGCGCGCGGACCGGGTCCTTACCCGCAACCTGCACAACGCCTGCTTCTACCCCGGCGCCTCGGCCCATCCGCAGTACATGCAGATGCGCCGGCTGACTCCGATGGCGGTGGACCGCACGCTGGTCGAGAGCTGGACCCTGCGGGCGGAAGGAGCGCCGGAGTCGCACTTGCAGCGCAACATCCGTTACGCCAACACGATTCATTCGCCTTCTTCGCTGGTCAAGCCGGACGACGCGGAAGCCTATCGCCGGGTCCAGCGGGGTCTTGACGGTTGGGCGGGGCGGGTCAGCCAGCATCGCCGGGACGAGAAGCCCGGCGATGCTCCGGGCACGGCGCTGAGCGAGGAGTATGTCCGCGCGCAGTACCGCGCCTGGCGCTCATACATGGCGGAGGGCCAATGATCGTCCTGCCGGACAATCTTGAGGCGCCCGCCTCGCGGCTCGAGGCGGCCGAGCGCCTCTTGTACCTCGAATGCGAGTATCTGAACCTGGGACGTTACGACGAGTGGCTGGCGCTCTTCGGTGAAGACTGCCTCTACTGGGCGCCGCTCGCGCCCGGCCAGGACGACGCGGATTCGCACTCGTCCCTTTTTCACGAGAACCGCGCGCTCATGCGAATGCGCATCGACCGCGTCGCGCACCAGGCCGCGCATTCCCTTGCCGGCGGGATCCGCACGAGCAGGACCGTGGGCCCGGCCGCGCTTCGTGAAATCGACAAGGAAAACGGCGACTGGATCGTGGAGCGGCGGTTTCAGATGATCGAGCGCCAGGGCGGAAGGACCCGCAACTTCGCGGGCCGGTTCACCTACCGGCTGGCGAGCGGCGGGCAGAGCTTTCGGATTCGCGAGAAAAGAGTGGACCTCATCGACTGCGACGCGCCGCACGAGCCGCTGGAGGTCTTTTTCTAGCCCGTATGACACTACCCATTCCGGCAGGAAGGAGCGCAACCGTGAGGAAATCGTGTTTGATATTGGCACCCGCGCTGATGCTGCTCTCCGCTTGCGTGCAGGGTCCCGAAGTTGCGCCGGACCGGCCGAACATCATTTTCGTGCTCACGGACGACCAGCGATTTGACGCACTGGGATTCCTGAATGAGGAAATCCGCACGCCCAACATGGACAGGCTCGCGGCGGAAGGCGTGCATTTCAGAAACGCATTCGTGACGACCTCGCTTTGCTCCCCGAGTCGCGCTTCAATCCTCACCGGCCTCTATGCCCACGCGCACGGCGTGGTTGACAACCTGAAGCGGACCTTGAGTCCCGGCATACGCTTCTTTCCCCAGGAATTGCAGGCAGCCGGCTATCAGACCGCGTACGTCGGAAAGTGGCACATGGGACTGCACGGCGACGAAATGCAGCCGGGATTCGACTACTGGGTCAGTTTCGCCGGGCAAGGCAACTATTTCCCGGTTGACGGCAGCACCATCAACGTCAACGGAAACCGCGTTCCGCAGCGGGGCTACATCACCGACGAACTGACCGACTACGCGATGGAGTGGCTGAAAGGGCGCGATCGCCGCAAACCGTTTTTCCTGTATTTGTCGCACAAGGCCGTGCATGCGGATTTCACGCCGGCGGAGCGGCACCGGGAACTCTACCCGGACGTCGAAATCAGGCTTCCGGACAGCTCGGCGGACAGCCCGGAAAACTACGCGGACAAGCCCATGTGGGTCCGCAATCAGCGAAACAGCTGGCACGGGGTGGACTTCGCCTATCACGGCGACCTCGATATTCGCGAGTACAAGCGCAATTACAACCGTGCGCTGGCGGCGGTCGACGACAGCCTGGGACGGCTGCTCGCATGGATTCACGACCAGGGCATCGCGCAAGACACGATCGTGGTGTTCATGGGCGACAACGGCTTCCTGTTCGGCGAACACGGACTGATCGACAAACGCAATGCGTACGAGGAATCCATTCGCGTGCCTCTGCTCGCCTATGCGCCCGGTCGCTTTCCCGCAGGTGCGGTGGTGGACGAAATGGTGGCCAACATCGACATTGCGCCGAGCCTGCTTGCGCTGGCCGGCGTTGCACCCTCGAGTCCCGTGCACGGGGTCGATTTCGGGCCTCTTGCCCGTGGCGAGCGAGTGCAGGACTGGCGTTCCGAGCTGTATTACGAGTATTTCTGGAACTGGGTGTTCCCCCAGACACCCACGACTTTTTCACTGCGCACCGACGATTTCAAGCTCATTCAGTACCACGGCATCTGGGACACGGACGAGCTGTACGACCTGCGAAGCGACCCTCGAGAAATGCGCAATCTGATCAGCGACCCGGAGCACATGCTCGTCGTGCGCCGGATGCGACAGCGGCTGCATGCCCTGAACCTGGAAACGGGAGGGCAACCGCAGGTTCCCTACACGATCAAGGAAGGTCACGGTTTGCGCTTTCGCACACCCCGGGGCGCTGAACAGGCCGAATTTCCGCAATCGATCTATCGGCAGCCGAACCCCGCCGATATCGAAGACTACAAGGACTAGTCCATGATCTGGGGAAGCGGCGGCAGCGTCTGAATCTCCACCGCCGTCGTCACCGCCCGGGTCGACATCACCGGCACGCCCCGGCCGCGGGCCGTTTCCTCGAGAATCGCGAACTCGACGCTCAGGGCATACCGGCTTGCGGGCGCCAGGGCGGCCGCTTCAATGACGCGTTCGGTGTCCGAATAAAGCATGAATCGCTGGCCCTGGAAGGGACGGCCGCTGTGGTCCACCTTGTAGTTCTCCTCGTCGCGCAGTATCACGAAGATCATGTCGTCGACGATTTCGCGCGGGTCCGAGCGACCGGAATTGAAAGGCGTGTAGTTGACGACAAGGTCGAGCAAGGAATCGACGCTGTCGAAGGCGACTTGCTCGCCGTTCTGTTCCAGCCACACGCGCGGGCCTTCAGGGTATCGGCCTTCGCCGAGTCGCACGGGTATGGATACCGAAGAGGACGCACCCGGCGGCGCGTAACGGAAGACGTACTCGCCGTTGGGCCATTCTTCGTCGAGTTCCGCCTCGCTGTCGTAGGTCCGGTCGCCCCGGATCAGCAGTATCTGGTCTCTTGACGGCCCCACGACGGCGCGCTGATCCGTGAATTGAATCTCGCGGCCGTCCGGCCGTACCAGTGTCGCTTCGCCGAGCGGCGTTCCATCGGCGAGGAAGATCTCCGAGAAGAAAGAGTAGTACTGTCGCCTGGGTTTGCCGGCGCCGACCTGCTCGAACCCCGCGTGCTTGCCCACTACGGCGAAATTGACGTCCCGGGTCTGGGCAGCGGCCGGAGACGACGCGAGAAACGCGAGCGCCAGGCACACCAGACCCGGCGCAATCACGCCGGGAGCGAAGACCTTCGCCGGCCGGCTAACGGCCAAACTTGTAGTTGACCTTGGCGCCCCAGATGCGCGGATGCGGACGCAGGCGGAAACCGCTCAAGCCGAAGTTCTCGCCGGTTCCCGTGTAGTACGCCTCGTCGGTCAGGTTCTCGACGTAGGCCACGACCTCCCAGCACTCGCTCAGATGCACGCCGGCCCGCAGGTTGACGATGTCCGCCTCGGGGGTGCGGAACGGAAAGCCGTCGGAGCGGTTGGGCACCTGCGCTATCGGACTCATCTGCGTGAGCGGATCGCCATATACCGTCACGCCGCTGGTCTGCAGATAGGTCACGTCCTCGATGGTCGAGTACTGCGAGTCCTTGTAGATATACTCCAGCCGCGCCCAGCCGTCCCACCGGTCCAGCGTGAACTGGTAGTCGGCCGCCATGCTGAAGGTCAGTTCCGGCGCCCTGGGCAGCGGCTGGCCCTTGAGGTTGACGAACAGGTTGCCGCTCAGCCGCGCCACGTCATCGCTCTGGATCTCCGTGTCGATCACGCCGATGCCGCCGGTCAGGGTCAGGTTATCGGTCAGCAGCGCCGCCAGTTCGGCCTCGAGCCCCGTGGCGCGCGCCTCTTCCACATTGATCGTCAACTGCACGTTCGAGGTGGCGTCGCCCGGAACCAGGAAGAAGAAAGTCTCCAGTTGCAGGTCCTGCCAGTCCAGCAGGAAAGCCGCGGCGTTGAAGCGCGCGCGACCGCCGAACAACTCGGATTTCACGCCCACCTCGTAATTGGTAAGAATCTCCGGGTCAAAGACTTCGTTTACCGCCGAGTTGTCGGCGCCGTTGCGATCAAGCGAGAAACCGCCGGCCTTGTAACCCCGCGAGACCGTGGCGTAAACCGTGGCTTCGTCGGAGAGATCGTAGGACAGCGCAAGGCGCGGCGACAGATCGCTGAACGTGTCTTCGTTGCTGATTGCAGCCGTCGGCACCAGGTCGTTCGGCCAGCGAGGACCGCCGGCCGGTCCGATCGGCAAGAACGAATTGGTCACGTCGTCGGACGTATAGCGCCCGCCCAGCGTCAGATCGAAGCGATCGTTCACATGCCAGGTCAGGTCCGTGAAAACGGCGATGCTGGTCAATTCGAACCCGCGCGTGCTGCAGCCCAGGCAGAAAGGACGCCCGAAAATGTCATTGAGGAAGGTAGGAGGCAGACCGCCGATCTGTATCCCTTGAACGACCGTGGTGGTGCCCAGCTGAACCGCGTTTTCGGTGTCCTTCTCGTCGCGGGCGTACAGCGCGCCCACGGTCCAGTCATAGGTATCCGACGTAATGTCGAGGCGCAGTTCGGTGCTGAACGATGTGCCTTCGCGGGTCTGCTCCCGGAACACGACATTCTCGGCGACCAGGTCGTTGTCGAAGACCCGGTCCAGCTCGGTGTCGATCCAGCCGGTGATCCAGTTCAGGGTCATGGTGTCGGACATTTCGCGCGCCACCTTCAGGACCGCTATGGTGGTGGTGTTGTCGTTCTTCTCGCCGATTGCCGAGCGCGCGGTCTTGCTGCGGTTGTCGGGCCAGAAACCGGTGCCGGGGTCAATGGGCGCGACGAACGCGCTCGAGGGGCCACGAAACTGGAAAGTGGCCACCGAGTCCGTGTCCAACACGCCGGAAGGCACGTTTTCGTCATGCCCCTGCTGCTCGTCGCTGTTCATCAGCATCAGGTCCACGGTGGTGGCGTCGTCCAGCAGCCAGCGCGCGGACACCCGGGCCATCGTGTATTCGTGGCCGGAATCCCCGCCGCCGGGAACGATGTTCTCGACCAGGCCGCCGGAGTCCTCGTAGTAGAGCACGCCGCGCAGCATGAAGTTGTCCGACACCGGCATGTTGATCATGCCGCTGAAGTCGGACTGCTCGGCGGCGTTTTCAAATGTCCGGAATCCCAGCGAAGCGGTGGCGTCGAACTCGGGCTGCGGCTTGCGGGTGGTCAGGTTGAGCGCGCCGCCCACGGCGTTGCGCCCGAAATAGGTGCCCTGCGGGCCGCGCAGCACTTCGATCCGCTCAAGGTCCTGCAACTGCGGGTTGACGGTGCCCTGCCCGACGGAGGCCACGCTGAACTCGTCCAGGTAAACGCCGATGGACTGTATGAAGGAACTCTCGTCGGTGTTGACATTGCTCACGCCGCGCATTGCGATGCTGATGCCGCGAGAGCCCACCTGCCCGTCTTCCGTATAGCTCACGTTGGGCGTCAGGTCGAGGTACTGGGCCGCCTCCGTGATGTTGGCGATCTCAAGCGCGTCTCCCGTGAACGCGGTTACCGCCACGGGAACTTCCTGCAGGCTCTGCTCACGGCGCTGGGCCGTGACGATGATTTCCTCAAGGACCATGCCGTCCTGCGCGACGGCCATTGGAGCGATCATCACAAGGGCAAGAAAACCAAAGGGAATACTGCCTTTCTTCATCCGCTATTCCTCCAGGGAACTAATGCCCGAAATTCGGGAAAATGGAATTGGCGATCATAACACCAAAGCCCTTTGGGCGAACTGCCGCGAGGCTTTGGAGAGAAAGGTTCAGGAGGTCTCAAATTTGTTCAGGAAGTCTCAAGTTCGTAATCCAGTACCACCCGTTCGCTGAGCGGAAGCGACTGGCAGGCCAGCACGAACCCGGCTTCGATTTCCTCCTCCAGCAGCGCATGGTCCTTGCGCATCCGAACCTCGCCCGCCACCAGCCGCGCGCGGCAGGTGGCGCAGATGGCGCCGCGGCACGAATGCGGAGGCGTGTGCCCGGCCTCGATGGCGGCGCTCACGATATCCAGCCCGCGTGCCGGATCCATGCGGAATTCGCGCCGCTCCCCGCCAAGCAACAGGGTCACGCGCACGGTTCGCCCGGGACGGATGGAGTCCCTTTCCCGCACTAGTCCGAGATGTCCTCCAGGCGCTCGCCGGAGCGGACGTTGATCTGCATGAGCGTGGACAGCCCGGTCAGCAGTAGGCTGGGCAGGACCGTGACGGTGAACGCCCATTGCCAGCCGATGAGTCCGACCAGCGCCCCGACCACCAGCGGATAGACGGCGAAGCCTATGTTGATACCGACTCCGGCCACGAAGGCCACCGCGGTGGCGCGCACCCGGGTGGGAAACACCTCCGCCAGGTAGGTCTGCAGCACGGCGATGGTGCCGTAGAAGAAGAACGTCATCGCCGCCATCAGCGCGATGTCGGCGCCCAGGCCCAGGTCGAGCCAGAAGACGGCGGCTGCCATAGGGATGGCGGTGAAGACCCAGATCGCGACGGTGTTGCGGCGGGTGGTCAGGAATTCGCCCACCAGCGACGAAGCCAGGTAGCCGATCGCGCCGATGCCGTACGACACGCCCACGATGAGATTGGCCTCCTCCAGCGTGTGGCCGCGCACCTCGTGGAAGAAGGTCGGGAAGAAGAACGCCGTCCCGCCGTAGGCGCCGCCGAAGGTCAGCGAGGCGATCCAGCCCAGGGAAACGCGGCGGATGTATTGTCTGCTGAGCAGCAGCGCAATTCGATCCCGGGCCTTCATGCCCGCTTCGGGACTGGCCTCCTGCGCCTCTTTCTCGGCCAGGAACCGGCGGCTTTCCGGAATGCACCAGTACAGAACGACGGCGATGGGTATGACCAGGAAGGCCACCATGAACAGCAGGCGCCAACTCCCGGCCCCTTGCACGGCCTCCGCGGACATCAAACCCAGCGACTCCAGAAACGCGCCCACCGATCGGCCGATCGCGGGGTTACCCATCAATTCGACCGCCAGCAGTCCGCCGATAAACCATCCCAGCGGATAGCCGATCTGCAGGATGCCGGCGTTGAACCCGCGGAACCGGGCGGGTGAAGCCTCCACCACGTATGAATTGACGATGGGGACCATTCCGGAGCACAGGCACCAGCCCACCAGGCGCAGGAATACCAGCATCGCCAACGTTTCGGCCAGCGAGAACAGGCCGACCATCAACGCCGACAGGGCAAGGAACACGGAGAACATCATTCGCCGGCCGTAGCGGTCGGTGAGCAGCCCGGCCACCACGACGAAGAACGCTGCCGCCAGGAACGATGCCGACAGGATCAGGCCGATTTCCGGGTCGCCGATCGCGAAAGTTTCCTTGATCGGCGGGATGGCGTAGCCGAAGAACGCCTGGTCCATGTTGGCCAGCGTCCAGCCGAACAGGCAGATGCCGAACACCTGCAGGAAGTACGGGTTCAGAAGCGCGCGCCAGTTGACGCGCTCGCCGGCTTTAGTCAATTCCCAGCCCTCGCTCGGGGTCCGTTCATTTCGCGGGGCGGCCTCAGGCGGCGCCCTCGGCGCTTTGCGCGGCGGCGTCGCGCGATTCCTTGAGCGCCAGACCTCCGGCGGCCGCCATGACCAGCAGGTTGGCGCAACCCACCATGAGGAAAGGGGCCGCCGGGCCGTACCGGTCGTACAACACGCCGCCCAGCGCGACGAACACCAGAATTCCCAGCACGCCGCTCAGGTTGAAAGCGCCAACCACCGTTCCGCGCGAGGCCTTCGGCGCCTCGCGCCCGATCAGTGTCGTGGCGCCCCAGAAGGCGCTGATCTGCCCCGCGCCCAGCATGCACAGAAACGGAATCGATCTCGGCGCAAGCAGGTCGTCCACGAACCACATTCCCAGGTAGCCGAGCGTCGCCACCGCGAAGGCCACGCCCAGCGCCACCAGCCGATCGCGCTTCTCGAGCAGGAAGCCCAGCAGGACGATCCACAGCAGGCCCGCGGTCTGGGCCACGGCGAACGGACGCACGCTCATCGCCTGGGCCTCGGCCCCGACGATCCCGGCGCTCTCGACCGCAAACCGGCCCCACAGGGTCAGGAAACTGCCCAGTATCACCAGGTCGCTGCGGGCCACGAACGCGCCGGCATACGCCACCGCAATCCGGGGGTTCTTTATCGCTTCGCGCACCCCCGCGGTCAGAAGTTCCTTTACCGGCGGGCGCTCTTCGCGGGTGGTGGGCGTGCCGGGCTGCAGGCCCCACGCCGCCACCGCGGCCGACACGAAGGCCACCGCCGCGACCAGGAACAGGCCCACGGTCAGCGCCGAGCTCTCGGGCAGCCCGAGACTGTCCACCACTACCCGGGCGCCGTCCCCGAACATCAGCTTGATGAGCACCACGCCCAGTCCTGTGAGCGCGCCGCTGATCGCCACCACCCGCCCGCGCGAGATTTCCTGCGGGTAGTCGGCCAGTATCGTGGCGAGCATGCCGGTGGCCGCGCCGATGCCGATCGCATAGGCCACGCGCGCTCCGAACAGTTGCCACAACTCGCCGGCGTAGGCGTGCAAGACATAACTCAGGCCCATGAAAACCAGCCCGATCGCGAAGATCTGGCGGCGGCCGATGCGATCGGCGGCAACTCCCACCAGGCCGAACACGGCGAGCAACACGAATTCCGTCCACAACACAAGGGCGCTGATCCATTGACCCTGCTCCCTTGCGGGGATGCCGAAGTTCTCGCTCAAGACGTTGGTCTGCACGCCGGTAATGGCAGTGAGCAGACCCACTGTCGTAAACGAAAGGACAATGAATGACCATCCGTGGGTGCGCGTCAGGCCCGGCACGAACCACAGGCCGAACAGGCGGATACCGGAGGGATCCGGCTTCAGATCACGCCCCTTGGCTACGTTGAGTCCGTTGGGCATCTCAGCATCGCTCCCGTGCCGGCGGAAACGTATTGCATGCGGCCGGCCGGCGGCGGCCGCATGCGTTCAATCAGTCAGCCGTGAAGCCTAGGTCTCCTGCTTCGGCGGAGCCGGCGTGCGCTCGATCGCGTACAACTCGAGGCTGGACAGGCTGGGCGTCTCCGGATCGTAGGTTTCCGGCGCGTTGAAGTACTTGGGATGGTGCTTCTCGGCGTAGTCGAGCAGAGCCCGGTCATGCACCTGTTCCAGGTCCTCTCCAGCGCCCATGAAGGCCGCGTACTGGCAGAAGCCCGGCGTCTGGCCCATCAGCATCCACGGCAGCCAGGGCGTAGTCCGGTTCCAGACCCCGTGGTACGGCAGCGTGGTCTTGTCGGGATTCTGCAGCTGCGCGCCGTCCAGGTGGAAAGCGAAGAACTCCGATACCTGCACCATCGAGCCGGTGGACTCACGCACCCATTTCGCCGGGTCCAGCGCATTCGGGTAGTAGAGGTGGATGTGGATTTCCATGTCGACGCGGGGGCCGCGCTGGGTCCACGGCAGGATGAAGGGAATCTTCGGCGGCACTTCCTCGTTGAGCCCGCCGAACCGCGGCGGTTCGGGAAAGTGATCGCTGATCACGTAGTTGAACGGATCGTTGGCGATCGGTATCACGGGCACGGTCTCGTTGGTGTAGGGGTTGTGCCACTCCTCCAGCACCTCGCCGCTGCGCAGGTCGGTGTAGTAGCCCACCTCGCGGAGGATCTTGGCAATCGAGCCGTCCTCGTTCTGCTGCAGGCGGGAAACGCCGAAGCCGGCAAAGCCGAACAGGTCGCGGATCGCCTCGCCCGGGCGCACGCCCATGACGTAGCCTTTGAACCAGCCCGTCTTCTGGACGCTCTCGTCGAGATTGCCCTGTGTGCGGGCATAGGCGATCTTGTTGCCCTCGCCGGTGCTCAGGTCCACATACGGGCCGCTGAGGTAATCCTGCGAGCCGGACGACTCGCCGTTCTCGTCGCCATTGTCGTTGATGGTTACGTTGACGTCTCCGCAGGCCGACATGCTCAGCGCCGCCGCGCCGAACGCGCCCACGGCCCCAAAGCCCTTCATGAATTCTCGCCGTTGCAATTGCATGGTTGTTCCTCTTTTCGTGTGATCCCCCGCCGATCAAACCTGCCGCGCAGATTTCCCGATAGCGACTGCGCGAACCTCCCGGCCGGCGCGTGGCCTGCAAGGATACCAGCACGCCGCCCGGGAACGAAGGCGTCTCGCCGCGAGGGACATGCCCTCGCTCCCGAACGCGCTACTCGCCGGCGGCGGGCGGAGCCGGCGTCTGCTCGATCGCGTACAGCTCCAGGCTGGACAGGCTGGGCGTGTCCGGCGAATAGGTCTCCGGCGCGTTGAAGTACTTCGCATAGTGCTTCTCGGTGTAATCCAGAAGCGCCCGGTCGTGTATCTGCTCCAGGTCCTCGCCCGACCCCATGAAGCAGGCGTACTGGCAGTGCCCCTCGGCCTGGCCCATCAGCATCCAGGGCAGCCAGGGCGTGGTGCGGTTCCAGACACCGTGCGACGGGACCGCGGTGAGTTCGGGGTTCTGCATGTCGGCGCCGTTGAGGGAATAGGCGAAGAACTCCGACACCCGCACCCTTTCGCCCGCTGACTCCCGCACCCACACTTCGGGATCGAGTGCGCTGGGGTAGTGAAGATGGATGTGGCGCTCCATCTGCAGCCGGTCCCCTACCTGCTTCCATGGCAGCAGGAACGGCTCCACCGGGCGCACGTCGGCCTCGTTCAGGCCGCCGAACTGCGGCGGCCGCGAAAAATGGTCCCTGATCACCATGTTGAATGGATCGTTGGCGATCGGTACCGTTTTCACGGTCTCGTCCAGATACGGGTTGTGCCACTCCTCCAGGATCTCGCCGCTGCGCAGGTCGGTGTAAAAGCCCACTTCGCGCAGCACCCGGGCGATGGCGCCATCCGGCTGGGTCTCCAGGCGCGAAACCCCGAACCCGGCAAATCCGAACAGGTCGCGGATCGCCTCGCCGGGACGCACGCCCATGACGTAGCCCTTGAACCAGCCGGGGCGCTGCTTGCTCTCGTCCAGGTCGCTGGCCAGGCGCGCATAGGCGATCTGATTGTCCCCCGGGTTGCTCAGGTCCAGGTACGGGCCGCTCAGGTAGTCGGTGGCGCCGCCGGAGCCGTTATCGGCGGCAACCGCCCTGCGCGGCGCCTGGCCGAAGGCGAGCGCGGCAGCCCCGAGGGCTCCGACCGCGCCAAAACTCTGGATGATTTCACGACGATTCTTTTGCATTGCTGCTCCCCTTCCTATGCCGGTTCCGGCCCGGCGATGCCTGCGGCCTGCGCCCTGCGGCGCCTGGTCTCGTGCCGCAACAACAGCAGCGCGAGCGTGAACACTACCACGTTCCCGCAGCCCACCATCACGAAGGGACCGTAGGCCGCCCAGTTATCGAACAGCCAACCGCCGAAAACTCCGGACATCATGATCCCCACGGCGCCGAAAAAGCTGAACAGGCCGATCACCGCGCCGCGGCCGCGCACCGGCGCTTCCTTGCCGATCAAGGCGATGGCCGAGAGCTGCGCGCACATTTCGCCCATGCCGATCAGCGCCGCGCCGAGGAACATCCAGTTGCTGATGGGATTCGGGAAGAACGGCATGGCGAGATAACCGCAGGCCGCGAGGAACATGGCGATCGCGATGCCCGCCACGCGATCGATGCGGTCGAGGATCGGCGCCATGATCGCCGCCCAGGGCACGGCAAACGCCTGGGCGACCACGTAGAAAAGGACCGCGCGCGCCTGCGCCTCCTCGCTGGACAGGCCCTGCTCCATGCCCACCTGCCGCAGCCACAATGAATAGAACACGCTCACGACGGCCAGATCGCCGCGGGAGACCAGCGCGCCCACGTAGGCCAGCGCCACCCTGGGATTGCGCGCCGCGCGGAACGCGACGCCCCAGGTCTTGAAAATGCCCTCCCGTTTCGTGACCTGGGCCGGCGCCCCCGGCTTGAGGAAGATGATGAGCACCACGGCCACGACCATGCAAGCCACAGCCGCCGTCCAGAACGTGGCCCGCCCCACCATGACCGAGTCCAGGCCCATGTTCTTGTAGCCTTCGATCAGCCTTCCGGCAAACCCGTTGACCACGCTGATGCCGATCCCGTTGAGTATGAAGGCCACCGCCTGGAACCGGCTGCGCGAGGCCTCGTCGGGATAGTCGTTGATGACCGAGGCCAGCATGGCGGAAATGCAGGCGGCGCCGATCGCGAATATGGGCCGCGCCAGGTACAGGTGCTCGGCCGCGGTGGCCATGGGGTAGAGCACGTAGCAGATGCCCACCATGCTGAAGCCCAGCGCGTAGACGATGCGCCGCCCGACCCGGTCGGACAGCGTTCCCAGCAGGTACACCGTCGCGAGAACGACGATTTCGTTGATCAGAAGAAGTCGGCCGGCCAGCCCGCCCCACTCGGTCTGCGGAATGCCCAGGTTCGTGAACAGGTAGCCCTGCTGCACGTTGATGAACGTGAGCAGGCCGATCGAGAAGAACGCCCCGAAGTAAAGCGCGTTCACATGGCGGCTGCGCACCCCCTCCTCCAGGCGCAGCGGAATCAGTCCGAGGACCCGGTAAACGCCCCCCGTTGACGATTGTGAATCTGCCATCCGGGCGGATACTCAACTATTTACTGCGGAATTACAATCCCTGCGAACCAGTCCCCGCCGGAGAACCGCCATGACGGACTATCACGGGCACCGCCTGCGCGTCGGCCTCGCCGTGCCTTCCACCAACACCACGGTGCAGCCGGAGTGCGAACTGCTGCGCCCGCCGGGCGTCACCAACCACACCGGCCGGGTGAGCATCCGCCAGCGCAGGATCACCACCGAGAAGGACTTCCTCGAGCACGTGCAGGCCATGCGCGACGGCATGGGCGACGCCATCGACCGGGTCTGCTCGGCGCAGGTCGATCACGTCATCATGGGCGTGGCGCTGGAGGCGTTCTGGGGCGGCGTGAAACAGGCGGCGGAACTCCAGGAGGGCCTGGAGCAGCGGGCCGGAGTGGGTATTTCGATGGGCTCTACGGCCACCGTCGCGGCGCTGCGCGCGTTCGGGCTGGAGAAGATCGCGGTGCTGACGCCGCACATGCCGCGCGGCGACGAACAGGTGCGCGAGTATTTCGTTGAGGCGGGCTTCGACGTGCTGCGCCTGATCGGGCTCAAGTGCCCGTCGCCGATCGAAATCGCCTACACGACGGGACCGCGGATGCGCTCGGCGTTACGCGAGCTTGACGGCGGCGACGCCGAAGCCATCGTGCAGGTGGGGACCAACCTGCCGGCCATGGACATCTGCGCGCAGGCCGAGCCCTGGCTGGGCAAGCCGGTTCTGGCGATCAACGCCGTCACCTACTGGGACGCGCTGCGCCGCTGCGACATCAACGACCGCATCTACGGCCACGGCCGCATCCTCGAGGAGTTCTGAGGACTCAGTCCGGCGGAGGGGGCGTAGCCGTGGGCAGGGACAGCGGCAAGGTCCGGCCGTTCAGTTCGACACTCCCGTTTACGAGCGCCACGCTCAGGGTGTACCCCGTTTCGTTCTCCTCCAGCAACATCCGGGTCAGCTCCGCCTGCAACAGGCCTGGTCCGAGCAGGTCCTCCGCCGCCACCCTTGGAAGCTCGATGTCCAGCGTGTATTCGAGCGACGACACGATGGCGGGCAGGCTCGCCATGTCCGTGCCGGCGGGGATGCGATCCGGGTAAAAGGCCTGGTGCGCATCCATCTTCAGGGCATGCTCGCCCTGGTACAGGACGACGGTACTGATGTCGGCGTAGGGGCCGTCCGCCACGATGGCGCGGATGGCTTCCTTCATCTCCTCGGTAAGCGACGGCAGAGCGGCGGCCAGCATCCCGTCCGGCGGCGACGCGGACTGCTCCGGCGGCGGCTCCTCAAGCGACTGCGGGTCATCGGTCGGAGCATCGAAAACCCCGGCACTCAGGGCGTCCATCAATTTCAGCACCGCGGCGTCGCTGAAGCCTCCCGCATCCTGGTTCAGTTCCAGCGCCCCGAACTCCCTCTCCATTACCTCCAGGGATTCGATCTCCAGCCGGCCATCGATTCGATACAGGCCATCCTCGCCCACGCTTGAGCTGCCCAGCGAGTTCAGTCCGGTCATGCGCACCAGCGTATTCCCCCCCGCGCCTTCAACATGAACCCCCGCGATGGAAGTATTCGATTCGGATGGGGCCAGGACCGCACCGCTTGCCAGACCCTGCGGATATTCGGTACGGCTTTCGATATCCGTCATCGAAATGCGGATGCCCGCGTCGGCCATACCGGTTTGCACATCTACTTGCTCGAGGGTTGCGTCCTGTAACTGGAACGCATTCGGGCCGGTCCACTCGCCGGCCAGCCGGCCGCCGGCGAGATTCACGAATACCGACCCGACTCGCCAGTCCAGCGTCCGGAACTCCAGCCGGTTGCTGACCGTGCCGCCGGAGAATGAACTCACGTAGACGTCAATGAAATTGCCGCCGCTTTCGTCCAGATCCGATTCGGCCTCCATGGCCCCGGCGCCCAGATCGATGCGGCCGCGGGCATTGAACAGGCCCACGCCCGGGCCCACCGCGAAAAATACCGGGCCATGCGCGATTTCCAGGTCAATCGCGATCGGTCCGGAATCCAATGCCACAAGAACGGCCGACAATTCGGTTCCGAAGGCTTCGCCGAGAGGGTCTTGCCCGGGCATGGCCGGGCTCGCCGGGTTTTCGGGCGGTTGCCATTCAAGTCGCGCGGCGGACGAGAACCAGCCGCGCCGGTATTCCACAACCTCCATCTGCAAGCCGTACGGCATGTTCGACACACGGCTCTTGAGGGTCCGTTCGGCGACCTGGCCGAAGTAGCCAGCCGGCAGAACGATGCCGGCCGCAACCAGAAGAACTGCCGAGATTGCGATTGCGCTCTTTTTCATAAAGAGCCTCCAGAAGAACGTAGGCCCCGCACCAGAAAAACGCCAACCCTATGCCATGGGGGCCGGGTCGGCCAGCCGATATTCTTGTTGTTTGGCGGCAATTTAGACGTTCGACGCCGCGCGGTCAACCAGGTGCCGATGTTCTTCTAGGATGTTTCCCTGACGCGGGTCAGCAGGACGAAGCCGGCGATCAGAAGCACCAGGATCGCGAGCACGCCCAGGCGCTGACTGTCCAGTACAAGGGCCGTGTAGCCGGTGAGGATCGGTCCCAGGATCGCCGCGAAGCGTCCGAACATGTTGTAGAAGCCGAACATTTCGGTGGACTTGCCGGGCGGGGCCAGGCGCGCGAACATCGACCGGCTCAGGCTCTGCACGCCGCCCTGGGCGAGGCCGATCATCGCCGCCAGCAGGTAGAAGTGCCAGACCTGACTGGCCATGCTGGCCAGGAATGTCACCAGGCAATAGACCGCCAGCGCCACGTAGATGCAGCGCCGTGGGCCGAAGCGTCGCCCGGCGAACCCGAAGGCCAGCGTGGCGGGAAACCCGAGGTAGTTCGTTACCAGGATCGCGAACACCAGGTGCGAGGGCGGCAGGTTGATCGCCGCGCCGAAATCCACCGCCATCTTGATGATGGTGTAAACGCCGTCGATATAAAGGAAATACGCCAGCAGGAACAGCCAAAGCTGCGGGTAGCGGCGCGCCTCGCGCAGCGTGGACCCGAGCTGCCGCCAGGCCGCGCCCAGGCGCGCCGGGCGGCCGGCGCCCTTCGCGCGACGGCGCCCCCGCAGCAGCGGAATCGAGAACAGCACCCACCAGGCGCCCACCACCAGCATGCTCGCCTGCATCGCCTGCACCTGCGAATCCAGGCCGAACCGCGCGGGGTCCACCGTGACCAGCGCACACAGCGTGAACAGCATCGCGCTGCCGATGTAGCCCAGCGCGAAGCCGTATGCGGAAACCAGGTCGTACTGCTTCGGCTCGGCAACCTCGGTCAGAAGCGCGTCGTAGAAGACGTTGGCGGCGGAATAGCCGAACCAGGCCAGAACGAACAGCGACAGCCCCGTCATCCACTGCCCGGCGCCCGGCAGCGCCAGCAGCACCGTGCATATTGCGCCCGGCACCACGCATACCGCCAGCATCCGGCGCAGGCGCCCGCCCTGGTCGGCCAGCGCGCCGAGCAGCGGGGCGCCCAGGGCCAGCAGCAGCGCCGCGATGCTGTTGGCCGAGCCCCAGATGAACGTGATTTCGGTGGACGTCGCGCCCGCGGACCAGTGTTCGCGCAGCAGCAGCGGCACGAACGAGGTCATGACGATCAGCGCGAAGGCCGAATTGGCCCAGTCGTACATCGCCCAGCGCCAGGCTTCGCCCGACAGCACCCGCCGGGTTGCGGAACGTCTGGCGCTCACGGCGCTCAAACGGCGCTGCGCTCCTCCTGCATGGCTTCCATCTCGCGCATCGCCAGTTGCAGGTCCTCCCAGGCCTTGCCTTTCTGCCCCGGAGACCGCAGCAGATAGGCGGGGTGGTAGGTGACCAGCACCGGCGGTTCAAGGTGCGCGGCGTAGTGCAGTTTGCCGCGCATGGCGCCTACCGGCCGGTCCGTTTCGAGCAGGCGCTGCGCCGCCACCGCTCCCAGGGCCACGATCAGCCGCGGCGCGATCAGCTCGATCTGGCGCTTGAGGTAGGGAATGCAGGCGGCGGCTTCGTCCAGGCCGGGATTGCGATTGTTGGGCGGGCGGCACTTGACGATGTTGGCTATATAGACAGTGTTACGGTCCAACCGCATTGCCCGCAGCATCGCGTCCAGCAGCTTGCCGGCACGCCCCACGAAGGGCTCGCCGCGCCGGTCCTCCTCCTCGCCGGGGCCTTCGCCGACGAACATCCAGTCGGCCCTGGGGTTGCCGACGCCGAAAACGGTCTGTGTGCGGCCCGCATGCAGCGCGCAGGCGGTGCAGGCCGCCACCTTGCTGCGCAGCGCCTCCAGCTCCGGCGGCGGCGGGACGCCTTCGCTCGCGGGTGCGCCACCCGCTGGCGGCTCAAGCGTGGACCGCGGCGCCCACACGGGCGTGTCCATCAACTCCAGCAGGTCGCGCTGCGCCCGGCTGAATCGGGTGTCCTGTCCCATCAGCGCTCGCTAACGCTGTGCGACGCTGCTCACTCGGCGGCTTTGCGCAAGGCCCGGCGGCGGTTCTTCTGCACCGCGCGCCAGACGAAGAGGCCGGGGCCCAGCGCCACGTAAACGCCGAACAGCGTGAACAGCATGCGCGGCGGGTCCAGCGCGATCAGGGCGAAGCACACGGGAATCGCCGCCATCTGGGTGAACCGCAGGC
Organism: uncultured Gammaproteobacteria bacterium; assembly: GCA_964392625.1. Classification (GTDB taxonomy): domain Bacteria; phylum Pseudomonadota; class Gammaproteobacteria; order Steroidobacterales; family Foliamicaceae; genus Foliamicus. Next base: position 11,195 of record CAYMQG010000051.1, on the reverse strand, counting down.
GCCGGTTCACGGCGAAATGCTTGAAGCTGGGGTAGGCGATCCGCACGCACATCAGCACCGCGGTCGCCAGCGTCACGAATCCGGCCAGCGTAAGGACCGGCAGGCCGCTCCATTGCGAGTCGGCCGCCAGCCACACGAAGCCGGCCACGAAGCCGGCGGCAGCCGGACACGGCAGGCCCTCGAAGAAATTCTTGTCGCCCACCGATTCGCGGGCGGTGAACCGCGCAAGCCTCAGCGCCGTCCCGACCGCGAACAGGAAAGCGATCACCCAGCCGACCTTGTCCCAGACCCAGCCGTAGTCGCCCATGTATTTCAGGCCCCACTGGTAAACCACCACCGCCGGGCCCAGGCCGAAGGCCACCACGTCGGACAGGGAATCGTACTGGCGGCCGAATTCCGTCTCGGTGCCCGTCATCCGGGCGACGCGCCCGTCGAGTGCGTCAAGAATCATCGCCACGTACAACGACACCGCGGCGCTCACGAAGTCCCCGTCGGCCCCCGCCACGATGGCGTAGAAACCGGCAAACAACGCACCGCTGGTGAGCAGATTGGGGAAAAGGTATATGCCCCGCTTGCGGATCGCCGCCCTGCCCCTGGCGAATTTCTCGCGGTTGGCCTCCATCCGGGCAAGTCTGCCACAAGCACTTCCGGGCCGGGAGCGAGGGCATGTCCCTCGCGGAGGAACGGCTTCCACTACAATTGCCGCTCCGACTTTCCGACCCCACGATGCGTCTTTCCAAACTGCCCCTGGCCACGCTGCGCGAGACGCCGGCCGACGCCGAAATCGCCAGCCACCGGCTGATGCTGCGCTCCGGCATGGTGCGCAGGCTTGCTTCCGGGCTGTTCACCTGGATGCCGATGGGCTGGCGCGTGGCCCGCATCGTCGAGCGGGTGACGCGCCAGGAAATGGAACGCATCGGGGCCCACGAGGTGCTGATGCCGGCGGTCCATCCTGCCGAACTGTGGCGCGAGAGCGGCCGCTGGGACGATTACGGCGACCTGCTGCTGAAGATGCGCGACCGGGGCGAGCGGGAGTACTGTTTCGGACCCACGCACGAAGAAGTGATCACCGACATCGCGCGGCGCGAATTGAAGAGTTACCGGCAACTGCCGGTCAGCTTCTTTCAGGTCCAGACCAAGTTCCGCGACGAAATCCGGCCGCGCTTCGGCGTGATGCGGGCGCGCGAGTTCATCATGAAGGACGCCTATTCCTTTCACCTGGGCGAGGATTCGCTGCGTGACACCTACGGCGACTATCGCAAGGCGTACAGCCGCGTCTTCGAGCGCCTGGGCCTGAACTACCGCGTGGTGCAGGCGGATTCGGGCGAAATCGGCGGCTCGCGTTCGCAGGAATTCCACGTGCTGGCCGATTCCGGCGAGGACCTGATCGTCTGGTGCGACGGCGACGATTTCGCCGCCAACCTCGAACTGGCGCCCGCCCTTCCTCCCGAAGGCGAGCGGGACGCGCCCGGCGAAGCCATGTCGCAGGCCCATACGCCGGGCATGCGCACGATGCGGCAGGTCGCGGCGCACCTCGACCGGCCCCTGGAGAACTGCCTCAAGACCCTGCTGGTCAAGGCCGAGGGCGGCGGCGTGGCGGCGCTGGTGCTGCGCGGCGACCACGAGGTCAACGAACTGAAGGCGACGGCCCTGCCCAAGGTCGCCAAACCGCTGCAACTGGCCAACGCGCAGGAGGTCGCGCAGGCGGCGAGCTGCCCGCCGGGGTTCGTGGGCCCGGTCAACCTGTCCGTGACCACCTACGTGGACCACGCCGCCGGCCACCAGGCGAACTTCGCCTGCGGGGCGAACAAGCGCGACAGGCACTTCGTGAACGTCAACTGGGGGCGCGACCTGCCCGAACCCGAGTGCGTGGACCTGCGAAACGCCGTGGAGGGCGACCGCAGTCCGGGCGGCGGGGGCGGGCTCCAGATCGCCCGGGGGATCGAGGTCGGCCACATATTCCAGCTCGGCGACAAGTACAGCCGCTCGATGAACGCCGCCGTGCTCGATGAGAACGGCGCCGAGCAGCACATGCAGATGGGTTGCTACGGCCTCGGCGTGACCCGGACGGTGGCCGCGGCAATCGAGCAGAACCACGACGAGAGGGGCATTATCTGGCCCGAAGCGATGGCGCCGTTCAGCCTCGTGATCGTGGCGCTGAACATCGCCCGCGACGAACAAGTGCGGGCGACGGCCGAGCAACTCTACGAGGAACTGCAATCGCAGGGCGTGGAAGTGCTGTTCGACGACCGCGACGCAAGCCCGGGCGTGAAACTGGCCGACGCCGACCTTGTGGGCATTCCGCACCGCGTGGTCGTGAGCTCCCGCGGTCTCAAGCAGGGGACGCTGGAATACAAGCACCGCCGCTCGGAGGACGCCGAGCACCTGAGCGCCGGCGAAGCTACCGAACTACTGGCGGAACGCGCCCGGCGCTGACCCTTCGCGCGTCAGTGGGTGCGGAAGTCGGGCAAGTGCTGCCACTGGTCCAGCGGCTCGTCCGCCTGCTCGACCTCGGTCACCTGCGCGGACGGCGGTCCGTCGCGCAGCCACTCGCCCAGTTCGTCCACCTTGGATTCGGGCCCCAGGGCCAGGACCATCACGTTGCCGTTCGCGAGGTTCCTGGCGCGCCCGCGCAAACCAAGACGGTGGGCGACGCTGGCGGTGCTGGCGCGGAAGAACACACCCTGCACTCGTCCCGAAACGATGTAGCGGCGGCAGACCTCTGCAGACATGGGCGGAAATTCTACCCGCTCGGCCGCATGGAAAGCGAATATCGCGGATTGCGAGAGACACGGAGAAGCCTTTCCTGCAAGCGTTAGAATCGGTCGCCGAGCGAATTCGGGAATTGTTCATGGGCGGCCAGCCATCCTTCCGCGAAACCTTCGCCCAGGGCGGGTCGCTGCTTCGGGGCGGTCCCCTGTTCAACCGCGAGCGGGCGGAAAAGGTTCTGAACGAGGAATCGCTTGCCGGGCTGATCGTCGCCGAGCCCCTCAACGTCTTTCACCTGACCGGTTACTGGCCGCAACTGGGCAAGATGGGCTTCGCAGCGCCCAGCATGGCGTTGCTCTCGGCCGACCCGAAGAAGCCGGTGGCGCTGGTCATGCCGCAGTTCCTCTATTACTACGTCTACGCCGACGCCGAGTTTTCCGGTGACGTCCAGCCCTGGCTGTACACCCACCGGGCCGTCAGCGGCACCGCCATTCAGGGCGATTACGACGAACCCGCGGCCGGCGCGCTGCACGTGTACCGCGACAAGGGCGACATCCCGATGGGCGAGCTGGAACTGCATCGGCGCGCGGCCGTGGAGGCGGCTGCCGAACGGCATGGCGTAAGCGCCGAGCGGGAATTCGCCATGGTCAGGGCGGCGCGCGCGCTGGACATGACCGGCGGCCGAATCGGCGTCGACCACATGGCGGTCATGGCCATGCTGGAGTCCTCGCCGCTGCCGGCCGCCGCCGTGCCGGCGGACAATACCCTGCGCAAGATCCGCCTGGTCAAGTCGCCGCGCGAGATCGAACTCATGCGGCTGGCCGCGCAGGCCAACGCCGAGGCCGCGCTGGCCGCCGTCGCTACGGTTCGCGAGGGGGCCACCACGCAGGAACTGAGGGCGGCGTTCTTCTCCGAGGCCGCCGGCCGCGGCAACGCCGGAGTGTTCATGGCCATCGACCGGATGATCACGGAAGTGACGGACTTCGAGTTCAGGGACGGGGCCGCTTTCTTCGTGGACTGCGTAAGCAGCGGCTGGCACTACCACGGCGATTTCGCACGAACCATTTTCCTCGGCGAACCGGCCGCGGCGATGCGCGACGCCACCCGCGCCATGCAGATCGGATGGGAGGCGATCCGCGAGCAACTGCGCCCGGGCCTGCGTTATTCGGAAATCCCGCCGATTGGCCACAAGGCCGTGCGCGCCGCCGGCCTGGACTTCGACATTCCGTTCTCGCCGCACAGCGTGGGACTCACGCACACCGACGAGCCGGGCCAGGACGGGCGGCCTTACTGGGTCAAGGACGACCTGACACTCGAACCCGGGATGGTCCTGAGCGTCGACTGCCCGGTCCTGAACACGGGAATCGGCGGTTCGGCCCACATGGAAGACCTGAGCCTGATCACGGCCGACGGCGCCGAACCCATCCACACGATCACCGACCCCGTCATCATCGTATGACACGCCATGGCTGACGAACTGAGGATCCTGGTGGTGTATTACTCGGTGAAGGGCGCCACCGAGTCCCTGGCGCGCGCCATCGGACGCGGCATCGAAATGACGCCCGGCTGCGAGGCCGTGCTGCGCGGAGCGCCCCCGGTCGCGGCCCAGTCCGGCGAGGCCATGCCCGCGGTTCCCAAAAGCGGCGCCCCGTACGTAAGCAAGGACGACCTCAGGGACTGCGCCGGCCTCGCGCTGGGCAGCCCTACCCGCTTCGGCGCCCCCGGCGCGCCGATCCAGCATTTCCTCGACGGGCTGGCGGCGGAATGGGTCTCTGGCCTGCTGGTCGACAAGCCGGCCGCGGTATTCACGTCATCGAACAGCATGCACGGCGGCCAGGAGGCCACGCTGCTGTCGCTGGCCGTGCCCCTGATGCATCACGGAATGCTGATCGCCGGGATCCCCTACACCGTGCCCGAATTGCGCAAGACCACTTCCGGCGGCTCGCCCTACGGCGCGTCGCACGTCGAGCGCACCAGCACAAACGGTCTCACTTCCGACGAGAAAACCCTCGCCGAAGCCCTGGGCCGCCGCCTCGCCCAACTCGCCAGCACCCTCCACCCGTCCTGAATCGCTCTCAAGCGGTTTGCTCGCCCGTAATGCGATAATTGCGCGCGCCGTTGGATAAGCGGCGGAAATCACTCCCGAGAGCCTGAAGTGCAGGACTTGCGCAACATCATCGAAGCCGCGTACGAACAGCGTGCGGAACTCGCGCCCGACAGCGCGCGCGCCGAACTGCGCGCGGCCATAGACGAGGCCATCGGGTTGCTCGACAGCGGCGCGGCCCGGGTGGCCGAACCCACCGCCGACGGCTGGCAGGTCAACGAGTGGCTGAAGAAGGCGGTGCTCCTTTATTTCGCGGTCACGCCCAACCGCGAAATTCCCGCCGGGCACACCCGCTATTTCGACAAGGTACCGCTGAAATTCGCCGAGGGCGACATCGGGTCGTCCGGCGTGCGCGTGGTGCCCGACGCGCAGGCGCGGCGGGGCGCCTACATCGCCCCCGGCGTCGTGCTGATGCCCAGCTACGTGAACATCGGCGCCTACGTGGACAGCGGCACGCTGGTCGACACCTGGGCCACGGTCGGCAGTTGCGCGCAGATCGGCAAAAACGTGCACCTGTCCGGAGGCGCCGGCATCGGCGGGGTGCTGGAGCCCCTGCAGGCGACGCCCACGATCATCGAGGACGACTGCTTCATCGGCGCGCGCTCCGAGATCGTCGAAGGCGTGATCGTGGAGCGCGGCGCGGTCATCGCGATGGGTGTATACATCGGCCAGAGCACGCGCATCTACGACCGGGCCCGTGACGAGGTCCTGTACGGCCGGGTCCCCGCCGGCTCGGTCGTTGTCCCGGGCAGCCTGCCCGACGGCAAGAGCCGGGCGCAGCTCTACTGCGCCGTGATCGTCAAGCAGGTGGACGAACGCACCCGCCGGCGGACTTCCCTGAACGAGCTGCTGCGCGATGACCGATAAGCGCGACACGCAAACGCTGGACCTGGCGCTCGAACTCATGCGCCGGCCCTCGGTCACGCCGGCTGACGGCGGCTGCCAGGAACTGATAGGCGGCATGCTGGAGGCGGCCGGCTTCAGCGTCGAGCACATGCCCTTCGGCAAGGTCTCCAACCTGTGGGCGCGGCACGGCGGCGATTCGCCGGTGCTTTGCTTCGCCGGCCATACCGACGTGGTGCCGCCCGGGCCGCTCAAGGACTGGGAACACGATCCGTTCGAGCCGGAGCTGAGCGACGGCTGGCTCAAGGGCCGGGGCGCCGCCGACATGAAGACCGGAATCGCGGCCATGGTCCGCGCCGGCATCGACTTTGCCGAAGAACATCCCGAACACCGCGGCTCGCTGGCGTTTCTCATCACCAGCGACGAAGAGGGCCCGGCGAGGGACGGCACCCGACGCGTGATGGACACGCTCAGCGCCCGCGACGAAACGATCGACTGGTGCGTGGTGGGAGAGCCGTCCTGCTCGGAACAACTCGGCGACACGCTGCGGGTGGGGCGGCGCGGTTCGCTGAGCGCAACTATGACCGTTCGCGGGGAACAGGGTCACGTGGCCTACCCCGCCCTGGCCCGCAACCCCATACAGAGCTTCGCCCCGGTGCTCGCGGACATGTACGCGACGCCGCTGGACGAGGGCAACGAGCATTTTCCGCCGACCGGCTTCCAGGTCGTCAAGGTGCAGGCCGACGCGGGGGCGACCAACGTTTTCCCCGGCGAACTGGTCACGCGCTTCAACTTCCGCTTCACCAACCAGTGGAAGAGCGAGCAGATCAAGCAGTGGGTCGTGGACCTGCTGAGCCGCCACGACATCAAGTACGAAATCGAATGGCGTCCCGCCGGCGAACCCTTCCTGACCGCGCACGGCCCGCTGGTCGAGACGGCCCGCGACATCGTGCGCGAGGAGTGCGGGATCGACCCGGAGCTGTCCACCGGCGGCGGCACGTCCGACGGGCGTTTCATCGCGCTTCACGGCGCCGACGTGGTGGAGTTCGGCGTGATCAACCGCACCATCCACCAGGTCAACGAGCGGATCCGGGCCAGCGACGCCGAGGGCCTGCGGCGCGTCTACGCGCGCATCATGGAGCGGCTTCTGCTCGACCCGGAATCGGAGTAGGCCGATGAACGTGGGATTCATCGGCGTCGGTACGATTACCGAGGCGGTCGTCACGGGTCTTTGCGAGGCAGAGGTCCCCGGTCTTTCGATTCTGCTTTCTCCGCGCAACCGCGAACGCTCGCGGAATCTGAGCGAGCGGTATGCCGCCGTGGAGGTGGCCGCCGACAACCAGCAGGTCGTGGACCGCACCGAGCTGGTCTTCCTTGCCGTGCGTCCCCAGGAGGCCGGCGAAGTCCTGGAAGCGCTCAGCTTCCGGCGCGACCTCAAGGTCGTCAGCTTTATCGCAACGATCAGTTCCGCGGAGATTCAGCGGCGTGTCAGGCCCGCCGGGTTCCTTGCCCGCGTGGCGCCGGTGCCGCCGGCGGCGCGGCGCGCGGGCCCGATCGCGATGTGCCCGCCGGACAGGGCGCTGGCCCGTTTTCTTGACCCCATAGGGACCGTGATCGAAGTTTCGGACGAGGCGCAGCTCGACGCGTTCTTCTCGGCCTCGGCGCTGATGGCGCCGTATTTCGAGTTGCTGGAGTCCGTTTCGGCCTGGCTTCGCGCCCAGGGCGTCGATGCCGCGCACGCGGACCGCTACACCGGCTCGCTGTTCCGCGGTATCGCCAAAAGATCGACCCAGCCGAAAGGCGAGGGCTTTGCCGGCCTGGTCGAGGAACACGCGACCCGCGCCGGAATCAACGAACAACTCCGCCGGGAGTTGATCGCCGCCGGTTTATACGAACGGATCCAGGCGGGCCTCGACCTCATTCAGGCGCGAATGCAGGGCCGCGCCACGCTGCACGACACGCTCGACCTCGAGTAGCCGGGCGCGTCAGAACAGGTCCCAGGGGTAGGACATCTCCGAATCGACCGCGGCCAGCACCTTGCCGTTCGTCGCGTTGTCGTCCAGCGCATCGACGATCAGGCCGGCCAGGTCGCTGCGGTTGATGATGCCTTCGGCCTCGCGACTCTCGCTAAGGTAGCCCTTGCCGGTAGGCGGTCTCGACCGGAGCGCGCCGGGGCGGATGATCGTGTAATCGAGGCCGCTGGCCATCAGGTGGTCTTCGGCCTGCGTCTTCAGCGGCAGGATTTCCCGCAGGAACACCCGGGCCAGCCAGGGCGCCGCCATCTCGCTGTCGCCCGAGCCGATGCTGGTCACGAACACCATCCGCTGCACGCCGGCCGCCTCGGCGGCGTCGAAGATATTCCGGTTGCCCAGGAAGTCCGGGCGCGGATCGCAACTGAAGCAGCCCACCGTGGTGATGACCGACGTGTAGTCCCCGCCGTCGAAGGCGGCCTGCACGCTCTCCAGGTCCAGCGCGTCGCCCACGGCGAAGTTCACGCCCAGCGGTTCCAGCCCGGAACGGTCCGACGACGGGCGGACGAAAGCCGTGACCCGGTCGCCCCGCCCCGCCAGGATCTTCGCGACCTCCAGCCCCGTGTTCCGGGTGCCGCCGAACAGCAGCACATGGTGCCCGCCCTCGGGGGCCGCGTCGGCCTCCATCTCGAAGACGGGGTACTGGGTGGTTCGGAAGGACAGCAAGACCAGAACGGCGATGACCGCGAGGACGATCAGAATAATGCGTTTTTTCGTCATGAGAAGGCCTCTTTCGTGCGAAACCGGTCAGCCGGGAAACTGGGCCACGCCGGAGAGCGAGTTTCTTTGCCCGATGTTGTTGCTTCGGACGACTTCCCCGGTCCCCCGGCTGATGATCACGACCTCGCCGGTGAAGAAGTTGCCCACGATGATTCCCGCGCCGTCCACCGTCGGCCCCGAGGCCGCCCATCCGGGACTGCGCATGTCGTAATAGCGAAGGGTTTCGCCCGAGTCCTTGTCGAGCACCACCAGGCCGTTGCCGGTGCTGATCAGCAGCGATCCGTCGAGCATCGGCATCAGCGTGAGGACCATGAAGACGTTCTCGTCGTCGTCGAACACCCTCAGGTCCGGCAATTGCCGGTCGTTGGCCAGGTCGTATTGCATGACCCGGTTGCCGGTCTCCGACAGATAGACCATTCGCGTGTCGCCGTCGGTCAGCACGGTCGACGTCACGCCGTGGATGCCCACGACGCCGCCATGCGTGTCGGAGTGGAATTCCTGAAGCAGCCGGGCGTCCGGGCTGAATTTGAAGATGTTGCCGTCGCCGATCACGTCGCGGCCGGACAGCAGGTTGAATGTGGTCGTGTTGGTGGGGATGCTCGTGTTGGGCCCCTGCAGGTGCTCCCCGAAATACAGGCTGCCGTCGCGGGCGAAGGTCACGCTGCTCAAACTGCGCTCCGAGAACCTGCGAACCGGCTTCTGCACGCCGTCGGCGCCGATCTCCACCACCGAAGGCTGCCCCTGCGCAAAGGCCCAGAGCGTGCCGTCGGGCGCGAAATTCAAACCGCCGATCTTGTGCGTGGTGCCTCGCGTGTAGAGCTCGCCCTTGAGGTTCAGCTCCGCGTCGTACTGGAAGATGCGCCCGGTGCCCATGTGATCGTCGGTGGGATGGTCCATGATGGTGGACGCGACGAAAATGTCGCCCTTGGCGAAGGGCTGAAAGGTGTTGGCGCGCTCCTCGGCGGCGCCGGCCAGTCCTGCCGCCAGGACCAGCGCCGGCGCCAATGCCAGGGCCCTCGAATACGGATTGCGGCTCAGCATTACATTTCCCCCATGGAGTCTGTGTCCTCGGAAGGGTATCCCGCCTCAAAGGTACAACGGATTACCGGAAACTCGCCGGGACCGCGAAAGTCCCAGACTCGATTGTCCGGCACGCGCTCGTCGGGATCGATAAAGCCGTTGCCGTTGGCGTCGCAGTAGGCATCGATGAGCCCCAGGAAATCGCCGGGCCGCGGCGCCCATCCACTTTGTTCGGCGGTCAGTGCGCCCAGGTCCGAAGCGCCTGTGGAGTTGGTCATCGCGGTCCAGAAGTTGCCGTCCTCCTCGCCCTCGACCGTGAACCCGGAAATCCCTCCAGTAGCGCCCTCGCTCGTTACCGGCCCCGCGGCATAGCTCATGCGCACGCTGCCGTTGTTGCGCCCAACCAGCCCGCCCACGGCATCGCCGCCGAAAACAGCGCCTGCCGCGTAGCTGTTGCGCACCTCGCTTAAGGAATTGAACCCCACCAGGCCGCCGATATTGCTCCCGTCGCCCTCGACCGCCGCGATCGAAAAACTGTTGCGCACCTTGGCGTCGGTGTTCATTCCCACCAGTCCGCCCAGGTCGTTGCCGCCGACGACCTGCCCCGTGGAATAGCTGCTCAGGACCAGGCCGAAGGTGTTCAGCCCCACCAGCCCGCCCAGGCCCCGGCTGCCGGACACTTCGGCGTTCGACCGGCTGAAATAGACGCCGCCGCGCACGTCGCCGACCAGCCCGCCAACAGCCTGGTTGCCCGAAACCGTGCCGTGGGACTCGCTGTAGGCCACCAGGCCGCCGCTGCCGCCCACCAGAACGCCGAGCGCCAGTTCGCCGGCCACCTCGCCCTCGGCGCGGCAGCGGTAAACCATGCCGAAATTGCTGCCCACCAGCAGGGCCACGCCGCCGCGGCCGATCACGACCGCATCCTCAAGCGCCAGGTCGCGAACGGTGCCCTGCGCGCCCAGAACGCCGATCAGGCCGATCCCGCTGCCCCCGGGCCTGGAGATGCGCAGGCCGCGGATGGTGTGCCCGCCACCGTCGATCACGCCCTGAAATCCGAAGCGGTCCAGCGTCACCATGCAGTTTCCCGCCGGGCCGCAGTCGCCGATCGGCTCGAAGTTGGGGAGCGTGGAGGCGTCGAGGTCGCGCGCAAGACGGTACTTGCGCGCCATGCGCACTGCGCGCTCCAGCGTGGTGGACTCGCCGTCGCCGCCGCCGAGATTGCCGATGGCCTCGAGCTGCCGTATGTCGCAGATCTCATAGAAGCCGTCGCCGTCGCCGTCAAGGACGAACTCGCCGGCATCGTCCGGGGCCGCATCGTAGGCGTCCGCCAGCCCGTCGCCGTCCCGGTCGGAATCGGCGCTGCCGGACAGGCCCGCGCAGACCGCTTCGCCAACCTGGCCGGGAGCCTGCGCCGCGTCGGCGATCGCCTGCGCCAGCATGCTGTTGTAGCGGGCGATGTGGTCGCTGTGATCGAACTTGGGCGGTCCCGCAGGGCCGCGCGGCGGACCGCCCTGTTGTGCGCCCGCGGGCGGTCCCGCGGCGGCCGGCACCCCTTCCTGCGTGCGCTCCCATATTTCCCGCGGCGTCAGGTAACCCGGCTGGCTGGCGTAGTAGGCGGCAATGTCCTCTAGGTCCTGGTCGTTTTTGTTAAGCACCGATCCGCGCATGAGCGAGTGCGAGCGCCCGCCGTCGCGGTATTCCTTCAGCGAAAGGAACAGGTAGCGCTCGTGCTGCCCGCCGATCTTCGGATTGATCGGCGACGGACTGTA
>CAYMQG010000050.1:0-2338 GCA_964392625.1 uncultured Gammaproteobacteria bacterium | reverse complement strand
GCGCCATCCTGCGGAAAAATCCCGCAACCAGGCTCCACAAAAGCGCCGGTCAAGACCGACTCGCTTCCGCCATCACCCGATGACGCCCAAAACAGACGTGCGCCCCGCAATCTCAGCGCACTCGTGCAACATCCGGGCTAGACCAGCGTGGAAAGCAACTTGAGCGCCGGGGCCGCGCGTATGCCCTGCGGGGAGGCGTAGTCTTTCCTGCCAGTGGCGGAAATCTGCCAGGCCTCGGCGTAGGGAAATCGGGACTTGAGATACTTGAGGCCGCGGTCGAGGTCCGCGTCGGACCACTTGCATTCGACCAGCAGCACGGGCGCGCCCCGGTTCATCACCACGAAATCCACTTCCCGGCCGTCGCGGTCGCGAAAATACCGCAGTTCGTAGTCCAGCCCCTCGGCGTCCTGCCGGAAATGCACCCATTTGAGCAAGTGGCAGGCGACCAGGTTCTCGAAGCGCGCGCCGCGCGAGGGAACGACCGTCCAGTCGAAGTGATAGTGCTTCCGGTCCTTGCGCAGGGCCCGAAGTTGCGGCGAACCGAATGGGGCCAGCCGAAAGATCGCGTACAGGCGTTCCAGGACTTCGAGCCATGAGCTCGCGGTCTTGTGGCTCACGTTGAGGTCCTCGCGCAACGCGTTGATCGAGAGCGTCGACCCGACGCGCTCCGGCAGCGACAGCATCATCAGTTGCAGCTGCCCCAGATCGCGGATGTTCTCCAGCGTGGCCACCTCTTCCTGTACGACCCGCGCCGAATACTCGCGCGACCAGCGCCTGGATTCCGTTTCGCTGGCGGACAGCCACGGTTCCGGAAAGCCTCCCAGCCTGAGAAGATTCCGGAGCATGGCGGGCCGGTCCAGCCCGAGCTCCGCCGCCGAGAACGGATGCAGGCGCAGCAGATGGTATCGCCCCTGCAACGAGTCGCCGCCGAACCGGTACAGGTCGAGCCGCCCGCTGCCGGTAACAAGAATGCGCTGGCCCGGGGGGCGGCCATCGTACAAGCCCTTGAGGTAGTTGCGCCAGCGTCTGTACTTGTGAATCTCGTCGAATATCCACAACGCGCCCGGAGGCAGTTCGCTCCTTAGGATGCGCGCGCGGTGCGCATCAATGTCCCAGTTCAGGTACCCCGCCTCTGCCCCGGGCAGGCCCAGGGCGAGGGTGGTCTTGCCGACCTGCCGGGGGCCGGCGACGAACACCATCTTGCGGTCCAGGTCGGCAAGAACCTGACCTGTGAGGTAGCGGTCGGTGGTGGGCACCCGCGGAATTATACGGCAATATTCGACCCAAGTAGAAAATAGCCGATGCTGTTTTTCACTGAGGTAGAAAAACGCCGCTCGGGAGGCGGGCTGCATAACAGCCTCGTTTTATGTGCGCCCCTGGGAGCGAGGGCGTCCCGCCCTCAATAGCTCATTCACAGGTTTCTCATTTGACAGCGCGCGCTGGAATCGACTAAAACAAGGGGTGGAGGGATCGCCGCAGGAGCGTTCCAGAAATCGTTCAAGGAGGACCAACATGCCACAGCCCGCTATCGACACTCACGCGGAAGTACGGAAACTCAAACAGGCAGGCTGCCCGGAGAAGCAAGCAGAAGCCATGGTGGATTTGGTCAGTCGGGCTCCGCTGAACGCTCCGATCGCCGGAAGTCTGGAGCAGGTGCAGGTCCGGCTTGAGTCCATCGAGTCCGGTATGGCCAACATGGCCACCCAGTCCGCCTTGGAAGCCGTGCAACTGCGCCTCAAGTCCATTGAGTCGCGCATGGATGGCATGGCCACCCAGTCCGCCTTGGAAGCCGTGACGATGCGCCTCGAGTCCATCGAGTCGCGCATGGGCGGTATGGCCACCCAGTCTGCCCTGGAGGCTCTGACGCTTCGCGTCGAATCAATCGAGGGCGATATGGCCACCAGGAAGGACCTGGAAGTTTTGCACGCCCGGACGGACGCCAGTATTGAAGGTTTGCGGGCGGAAATGAGCCGCATGATCTGGATTCAGAGTGGCGTGCTGGGCACACTCATCCTCGGCCTCGCCACCATCATGGTGAGCATCGCCCTTCTCTGACCTGCCGCTCCCTGCACAGTCGCGGTCGGGACGGGTATCACTTCTGCTATTACAAAAATTCCGGCTGATCGCGTGCGCAAACGAAGCGGAAAGCCGCCTCACGCGCCTCATTGCATATCACTTCGGCTATTACAAAGTTTGCGGAGACAAGTAATACAAGGAAAGGCCGACAGAAGCGAGAAAAGAAAGATTCCTTAAGTAAATCAGCCGCTTATCTCGTCGCTCGGGACCTTCTTGAACCCAGTGAAAATGCCTGGTGAATCTCCTCCTCCTCCTCCACCAC
>CAYMQG010000049.1:0-9835 GCA_964392625.1 uncultured Gammaproteobacteria bacterium | reverse complement strand
AACGTCAGCATCAAGCTGCGCTACTACCAGCAGGACGACAGCGACGGACCGGCCGGCGTGACCTTCTACAAGGCGCGGCTGGACGACAGTTGCACGGGCAAGACGATGCCGGGCCTCACCACGGACGGCCAGCCCACCACGCTGATGCCGCGTGAGTACCTTTGCGGCACCATTCCGGGACCGGGCGGACAGATCGGTTTCCCCAACCCCAGCGTGTCCCTGAGTCCCGCCAGTTTCCCCGGCGGATTCGAAAACTTCATCCGGGACTCGCTGATCGACGCGCCCTCGCAGGTCGAAGGCGTGCCCTACATCGACCACTTCGGCATCGAACGCGACATCACCCGCATCAGCCTGGTGCTGGACTACGAGTTCGCCAACGGCATGACGCTGGTCGCCACCGGCGCCTACAACGAGAACAACGCGGCGAATCTTCGCGACTGGGACATGACGCCCGACGAAGCCTGGTACGTGTCCAACCCGCAGGCCGGCGAGGATGAAAGCATCGATATACGCCTTTCCTCGGCGCCGGATTCAAAATGGCGCTGGCTGGGCGGGTTCAACTACTACACGCAGGAGTTCCTGACCAGCTCCAACGGCGGCGTGTTCGTGGTGGCCTGCGGCAACCTGGGGGCCTTCGGCACGCCCGCGCAGTGCGCCAATCCCGCCCGCATTCCCGTGGACGTGGACGGCGGCGATTTCGTGGACGTGCAGGCTTTCTACGGGTCGCTGTCCTACGACATCACCGAACAGTTCACGGTGGACCTGGAAGCGCGCTGGCAGGACGACACGCGCAGCGATGGCCGGGGCGATTTCGAGATCAATTTCAAGGATTTCCTGCCGCGGATTTCCCTGCGATACCGCATTACCGAGGACATTACCGCCTACATCACTACATCGCGCGGCATTCTTCCCGGAGTCATCAATTCCAACATCATCAACTGCAACCCGACCACCTACACGCAGCCGTTCATCGATCCGCGCACGGGTCAGCCGAGCACCTCGTCGATGTGCCAGCAATACGTCGATGCGCTGGGCGCCGACGCGGTGGAAGTGACGCCGGTGCAGGAACTCGACGCCTATGAAATCGGCGTCAAATCCACCTGGATGGACGGTCGGCTGGTCGCCAATGTGGCAGCCTACTGGCAGGAATGGGCGAATGCGCCCTTCCCGACCTTCGTGACCGTTTACCGCGACGACGACGGCGACACGATCCCCAATCCCAACCCCAACTTCAACCCGGTCAGCACGCCGGGCAGTTCGGAATACTCCGGCGTGGAACTGGAAGTGGATTTCCTGATCAGCGAAGACTGGGACCTGAGCTTCAACTTGTCGTTCAACGACAACGAGTACACCGAGTTCCTGATCCCCCTGGCATCCGCCGAATACGCGCTGGGCACCCGCAACGTCAAGGGACACCGCTCCAGCCGCTTCCCCGAGTGGTCGGGCAACGTCTCCTCCACCTATGGCGGAACCTTCCAGAACGGCTGGGACTGGTCGCTTCGCGGCGATCTCACCTACATGGGCGAGACCTTCCCCGGGCTGACCAACCTGGCCACGCTGCAGAGCTACTCGCTGCTGAATCTCCGGTTCGCGGTGGAGCGCGAAAACCTGAGAGTGGAGGCCTACGTGAAGAACGCGCTGGACGAGGACTACTGGCGCACCGGCCAGGAATACACGGACTTTTCGCGCGTGCTGAGCGTCGGTTTCAATTTCAACAGATTGGGCATGACGCTTGTGCCGCAGGACAAGCGCACCTTCGGGTTGCGCGCCACGTTCGAGTTCTAGAGCACGCCGGCACAACCGCCATAACGGAGCAGGCTGATGGAAACCCGCGTCGTACCGCTCGTGGAAGCCACGCCCGCGGCGCTGGCCGGCTGCGGGGAACTGCTGGGCCGCCACCCCGGCGCGAAACCCCTGCCGATCCAGTTCTACAAGGGCTCGGTGCAGACCTACCGCCCGGTGGATTTCCAGTCGGACGAACAGACCGAACTGAGTCTGGCCCACGTGCGGCGGCGCCCCTTCGAGGTTCACTGGATCGAGCGCCATTTCAAGCACACCCAGACCTTCATTCCGCTGGGCGGCGCGCCCTTTGTCGCGGTAATGGCGCCGCCCACGGACGGGGACCTCCCGGACCTGGAACAGGTCCGCGCGTATCGCTTTGACGGCTCGGCCGGTTTCACGATGAAGGTGGGCACCTGGCACGAGTTCCCGTTCGCGCTGGAAGAAGAGGCCGATATCGTCGTGGTGCTGAGACGCGAGGCCACGCAGAGCCTGCTCGACACCGATCCCGCCACGGGTGAGGTGCGCGGCCCCGACATACAGAAGCAGGACCTGCTCAAGCAGCACGGCGTCCGCCTTCGGTTCGATGTCCAAGGAACACGTCGAGAACCTTGAGGCACCGGCCGTTGCGCCCGTACCCTGGAATCCGCCGGGACTGACGCCCGGCGCCCGACTGCGTCCACTCGCCCGGGATCCCGCCGGCGGCGGCTTTACCGGATTGGTGGACCTTCCGCCCGGCTACGACGCCGGTTCCGGCCTGAATTGCGCCGTGGAAATGCGCCTGTTCGTCATCGACGGCGAATTGCAGATGGGCGGCAACCGCCTCGGACCCGGCGGCTTCTGCTACCACCCGGCCGGCTCCGGGCAAGGCCGGTGGCGTTCGCACGCAGGCGCGCGCGCGTTCGTCGTTTTCCTGGAAAGCCCGGAGTTTCAACCCGATCAGAGTCCCCCCGCGCCCGATGCCATACCGGCGCTGGACTCGTATGCCATGGACTGGCACAACCCGCTGGACGCCAGCGACCCGTCGCAGGATTTTCGCCCGGGGATCTTCGTGAAGGTCCTGCATGTCGATCGGGAAACCCGGGCGAGCACCCACCTGGCCGGCCTGATGCCCGGCTGGTACGCGGAAGGCATGGAAACGCACCCCGTTTACGAGGAAAACTATTGCCTGCAGGGCGACGTGCTGATCGGCGAAGTGGGCGACCAAACGGGCTACACGATGGTGGTGGGCAGCTACATGTGCCGGCCCGCCGGCGTCATTCACGGCCCGCTGGCCAGCAAGAACGGCAACGTCAACCTCTGCTTCACGCACGGCCTGCTCGGCATCGACTACAGCGAAAACCCGCGCTCCATGGACCTCATCCGCAAGCACTTCCGGGAACACCCCTGGACGTAAAGCCGGCCTGAACCACGCAACGCATGCTGGTAAATCTCGAACGCGCGCGGGCCAAGATGGAGAAGGCGGGGCTCGACGCCATGGTGTGCGTGCAGCCTGTCAATGTGTACTACGCCAGCGGCTACGAGTCCGACTGGCTGTTCGACTACCAGTGGGCGGGCTGCGCGATCCTGCCGCTGTCCGAGGACCGGCCCGCCACGCTCATCGTGCACGATGTCGAACTGACCAACCTGGCCGAGCACCCGAGCTGGATGCCGGAACTCAGGGTCTATGAGACCCAGGTGGGCGACGACATCTTCTGCCACTACACGGTGGACGAGGAAGCCGAACTCGAGGAATCCGACCGCAAGACGGTTGCGCTGATGGATGCGACGCGCGCCACGGCCAGCACGGGTGTCGTGGAGGCGATCCTCAAGGCGCTAGGCGACGGCGGCTACAGCAGGCTCGGCTTCGACGACGCGCGCCTGGCCTTGCTTTGCGCCGAACGCCTGAACGGCGTTGATTGCTTTGACCGACCCGAGTTGATGACGATGATCCGGGCGGTCAAGACGCCCGCCGAGCTGGAACTGATGCGCGAGGCGGGTCGCCGCAACCAGCGGGCGTTGAGCGTCGCCATCGACGCGGCGGGGGTGGGCGTGAAGTGGTCGGACATTCGCCGGGCCTGGCACCTTTCGGTGGCCGAACAGGACTGTATGCCGTGGTGCATCTACGTAGGCGCGGGCCACAAGAGCATGGGGCTGTGGCACGACCACGACTATCCCATCCGCGAGGGCGACCAGTTGTGCTTCGACTCCATGCTCACCTGGCAACGCTATTTCGGCGACATGCAGCGGACCTGCGTCATGGGCGCGCCCAGCACCAAGTTGCAGCGCTACTGGAATGCCGCCTACGCCGCGGCGGAGGCCGTCTTCGAGGCCATGCGACCGGGCGTGAACACCGTTGATTTGCGCAAGCTGGCGCTGGAAGTCGGCACGCGCGGCGGGATCAAGGGGTTCCGCCATGCCTTCATGCACGGGCTGGGACTGGAACACCTGGAACTGCCCAGCGCTTCGCCGGGCCTGAGCGGCTTCGACCTGGAGGAAGGCATGGTCGTGAACATGGACATGGAGGTGTGCGAGATCGGCTTCGGGGGCATTTACTATGAGAACACCCTGCTGATCGGCCGCAACGGCCCCGAATACCTGTGCGACATGCCTCGCGAGCTCATACACCTGCCCTGCTGATCCGGTAGAACGCCGTGGCGAAGCGCAACGACTGGCTCGGCGATGAAATGCTGGACCGCATGATGAACGTCATCATGGGTCTGGCCGAGGAGCTGTACGTCACCCGCGACCGCCTGCAGGTGATGGAGCGCGTGCTCGAAGGCCGCGGCACGCTGGATCGTGACGAGTTGGACAACTGGAAGCCCGACGAAGACCAGCAGGCCGATATCCTGCGCGACCGCGACGCCTTCATCCAGGCGATTCTTGCCCGCGCGCTCGACAAGCCACCCGGGGACCCCGGCGCCGAAGCCTGAACCCCGTCAACGTGCAAGCTGCCCCGACTCGCTTTGCGCGCGTGCTGAAGACGCGCGACGTGCTGATGCTCTCTTTCGGGGCGATGATCGGCTGGAGCTGGATATTGATGACCGGCTACTGGGTCGGCAACGCCGGAAGCCTCGGAACATTGGTCGCGTTCGCCGCCGGCGGCCTGGTGATCGGGTTCATCGCGCTGACCTATGCCGAACTGGCCTCCGCGATGCCGCGGGCCGGCGGCGAGCACGTCTACACCCACGCCGGGCTGGGGGCCGGCTGGTCGTTCGTCTGCACCTGGGCGCTGCTGATGGCCTACGTGACCGTGTGCGTGTTCGAGTCCGTGGCGCTGCCCACCGCGGTCGAATACCTGATACCGGCGATCCGCATGGGCGCCCTCTGGCACGTCGCCGGCGCCCCCGTCGATGCGGGCTTCATCCTCGTGGGCCTGGCGGGCGCCGTTGTGATGACCTGGATCAACGTCGTCGGCATCCGGACGGCGGCGATCGTCCAGGGCATCGTCACCGTCGCCATCTTCGTCTCCGGCGTGGTGCTCTTTACCGGCGCGGTCGGTTTCGGCCTGCCCGAACTGGCGGAACCGAAGATCGCCGTGCCGGCCACCGGCATTCTCACCGTGCTGATCATGGTCCCCGCCCTGCTGGTCGGATTCGACGTGCTTCCGCAATCGGCGGAGGAGATCGACCTTCCGCCGAAGCGCATCGGGCGATTGCTGATCGTCTCCCTGGTCATGGCCGTGGTCTGGTACGGCGCGATCGCCTGGTCGGTGGCCGTGGCGCTGACACCGGAAGAACTGGCCGGCGACGGACTGATTACGGCGGACGCGGCGAAGCAGCTCTGGTCCGTGGCCGCGGGCGGATCCTGGGCCGGCGTGGCGCTCACGATCGGCGGTATCGGCGGCGTGCTCACAAGCTGGAACGCCTTCATTATCGGAGGCAGCCGCGTGGTCTTCGCCCTGGCCGAGTCAGGTAGCCTGCCCGCCGTGTTCGGGCGCCTTCATCCGCGCTACAAAACGCCGTATGTCGCCGTGCTCGCGATCGGACTGTTGAGCTGCATTTCCCCGTTGTTCGGCCGGACGATCCTGGTGTGGCTCATCAACTGCGGCAGCTTCGCCGTGGTGGCCGCCTACCTGTTCGTTCCGATCGCGTTCCTGGCGCTTCGCCGGAGCCAACCCGACCTGCCGCGACCCTACAAGTTGCGCTATCCGCGGTTCGTCGGCATCTCGGCCATCGTGCTGGCCCTCGGCCTGCTGTGCCTGTTCATGCCCTTCAGCCCGTCAAGCCTGGTCTGGCCGCAGGAATGGGGCATTGTGCTGGGCTGGGGCGCGGCCGGCCTCCTGGTCTGGCTTACCCGCCGAACTAAACGCCCTGCTTCAGGCCCGCCTCGATAAACGGGCCCAGGGCGCCGTTCAGCACCGCCGTCGGGTTGCCGGACTCGACGCCGGTGCGCAGGTCCTTGACCCGCGACTGATCGAGGACGTACGAGCGGATCTGGTTCCCCCAGCCGATGTCGGCCTTGCTGTCCTCCAGGGCCTGCTGCTCCGCCCGCCGCTCCCGCTCGGCCAGCTCGAAAAGCTTGGCGCGTAGCTGCTTCATGGCCGTGGCCCGGTTCTTGTGCTGCGAGCGCTCGTTCTGGCATTGCACAACGATGCCCGAGGGCAGATGGGTGATGCGGACCGCGGACTCGGTGCGGTTGACATGCTGGCCCCCGGCGCCGCTGGCCCGGTAGACATCGATGCGCAGGTCGCCGGGATCCACTTCCACCTCCGCTTCTTCCTCAATCTCCGGAGAAACGAAAACGCTGGCGAACGAAGTGTGCCGGCGGGCGCCGGAATCGAACGGCGACTTCCGCACCAGGCGGTGCACGCCGGTTTCGGTCCGCAGCCAGCCGTAGGCGTGATCGCCGCGCACATGCACGGTGGCGCTCTTGACCCCGGCGACCTCGCCGTCGGAGGCCTCGATCAGTTGCGCGTCGAACTTGTTGGCCTCGCAGAACTTGAGGTACATGCGCAACAGCATTTCGGCGAAATCCTGCGCGTCGTGCCCGCCTGATCCGGCCGTGACCTCAAGAAACGCGTTGGAGCTGTCCCTGGCGCCGGCGAACATGCGGCGGAACTCCAGCTTTTCCACTTCCTCGGCGAGCGATTGGATTCCTTCGCCCACGTCTTCCAGAGTGGCCTGGTCCTGCTCCTCAAGGGCGAGCTCAAGCAGTTCCTCCAGTTCGCCCGCGTCCGCCGCAAGGCGATCCAGCGTTTGAGTAACGGACTGCAACGACGCCCGTTCACGCCCCAGCGCACCGGCGCGTTGCGTATCGGACCAGACGGAAGGGTCGGCGAGTTCGGTTTCGACCTCGCTTAAGCGCAGGGCCTTGCCGGCGTAATCAAAGGTACCCCCTAAGCGCCTCGAGTCGGGCGCCGAGATCGGCAAGCAGCGGCTTGAGCTGAGTCGTTTCCATGGCCGTGAAGCGTACGGCACTCCCCCGTGCAACGCAACCGCACCGCCGCACTTTCGGAGCGAGCACAACCGGCCTTTTGCAGCAATCGAAAAGTATGTGCGGCTTATAATCCGGAATCAGTCCGGTGAGAATTTTCCTGTATCAGTTGAGGTAAGGCGCAATGTATTTCCCCCTTTATTCTCTTGTGCGTCCGGGCCGTTCCATGACCGCAGCAACTCTGACGATTGCGGCACTGCTTGCCGCGCCTGCCGTTGGATTTGCTCAACAGCAACCCGGCAGCACGGCGGAACCCATCGAAGAGGTGGTAGTGGTCGGCACCCGCGCCCTGCCGCGCTCGGTCGAAGAGTCCTCGGTTCCGGTGGACGTTATCGGCGCGGAGGACTTCGAGGACCAGGCGGGTTTCGAGATGTCCAACCTCATTCGCGCCGTCGTGCCCTCGTTTCACGTCAGCGACAACCCGTCGCGCGATCTTGCCGCCCTGTTGCGGCCCATCAACCTCCGCGGGCTGGCACCCGATCACACGCTGGTGCTCATGAACAACAAGCGCCGCCACCGAGGGTCAGTGATTCAGTGGATTTCCAACGGCGCATCGAATGGCGCCCAGGGCCCGGACATTTCGGCCATTCCGGCAATCGCCCTGCAGCGCATGGAAGTACTGCGTGACGGCGCGGCTGCCCAATACGGCTCCGACGCCATCGCCGGCGTCGTCAATTTTGTACTCAAGGACGCCGCTGAAGGCTTTTCCTTGCATGCGCGGTACGGCGCCTACACGGAAGACTCAAGCGAGGACATGACCTCCGTGGCCGCCAACGTCGGATTGCCGCTCACGGCCAGCGGCTTTGCCAATCTGAGCATCGAATACAGCGAGTCGGCGCCCACCGACCGCAGCGTCCAGCATGGTCACGCTACCGAACTTATCGGCCTGGGCATCCCGAACGTGGCCGTTCCCGCCAAACCCTGGGGCTCGCCGACCGTCAACGACAGCGTCAAGGCCGTGGCCAACCTGGGCCTGGAACTGAACAACATCGCGTTGTACGCCTTCGGCAACTACGCGAGCCGCGAAGTATCAACAGCGTTTTTCTTCCGCAGCCCCATGAACCGCAATGGCGTATACAAGACCAGCGCCAACAAGTTCCTCGTGGGCGGCGAGAGCTGCGCAGCTAGGTACGGCGATATCGACTCGACAGCAGCGAACCTGCTGTCCTTCCGCGACCAACTGGTTGCGGACTCCGGTTGCTTTTCGTTCGTCGAGATGCTTCCCGAAGGCTTCACGCCTCAGTTCGGCGCGACGATATCCGACTTCTCAAGCATTGCCGGCTTGAGGGGCGAACTGGCCAACGGCATTCTCTGGGATATTTCCGCCAGCATCGGCGAAAACAATCTGGACGCGTTCAACCACAATACCCTGAATGCCTCGCTGGGACCCGATACCCCGCGCAATTTCGACATCGGCGAGTACACGCAGCGGGAAACCAATTTCAACATCGACGTATCGTGGCCGATCGATGTGGGTGCGGCATCGGATCTCAACCTGGCCGCGGGGCTCGAAGCACGCAATGAGGAGTTCGAGATCACCAGCGGCGAACGGGCCGCCTGGGAGGTCGGGCCGTACCAGCAGTACGGCTTCGCCGCCGGCTCGAACGGCTTCGGCGGCTTCAACCCCGCCACGGCGGGAAGCTGGGACCGTGGCAACGTTGCCGGCTACGTGGACCTGGAGGTGAACCCGACGGAAGCCTGGCGCATCGGCGGTGCGGTGCGCTACGAGGATTTCGACGGCTTCGGCAACACCACCAATTTCAAGCTCGCCACACACCTGCGCCTTGCGGACAGCTTCGCGCTGCGCGCCTCGCTGGGCAGCGGCTTCCGCGCGCCCACGCCGGGCCAGTCCAACGCGCGCAATCTATCGACGGTGGTCAACGCCCGAACCAACGAATTCGAGGAACGAGGCACAATCGGCTCCACCCATCCCGTGGCCGTGGCGCTGGGCGGACGCGAACTTCAGCCCGAGGAAAGCGACAATTTTTCCTTAGGCATGGTGTTCAGCGCGGAAAACGGTTTCAGCATCACGCTTGACTACTTCAGCATCGACATCGATGACCGAGTCGCGCTGTCCGGACTTTTTACCGTAACCGACGAAATCAAGCAGCAGCTTGTTGCACAGGGCGTACCGCAGGCCAATGAATTCACTTCGGTGCGCTACTTCACCAACGACTTCGATACCGAAACCACCGGCTTCGACCTGGTGGCCGGTTACGACTGGGGTACCGCCAGCGGCAATGCGAGCCTCCAATTCTCCTATAACAAGACAGATACCGAAGTCGTGGACTCGTCCAGCATTTCGGCGGGCACGATCAGGAACCTGGAACACGGCTGGCCGGAAACGCGCTACAACCTGACGTATCGGCAAACGTTCAATCAATGGGACCTGGCGGCTCGCTACAGCTATTTCGGCGACTGGTACGACGATCATGCCGGCGCCGATTTCGACGGCTATGGACTCGCGGATATCCAGGTACGCTACAACTTCGCAAACGGACTAGCCCGGATGTTGCACGAGTGCGCTGAGATTGCGGGGCGCACGTCTGTTTTGGGCGTCATCGGGTGATGGCGGAAGCGAGTCGGTCTTGACCGGCGCTTTTGTGGAGCCTGGTTGCGGGATTTTTCCGCAGGATGGCGC
>CAYMQG010000048.1:0-21609 GCA_964392625.1 uncultured Gammaproteobacteria bacterium | reverse complement strand
CGCCGAGCCGGCGCGATTGCGCGTGGGCGTGTCCGTGCCGCCGCCCATCCTCGGGCCGCGCATGAACTTCGAGCAGGCCGACAAGGTCATGGCCGAACTGGGGCTCGACGCCATCGTCCTGGGCGGCGGCAAGAACGTCTATCACGCCACCGGACTCGATCTCACGGCCCCCAGGATGGGTCACACGCCCGGGGTCTATGCGCTGATCACGCGCAAGAAGGGCCAGCGCCTTTCGCTGATCGCGCCGACCTTTCTCTACTACTACACCATCGCGATGGACCATCGGCATTCGGACTTTCCCGCCTATCTTTACGCGGCGCCGGGCGCGGAAGAGACGGAGGACGCGGAGCTGGGCCTCGACCAACTGCCGATGTATCCGGACCTTGAGCACCAGCCGCTGGATTTCATCGAGACCACGCGCCTGAGCATCGTCGAGCGCGCCGTGCGCTCGGAGGCGGCCCGGCCGAATCTCAAGTTCGCGCTGGCCAACGCGCTGAAGGACACCGGTGTGGCCGGCGGGCGCATTGCTGCCGACGTGCAGCCCGTGATCCGCAACGTCACCGAGGCCGCCGAAGGCGCCACCATCGTGAGCGCCGACGACGCGCTCAGGCGCATACGGCCGGTCAAGTCCGACATCGAAATCCAGCTCATGCGCTATGCCGCCCAGGCCAACGCGGAAGCCGCGTTGCAGGCGGCTTCGACGGTGCGCGCAGGCGCCGACGTGCGGGAACTGCGCGCCGCCTATTTCTCGGCCGCGGCCGCGCGCGGCATGCGCGGCGGGTTCATGGTCATCGACCGTGTCAGCTCGCCCACCTACTCGGCCACGCTGCGCGAGGGCCAGTGCTTTTCCATTGACTGCGTGAGCGAATACATGGGCTACCACGGCGATTTCGCCCGCGCCATCTACATCGGCGAGCCGGTGAAGAGCATGCGGAAGGTGTCCGAACTCACGGCCAGGTCCTGGGACCACGTGCGCGAGAACCTCAAGCCCGGCGTGAAGTTTTCGGAGGTCCGGAGCATGGGCCAGGAGGCGCTGCGCAAGATGGGCGCGGACTTCTCCATTTCGTTCACCCCGCACTCGGTGGGCCTGTACCACACCGACCACGTGGGCACCATGGGCTCGCCGCCGCGCGAGGACATCGTGCTCGAACCGCGCATGGTCCTCAGCGTGGACTGCCCGATGGGCGCCACCGGCATGGGCGGCTCGTCGCACCTCGAAGACCTCATGCTGATCACCGAAGACGGCGCCGAACCCATCAACACCATCGGCACGAACGTAGTGCAGGTATAGCTCATGAACAGATCGATCCGATGTGCCGCCGTTGCGATCGCGGCCGCGATGGTGTCCTCGTGCGGCGCCCCGCCCGAGGAGGACGGTGACGTTGCCGACGACGTCAGCGCGTCCGCTGCGCCGGTATCGGTTGCCGTCTATTCGCCGGGCCGTTCAGAGCGGTCCCTTGTCGAATCCCTGGTCGCCGGCGAGGCTGCTCTTGGAGCGGCTGCGCCTGAAGAAACGCTCGCCGTTGCCGCCGCTGCCGCAATCCAGGCTACGGCTCCGGCCGGGAGTGACGGAGCGGAAGGCGGCACGGACATGGAGTCCGCGATGGCGGCCCTTTCCGAAGCAGCGCCGGAAGAACTGGCAGCTCTCCTTGCGGTAGCCGAGAGTCTGCGGGCTATTGCCCCGAGCGAAATCGAAGCGACGGCGGCGGCCGAGCGGAGTCTCGCCACCAGGGCGCCGGACGAATTCATCGCCTACACGCGAGACCTGATCGCGCTTTCCGCCGCGGCGCCTGAAGAGGCAGCGGAAGCCAATATGGCGGAAGTGGCACTCGCCGCGGCAGCGCCGGATGAATACTCGGCTTACACCGCTGCCTACGCCGCTGCGGCGGCCTCGGACGACGAGGCTCTCGATGCCGCCCTCGATACCGCGACCTCAGCACTGGCGGCAGCCGCCCCGGTCAAGCACGCCGCCCTGTTCGACGCAAACGCCGGCCTTTCAAGCGCAGCGCCGCAAAAGTACGCCGCCCGCGACACTACGGAAATCGCAATGGCAGCCTCCGCCCCGGAAGAGTACGCCGCCCTTCACGCCGCCCTGGCCCGACTCGCTGCAGCATCCCGGCAAGCACCCACGGACTGACTGATCGCGCAGCCGGCATCAATTTGCCGTCAGTGATTCCTTGATCCAGTCGAGGATTTTGTCGTAGGAACACTCGCCTGCTTCCAGCATGCCCACGATAAAGCTTTGGGCGGACCCTGCGTTTACCGAGAATTTCCAGCCGTTAAGGCGCAGGAACGTGTCGGTCATGAAGAACGCCGCCCGCTTGTTCCCGTCGACAAAGGCATGGTTCATAAGCAACGACTGAAACAGGGCGGCAGCCAGTGCCGGCAAGTCCTCGTAGTATCCAGTCCGGGGCCGGTACAGGGCGCTTTCGAGCAGCCCCCTGTCGCGAATCCCAGGCGACCCGCCAAACCTCTCAATAAGCCGTTCGTGAATCTCGATGGCTTCGTCCACCGAAAGGAAAAGAACTCGATCACTTGGCAAGGCGATGGCCCAGTTCCTCATTCTCCGCCATCGATTCTTCGAGATGGTCGAACACCACCGGACGCAGACGACGCCTTCGTACATAGTCGCTGATCGCCTCGGTCAATAGTCCGGAGATTGTCTGGTGTGATTCCCGGGCAAGTTCCTGCAGCGCGTGCCACTCTGCCTGCTCGACTTTCGAGCTGATCTTTATTGCAGCCATCGTCCGAGAGTACATGGACGTGTCAAGATATGTCAAGACAACGTCCCGGCAAGAGCATTGGCTACGACATCGTCAACGATGCCTTGTGCCGGCAGGCAGGCTATACTTGATGGGCCAAATAAAGGCGCCCGGACCACGATTCGAATCGATTCCCTCCCTGCGAACTAAGTGTCCGTGAAGAAGTATCTGCCTGTGTTCGCTGCCCTGGCCCTGGCCCTGGGCGGCTGCGCCCATGAAGTGAGCGGTCCGCCAGTTCCTCATGAATGATACGTCCGCCCCGGCAGGGCAGGAACTCTCGCAATTGGCCGGCAGGCTGTCCAAGTATTGCCGCGCAAAACTGGGCCGCGCGCTCTGGGAGCTGTCCGTGTCTGGAGTCCTGTTCCTGAGTTGCTGGCTGGGAGCGCTGATTGGCGTCGCTTACCTGCACTGGCTGTTTGCGCTTCTCTCCATTCCCTCGGGCGTTTTCCTGGTGCGCCTGTTCATGATCCAGCACGACTGCGGCCACGGCTCGTTTTTCAGCAGCCGCAAGTGGAACAACCGGGTGGGCCGCGTCATCGGTGTCCTCTGCTGGACGCCCTACGCCTATTGGCGCCGCCTGCATGACGGCCATCATGCGACTTCGGGCAACCTGGACAGGCGCGGCACGGGAGACATCGCCACGCTCACGGTCAGCGAATACCGGAGCCTTACCCCGTGGCGGCAGTTTCTGTATCGCGTCTACCGGCATCCGGCGGTGCTGTTCGGGCTCGGCCCTACCTATGTTTTCGTCCTGAAACATCGCATGCCGCTTGAACTGATCCGGGACCTGAAGGACGGGTGGATAAGCGTGATGACCACCAACGCCGCCATCGCCGCAATTGCCGTTGTTGCATCGCTGCTGGTAGGTCCGATCAACTTCATCGTCGTCCATCTCGCGACGGTCCTGTTCGCCGGCACGATCGGAGTGTGGCTGTTCTACGTGCAGCACCAGTTCAGGGAAACGGAATGGGACACCCACGAGGAGTGGAATTTTCGTCGGCAGGCGCTGGAAGGCAGTTCCTTCTACGACCTGCCCGCGCCGCTGCGCTGGCTCACCGCCAACATCGGCATCCACCACGTGCACCATCTCAGAAGCCGCATCCCCAGCTACCGGCTTTACGAGTGCCTGATGGACATCCCCGAACTCCGCAAGGTCAACCGCCTGACGATGTGGGCGAGTTTCAAGTGCGTGCCCCTGGCGCTATGGGACGACCGGCAGAGAAAGCTGGTCTCGTTCCGGAGCGCGCGAGCAATACCCGGGGCGAAATAGCGGCAGGGGGCTTATTCGGCGGCGGCGGCGAAGGTCGTGCCCCTGGCATAGCGCGGCACTTCCTCGTGCACCCAGCCTTTGGGGTCCTTTTTTCGCACGGGCGAGGGGATCGCCCGGTAGCGGCCGTCAGCCAGGGCCTCAGCCCAGGCCTTGCGGTCGATTTGCCAGCCGCGTTCGCGCATCCCGGCCATCAGGTTCCAATAGAGCTGAATCTCCGAGTCCTCGTCGTAGGTGTAGTAGCCGTTGGGGTCGGGGCCCACCGGTGCGATGCGAGGTTGCTGCGCTTCGGCGATCGCCTTGTCCTGACGCACCTGCATGAGGTTGCGCTTCAGGTGCTCCTCGTCGAGCTCGGGCTGCAGCATGAAGTTACGGAAGAAAACGTAGTGCATGGCCGTCGTTTGCTCATCGATCGGCGTCGAAAACTCGTAAAACACGTTGTGCATGCCACTGCCGACGCCGCCGATTTCAACCTTGCCGTAAAGGCTGATCCCCGCGACGCGAAATTTCATGCGCGACTCGACTTTCTTTGTTTCGCCGTCTTTGCGCAGTTTTTCCCACTCCCCGCCCTTGCGAATACGTGACGTCGACGGGTAATACACAAGGTCGAAACCGTCGTCGCGTTCCGTCAGTTCAAACGGCGGCGGCGAATCGGGATTGTCCTGGTTCTGGAACTTGATGCCATGAACGACGGGCAGATGGACGAGATCGAGATTCGAGAATTTCGCCCAGTGATAGTTGGTTTCCCAAACCTCTGTGTACGTGGTGGTGGAGCGGAAACCGTCGTCCTCAATTTCCGGCATCTCGATAATCGGCGCCGCGCTTTCGGGTTCGTCGCCGAGAAACGCCCAGATGAAGCCGTACTTTTCTTCCGTGGGATAGGCGTCGATCTTGACGCCCGGGGCCACATCCTGCGGGTCCTCACCCCGGCGCGAGGCGATCTCCGTGCACTTGCCCTCGCCGTTGAAAGACCAGGCGTGATAGGGGCAGGCGATGGATCCGTCGTCCTTGCACTTGCCGTTCGCCAGGCTCCCGCCCCGATGCGGGCAGACATTGCTGAGACAGACCGCCTTGCCGTCGGGCCCGCGGTAAAGCACGAAGTCGCAGCCCAGCATGCGCACCTGTAGGGGTTTGTCGTTAAGTTCTTCGCTTCGCGCAGCGACGTACCAGACATTCGTGAACACCGGGCCAACCTCCTCTTTCCGAATGGCCCGGGCTTCTTCCCGGGCGGTCTCCCTCTTCGATCATACCCACGATCCGGGCAATTCTCTAATCTCCCCGCGAAACCGGGTCAGGCGGTTTCGCGCAGGCCGCTGATGCCGCGCATCGGGCCGCTTGTTTCTCCGTCGGCCAGCAGCTTCCGTACCGTTTCGATCGCTGCTGGTAGTATTCTGCGGGCGATGATGCGAAGCGTAATTTTCGGGACATTGGTCTTGTTGGCGGCTTCGTGCGCTCCCGGCGCCGGCGGGAATCAGGGTGACGGCGCTGCCGGCGATGCGGCGTATGACGGCGTTCTCTTCAAGCGCGGCAATATCGTGGTTTCGGACCTGGACAGGGCGTACAAGATCTGGATTGATCTGTTCGGCATGGAGGTCGATACCGAAAATACGCCGGACGCCGATTCGCTGTCCTACGACCTCTTCAATGTTCCCAACATGGCCCGCACGCGCTTCGCGACGCTCAACGCCGGGCCCGGGCAGCCGCGCACGCTGGGGATCTACGAAGTAACCGGGCTGCTGCCGGACGAGCAGGACCGCATCCGCCGGGGCGCCGTGGTGATCAACGCCAACGGCCGGCTGGACGCGATCAGGGCCGCTCTACCCGGACTGGGCCTGAGCATGCTGCGCGAGAAAACGCTCGTGACCGTCGATCGGCAGGTCGGGATCGAAACGGGGTTCTACGACTGGGACGGCAACCTCATCGTCCTCTACGAGCTGCCGGACGCACCGACTCCGTAAGTCTTCCCGTCAGAAGCTGTAACTTGCCCGCACGCCGATTTGCCGCTTGTTCGGCAATGTCGGCAGCAGTGCGTTGGTCAGGATGAACGTGAACGGCGGCGGGAAGAACGCCACGTTGATGCTATCGAAATCCGGCAGGCTGAGAGCCATCTTGACCGTATCGTCATCCAACAGGTTGTTGGCGTAGACGATCACATCCCAGTTTTCCGCCCGCAATCCGAGACGCAAATCGACCAATGTGTAGCTCGGCAGGATCAACTCGTTGTTGGACGACTCATAACGCTTGGACTGGGTGGTGACGTCCGTCTCGATCAGCCAGTCGATATCGCCGGTCAGCGGCGCTTCGTAGGACGCTCCCAGCACCAGGGAGTGCCTGGGTGTCCGTTCCATGGTATGTCCGGAGCGGTCGAGTTGGCAGGTATTCTCCCTCCCGATGAACTCCTGAACGCAATTCCCCACCACTGCGATCGCGTACACCCCGCTGGAGTTGGTGATGAAGTCGTTGTATTGGGCATCGATGTAGGCATATCCGGCCGAGAAGTTGAGGCCCTCCGTCGGCGCCCATGCCAGGTCCAGCTCGATCCCTTTCACCTCCGCGTCCGACGCATTCACCGTGCGCAGGCCGGTAAGGCCGTTCGCACGCAGGACCTGCGTCGTTGTCTGCTTCTCGGAAAAGTCCTGCCAGTAAACCGCGAAGTTGGCCAGGAAGCGGCCGTCCGCCCAGGCCGTCTTGGCGCCGACCTCATAGACCCACATGGTCTCCCGGTCGAATGCGAACAGTTCCGGATCAAACCCGCCGGCGCCCGCACCGACGGTGGTTACGCCGCTGGGCTTGGCGCCCTTGGAGACCGAGCCGTAGAACAGCATGTCGTCGTCATGGGAGTACTCAAGGGAGAACCGCGGCGTGAAATAGCTGTCCTGGCCCGTGGCATCGACGTTGGGCGTGGAAGGCGCCATCGTGTTGGGCGGGCCGGCCAGGCCGAACGCGTCGACGATTCGCGCACCGCTCGGGCCGGAAACGAACAGGTCTTCATCGGTGTACCGGCCTTCCACGTGGAAGGTAATCTGGTCCGTAATGTCGAATTCCAGCATGCCGAAAACCGACCAGTGTTCCGTATTGCGGATCCACAGGTCGGGGTCGCGGGTGCCGATGGCGGCGAAGAACGGTCCGCAAGGAAGGAACGGCAAGCCGGGAAACAACTGGTTATTGGTGCAGGCGAGGTTGTTGGACAACTGATCGATGTCTTCATCCCAGTACAGGCCACCGGCCATCCAGCGGAAGCGCCCGTCGTCCCCGGACTGCACCCGCAGCTCCTGGCTGAGCAGCGTGATTTCACCGTTGGTGCTGAACAACGTGCCTGCGTTAAGGGCGAAGAAGCTGCCTTTATTGGTGTTCTCCATGCGCTGGACGACATCGGCACCGGCATAGTGGGTGATCGAGGTCGCGCTGCCCCAGTCCTGCTCCCAGTCGAACGTCGCGGCAATGCGGAACACTTCGCGGTCGCTGCCGCGGAAATCTTCTCCGGTCACCGGGTCTTCCGACAGCGTGACCGCCGGCAGTTCGTCGCCGTCCGGCACGCGGCCGGTAAACCCCGTGACAAAGGGCACGGCCGGACTGACCACGCCGGGCATGAAGATGGGCCCGAAGGCCGATGTCGGCACGGGGATGACCGCATTCGTGCCATAGAAAACGGTCGGCGCATTGCCGACGTGATCGTCGGTGTATTCGACACGGGTCGTCAGGGAGAGCTCTTCACTGAAATTGAAAATGCCGCTCGCCGCGATGCCGAAGCCGCTGTTGTCGCCCACATCCGCACCCGTGACCGAGTTGTCGTAGAAGCCGTCGAAGTTCCAGCCGGTCACGTTGAGGCCGATCAGCGCCTTGTCCTCCACCAGCGGTCCGTAGATGCCGAAACGGCCTTCGCGCTGGCCGTTGTCACCCACCTCGATGGCCACCTTGCGCTCCCACTCATTGGTGGGTTTCCGGGTGACGTAGTTGATGGCGCCGGAGAACGCCGAGCGGCCATAGAGGGCGCTTTGCGGTCCCTTGACGATTTCCGCCCGCTCGAGATCGAACAAACGGGTGTTGATGAGGAGCGAGCCGCCCGCGGACTGCACCGATTCACTGGTGACATCGACGCCGTCCAGCAGCACGGCCACGTTGGGCCGCCCCCGGGTTGGGGACAGGCCTCGAATGACGATACGTATGTCCTGCGGGAAGACGCCGTGGTCCACGATGACCCCGGAGGTCAGACGGGCGATGTCGTCGATCGAATCGAGGCCCTTGCGCTCCAGCGTTTCCGCCGTGAAGGGCTTCACCACGAGCGGGATTTCCTGCAGGTTTTCCGCCCGCTTGCGGGTGGTGACGACAATCTCCTCCAGGGTTGTCTGCGCGAAGGCAGGCGCTACGTCCGCCACTATCATGACGCCAATCAAGGCAAGGGATACTCCAGCAAGCTTCACGGTCTTGACCATCATCGCTGCCCTCCCAAGACTAAGCGTCTACCGGATCATACTATCCCACCTGACCCACGCTTGATCCCGCCGGGGGCTCTCGCTAGGGAACCGATGCCAGGAAGCGATCGATGGCGGCCAGCGCGTCGGGCTCGTTGAGCCAGGGGGCGTGGCCGCGGTTGGCGACGGTGCAGGTGACCAGGGACGGGACCCGTTCGGCCATTTCGACGAGCGTCTCGGGAGCCAGCAGGTCCGAGGTCTCGCCGCGCAGGGCGAGCAGGGGGAACCGGCCGAGCTGCTCGAACAGGCCCCAGGGGTCCTCGGGCGAGCCACCCAGCTCCTGGAACGCCTTGCCGATGTTGGGATCGGACTTGAGGACCGGCCTGCCGTCGTCGCCGACGCGGTAGGTGCGTCTGGTAATCAGGTCCCAGGTGGCGGCATCGGCGTCGGGAAAGGCGACTTCGAACATGATCTTCGTGTTCGCGATCGCGTCGTCCCAGTCCTCGGGCGGTTTCAGCTTGCCGACGTACTGGCCGATTCTCAGGATGCCGACCATGGAGACTTCCGGGCCGATGTCGTTGATGATGGCGCCCGCAAAGAGCTCCGGCGCCTGTTCGGCCAGGACCATGGTCACGATGCCGCCCAGCGAGGTGCCGCAGAAGACCGCCGTCTCGATTCCAAGGTGGTCCAGCCATTCGATGACATCGTCCGCATACGTGGTGGGAAAGTAGTTTCGGTAGTTCGGGTCGAAATCCGAGCGGCCCCGTCCCCTGAAGTCGAGAGCCAGGACGCGCCGGGAAGGCTTGAGGTGCCCGGCGAGCTCCACGAAGTCCTCGCTGTTGCGGGTGAGGCCGTGCAGGCACACCACCGGCGCCAGGCTGCTTTCGGATGAGGCTGGTGAGTCGCGATAGAAGAACTTCAGTCCGCAACGGCTCTCGAAGAATTGCCCGTTCACGACGCCAGCGACCTCATGATCCGGCGCGAAACTTCGATGGCGAGATCCGGTTCCAGCGGATGAACGCGCGCCGGAAGCTCCGCTCGTCCGAGTAGTCGAGTTCCTCGGCGACTTCGCCGGCGAGAAGTTCCCGGGACAGCAGACGCTTCGCGCGCGCGTTCAGGGCCTTCCGCCTGACCTCCTGAAACGATGTGTTCGATTCCGCCAGGCGCCGGCGCAGGGTCCTCGCGCTGAGGTTGAGCTGCAACGCCAGCTCGTCGGCCGACACCGTTTGCGTCAATATCAGGTCCACGACCCGGTCCACGATCGGCACGTTGGCGGGCGAAACCCTGAGATTGCTCTCGATCAGCCTGGCCACTTCGCCGAAGACGGCGTTGGGCCGAGGCAGGTCGGCGGGCCGCAGTTTCACCGGCAGGGCGGCGACGGAGAAGTCGTAGATCAGCGCGTAGTTCCTGCTTCCGTAGGCGGTGGGAACGCCCCAGTACGCGAGCTGGTTGAGCCGGTTGCCCGCGTTCCTGCGGGAATCGCGCAGGCGCCGCTTGGTCGTGACCTTCAGGAGGTAGGGGTCGATCTCGGCGCCGGCGCAAATGCCGAACAGCGTGTGCATGAGGATCACGATGCACTCGAGAAAACTGTGCAGCTGGCGGTCCGTGAGCTCGAACGGGGTGGGAAAGTCGGTGTTGTCGATGGCGTAGATGAGCTTGTCGCCCTGCGTCATGACGTGGTTGTAGACGCGGCCGTGCAAGAGGTTGAACCCGTTCGCGAACTTCCTCAGCATGCCGTCGAAGCGTTTCGAGCCGGCCGCCTGCGACATCACGAAATGGAACGCGCCCGGCAACAGCGGCCGCCTGGACATGAGCACCGTCTCGTCGCTGCTGAGGTCGGCCAGTTTGCCGAGAAGCCTGAAGTAGTCGGAAACCAGGACCGGTTCCGGTTCGTCTTTCCCGCCCGGCCGCCGCCCCTGTATTTCCCGCAATACGGCGGCCAGGTCGATACCGCTGGGCCTGGCCGCTCTCGCCAGCGGTTCGAACAGGGAATTGTCCACGCACGGAATGCCTGGACCGTACGCCGAACGCAAGGGTGGGCTGTAATTCGGCATATCCATACACTAGCACGCCGCTGGCCACAATTGTCCCTTTCAATTGACCTGTTCTGTCATTGCGAACCGCCCCGGGCAGTCGTGAAATATGGATTGGGGAATATCCAATTCGCTGTATACACAGCTACAAATGGAGTAATCGCACCATGTGGCCCAACAAGACAGTTCGCCCGATTCGGCCCGTTGCATTCGCAAGCGTTGCCGCAGTCCTGGCTTTTTTCGACTTCAGCAGTACCGGTATTGCCCAGGAGGCGGCGAGCGACAGGCAGGCAAACGTAATCGACGAGATCATCGTCACCGCCCGGCGCCGGGAGGAATCGCTGTGGAGCGTGCCCGGTTCGGTTTCGGCCTTCAGCGAGCGCCAGCTTCGCGATCTTCAGGCCACCGACATGCGCCAGGTGCAGTACGCGGTGCCCAATTTTCACTTTCAGAGAAGCGATTCCTCCAACGCCGCGGTCTATTTGCGCGGCATCGGGCAGAACGACTCCCTGCCGTTCGTCGAGCCGGGCGTGGGCGTCTATATCGACGACGTCTACGTGGCGCGCACCCAGGCCGCGTTCGTGGAACTGTTCGACATCGAACGCGTCGAGGTCCTGCGCGGGCCGCAGGGAACGCTGTACGGCCGAAACTCCCCCGGAGGCGCAGTCAAGCTGATCACCCGCGCGCCGTCCGACGAATTCGAGGCGTTCGCGGAGGTCGGCGCCGGAAACCTCGCCACCCGGATCTACAACGGCCGCATGAGCGGCCCCCTGAGCGGCGATGGCCGGTGGAAGGGGAAGATTGCGGTCTCCGGAATCCAGCGCGACGGGCATTCCGAGAACGCGGTGCTCGGCGGGACCGACGGCGACACCGATACGCTGTCGTTCCGTTCCGGCCTGGACTTCGAGGCGAGCGACAATCTGAGCCTGTCGCTCCGCGTCGAAGGAAAATTCGAGCGTCCGGACCGCTCGCTCACGCCGATCCGGAAGACGCCGCTTACCCTGTTTGAAGACCCGGTAGGCGCTCCGTTCCTCCCGAGGACCTACCTGCCGACGGAAGAAGCGTTCGGTTCGCCCTATGTCGTGGAAGGCACGGCGAACACTTTTGCCGACCTGACCACGCACGGCGCCTCGTTCAAGATCAGGTGGCAGTTCAGCGACGACTGGTACCTGGAGAGCATCACGGCCTACCGCAAGCTGTCCTGGGACTTCATCCTGGATGCCGACAGCACGCCTTGGCCGGTGCTCGACATTCCGGTCTACGAGGACGACGACCAGTTTTCCACCGAGCTGCGGTTCGCGCTGGAACGCGACAGCGGCCTGTCGTTCACGGGCGGGATTTACCTGTTCAACGACGACGATGTGGTGCTGGCGGGGTTCGACGACGCGTCGGCATCGTTCCAGTTCCTCGGGTTCTATTTCCCGATCATCAGCGTCGGCGTCCCATCCGGCGGGTACGGCGAAAGCGACCAGCGCACGCGCTCGATGGCCGTGTTCGCCGACATCACTTTCCCGATTACGGACACGACCAGCTTCGAGATCGGAGCCCGCTACACCAACGACGAGAAGGAGGTCACGCGGCGCGGCGAGTTCTTCTTCGATCCGACGCTGTCGCTGAGCCTGGACCGGCCGCCGTTTCTGTCCGGCATCGGGTTTCCCGGCGAAAACCTGCAGGACGAGCAGGACTGGAGCGCGGTCACGCCGCGCGCCGTGCTCTCGTATCAGCCGACCGACAGCCTCACGGCGTACGGGTCCGTTTCGCGCGGCTTCAAGAGCGGCGGTTTCCCGGGGCGGGCGTTTGCCAGCAGCGAGTTCAAGCCGTTCGATCCGGAAACCGTCTGGACGTATGAGGTGGGTGTCAAGGGCAGGGGAGCGGAAAACCGTTTCACCTGGTCGGCCGCGTATTTCTACAACGATTACAAGGGCCTGCAGTTGAACGGCTTCGGCCAGGACCCCGTGACCGGGCAGTTCGTCAGCCTTTTCACCAACGCCGCGTCGGCGAAGATTCACGGCGTGGAGGGCGTGGTGTCCTACCGGCCCAACGACCGTCTTTCGATCGACGCTTCCCTCGGCTACCTGAACGCGGAATACGAGGAATTCGAGATACTCGTTCTCGGCATGCTCACCGACGTCAGCGACCGGCGTCTGCCGAATGCGCCCGAGTGGACCGGCTTCGTCGGCATGACCTGGTCTGACCAGCTCACCGCGGACATCGCGGCGACGGCGCACGTCGATATCGCCTACAAGGGCGGGCACGCCAACGAGTCGACGGATTCCCCGAACCTCGCCGTCCCCGCGGCGACCTACGTCAACGCTTTCGTGTCTATTTCGGGCAACGACGAGCGTTGGGAAGTGCGTTTGGGCGGCACGAACCTGACCGACAAGGCGCGCGCCGCCCAGAGCTTCAATACGGCGGAGTTCTCCGGCGTGGAAACCGCCTTCATGGGCGCGCCCCGCCTGTACGATATACGGCTTCTGTGGCGCTTTGACTGAAGCGCCGCGAGGCCGCGAGGGGCGAAAGCGATGATTGACCGGCAGTGCGCCGAACTGCTCAAGAACGCCCAGGGCATCCTGATGGAAATCCTGGCCTCCGAGAGCGACCCGGTCCGCATCGGCCGCAAGTACACGGCCAGGCTGATGGAGACCTTCCTGGGAGCCAGGGCCAATGGCGTGGAAACGCGGGACTTCCGTATCCCGACCGGTTACAGGGAAATTCCGGCCCGCCTTTACCGGGGGAGTCGCGCTGCGAGCGATTCGAAGGCGAAGCTGGTGCTGTTCTTTCACGGCGGTGGCTGGAGCGTCGGCGACGTCGACACCTACGACGGTTTTGTGCAGCGACTGTGCGCGGAAACCGGGGCGCACTACCTCTCGGTCGATTTCCGCCGCGCCCCGGAACACAAGTTCCCCGCCGCCCACGAGGACTGCTACGAGGCGGCGCTCTGGGCATTCGAAAATTGCGAAGCGCTGGGAGTCGATCCGGAGCGGGTCGGCGCGATGGGCGACAGCGCTGGCGCGGCCCTGGCGACGGCCGTTTCCTGGCAGATTGCGCGGCAAACGGACTACCGTGTGAACGCACTCTATCTTCTGTATCCGTTCCTCGATTTGCGCGACGATCACGAAGCCTACGCATCGAGGATCAAGTTCGGCGACGGGAACTACCTGGTCGGGCGCGCGGGCCTGACGGCCGCGAAGCAGTGGTACCTGAACGACGACACCCCCACCGAGGACCCGCTGGTATCGCCGATGTTCATCCCCGACCTCGAATCGCTGCCGCCGACCAACATCATCACCAGCGGACACGACCCGAACCTGGACGAGGGCAGACTGTTTGCCGAGAAGCTCAGGCAAAGCGGCGTTCGGGTCCGCGCGACGCACTTCGCGTCCGCATTCCACGGCTTCATGCCCTTCGGCGTGCTGGATGTCGCGGGCGACAGCGTCCAGGCCCTCGCCAAGGCGATTACGGAACAATGACTTCACCGGACATCAGACCGCTCAAGTTCAACACGGCGCGCTCGATCGTCTGTGAGCCGGGCGCAATCGGCCAGCTCGGCGAGATTTGCGCCTCCTTGTCCCCCGGCAAGGTGTTTCTCGTGACCGATCCCGGAATCATCGCGGCGGGCCTGCACGAGGCGGCGTTGGACAGCCTGACCGGCGCGGGCCTGGCGTGTTCGGTGTTCGAGGACGTTCGGGCCGACCCGCCCGAAGACATCGTTCTGAACGCGCTGGACCTCGCGCGCAACGAGAAGACCGGCACGGTAGTCGGCCTGGGCGGAGGAAGCTCGATGGACGTGGCCAAGCTGATCGCCGCGTTGTGCTATTCGTCGCAGGCGCTTTCGGACGCGTACGGAATCGGCAACCTCACCGGCGAGAGGCTGCCGCTGGTGCAGATCCCCACGACCGCCGGGACCGGTTCCGAGGTCACGCCCATATCCATCATCACGACCGGGGCCACGACCAAGGCCGCGGTCATTGCGCCGCAACTGCTGCCCGACGTCGCATTGCTGGATCCCGAGCTCACGGTCGGCCTGCCGCCGCACGTGACCGCCGCGACCGGCATCGATGCGATGGTTCATGCGATCGAGTCCTACACCAGCGCGATCCACAAGAACCCCTACTCGGACATGCTGGCGCTGAAGGCGCTGCAGATGCTGTCGGGCAATATCGAAACCGCCGTCCACGACGGAAAAGACCTGGATGCGCGCACCGCCATGCTGCTCGGCTCGCTGCTGGCCGGGCAGGCGTTTGCCAACGCGCCGGTCGCCGCCGTGCATGCGCTCGCCTATCCGCTGGGAGGGCACTTCCACATTCCGCACGGCCTCAGCAACTCGCTCGTGCTGCCGCACGTATTGCGCTTCAACTACGATGCAGCGGCGGATTCGTACGCGACGCTTGCCCAGGTCATCGCGCAGGGGGCAGGCGAGGGGAGCGCTTCAGGTTCCGATGGCGCGGTATCGGTGTCGTTGCCCGACTACTTCGAGGCGCTGGTGGACCGATTGATGATGCCGTCGAAGCTCCGGGACCTGGACGTGCCCGAAGACAGCCTGCCGATGCTTGCAAGCGAAGCCATGCTGCAGCAACGCCTGCTGGTCAACAACCCCCGAAACGTAAGCGAGCAGGACGCGTTGCGGATTTACGAAACGGCCTACTGAGCTGCTTCTAAGGCCCTTGCTGTTCGGGGCCGTTCCCTGGTTTATTCCAGGTCCCGGGCTACGCGAAGGCCCAGGTTGAAGTTGCGGAATTCGCCGAGCATTTCCTTCGCGCTCTCGTCCAGGAACTCCAGTGCGCCGAAGAAGCGGACCGCGGAGCGGCTCAGGTAGGCGGGCGCGCTCAGGCTGCCCCCTCTGACCACGCGGGTCGCGCATTCGCCCGACAGCCATGGCGCGCCGTTGGTCGGCGCTCCCGCGAAGCTGTCGTGGTAGCAGTCTTCGACCCATTCCCAGACGTTCCCGTGCACGTCATACAGTCCGAAGGCGTTGGGCGCATAGGAACCCACCGGCGCAGTCTGGACGCCGTATCCGTCGTCGCAGCTCACGTACTGCCAGTTCGACCCCTCGGTAACCGGTTCGGCGGACGCGTCCGGGATGTTCGCGTAGTCGCAGATCCCTTCCTCGCCGTCTCCGAAGGAATAGCGTGTCGTGGTTCCGGCGCGGGCCGCGTATTCCCACTCCGATTCCGAAAGAAACCGGTACGGCTTGCCGGTGGTGCGCCTGAGCCAGTCGATATAGGCCCTTGCGTCGTTCCAGGAAATGCAGACCACGGGCTGGTCGTCGGCCTGCGGGAAATTCGGATCCAGCCAGTTCTTGCCCTCGACGACGCTTCCCCCGTCAACGCCGGCCCAGACCACGCAGGCGTCTCCCGAATCATGCCCCGTCTCATCGACGAATCTTGCGTACTCACCCAGCGTGACTTCGAACCGCGATACCGCTATCGGCTCGGAAATGGTCACGAGCCTTTGCGGGCCTTCGTGCTCAAGCCTGCCGGCCTCCGAGTCGGGCGACCCCATACGAAAGCTGCCCGGCGGAACGACGGTCATCTCCGGACAGCCGTCGCAATCCCGGAAGTTCGCGCCCGGCTCGGGCAAGCCCGTCTGCCCCGATCTCGATTCCGGCACCAACGCCAGAGCGATCAACGGCAGGAGAAGAAGAGCCTTGCGAAACGCTTTGGAATAACGGGTCAAAGGACAACCTCCAATTGCTTCATATTACTCAACGGCAAGCCAGTAGAGTGAAATTTCGAAAATAGTAATCTGGCGAAAAGTCAGACAGTTGCGTATGCTTGCGCGCTGTTTTGGGATGAATCCGAGGGGTGGGGCAAGTGGAGAAAGGCGGCAAGCGGCTGGTGATCTGCTGCGATGGGACCTGGAACGAGCCGGACCAGGAAGTTCACGACAATCCGGCCGACGAGACCGAGCCGACCAACGTCCTGAAGATCGTGCGGGGCCTTGCGCCGGTTGATCGCGAGCAGATCCCACAGGTTGTGTATTACGACACCGGCGTGGGCACGCAGGGCCCGGCCGACAAGTACGTCGGCGGCGGCTTGGGCGGCGGGCTGTCGGAGAACATCCAGCAGGCCTATCGCTTCATTGCGAACAACTGGCGCGAAGGCGACGAACTGTTCCTGTTCGGGTTCAGCCGGGGCGCCTATACCGTGCGTTCGCTGGCGGGATTCATCGGCATGGCGGGGCTTCTGAGGAAGGAGAACCTGAGGCTGTTGCCGGAAGCGTATGCACTCTACCGCCTGCAACCGGACAAACGCGCCGGCTCGATGGTCGGCAAGCGGCTGGAAGGCGCGGGCGAGCCATCACGGCGCCCGGTTCCGATCCGGTTCATCGGCGTGTGGGACACGGTGGGCGCGCTGGGCGCCCCGACGCCGATTCTCGGACGACTGACGCGCAAGAAGGTGTCCTTCCACAACACGCAGTTGGGCGACAACGTGGAACACGCCTACCACGCGCTGGCGGTCGACGAGCGCCGGAGGCCGTTTCAGCCGGACTTGTGGACCGGCGCTCCCGCGGAGGGTCAGACCATCGAGCAGGTCTGGTTCGCCGGCGTGCATTCCAATATCGGCGGCGGTTACCGCGATTGCGGCTTGGCGAATATCGCTCTCGCCTGGCTCGCCGGCCGCGCCGCGAGCCACGGCCTGGAATTCGCCCGCTCGATCGCCGAATTGCAGTTCGAAGCAGCACACCGTTGCAGACTGGAAGACTCGTTTTCAGCGAGCTACCAGTCGTTGCGCCTTCTCGGCGTGCGTCCCTACCAGCGCGAAATAGGCCCGAAGCAGTGCGGCGACATTCGCCCCGACGGCGCCATCGTGCCCGGTGAGAGCGCGCACCCGAGCGCCGTCGACGCTATCGGAAAACCTTTCGCGCGCAATCCCGGCAACGCGCCCTACGAACCAAAGAACCTCATCAGCGCCCTCGAGGCCGGCCTCCCGGTCTGGCAGGAGACTTAGTTGCCGGGCAGGTCGATCTTGTGTTCGACGTTGCCGATCTTGACGGTGGTGGTGTTGACGGACTTTCCTCCGGCCTGACCGGTCGTGACCGTGACGTTGCCGACCTTGACTGTCGTCAGCGATACGGGTTCGCCGCCGACCTGACCCGTCGTGACGCTGGTGTTGCCGAATTGCGTCGTGACCGCGTTGACGGATTGGTCGCCGACCTGGCCGCTCGTGTGCCGGGAGTCTCCGACGTCGTTCGTGATCCGGTTGATCGACTGCTCGCCCACGGTTCCCGTCGTCACCGTTGAACTCCCGAGTTCGACCGTGCTGGTGCTGACCGGCCGGCCGTCGACATCACCCGTAGCAACCGTGACGTTCCCGAGGTCGGTGGAAGTGACGTTGATCTGCTTGTCGCCAACCTGGCCCGTTGCAACGCTGACATTCCCAACGTCGCTGGAAACGACATTGACCGGCTCGCCGCCGACCTGGCCGACAGACTGGGTGACGTTGCCTGTCGTGACGGTCGTCAGGTTCGTGGACCCTTCCGACGCGCAAAGCGCCACGTCGATCGGGGATGCACCCTCGTCGGCAGCTGGCCCTACGCCGGCCTGAGCCGCGGCGCACGCATCGGACACAGTTTCGTCATCGGCCTGTGCCGCAACCGCGAACAGGGAAAGCGCCCCAATCGCTGCCAGGAACGTGATTGCACGCATTGCATACCCCCTGATGCCCAAAACCTAAAGCCAGTATATCTGCGCCCAACGCGCCCTCAGTCGACGTCCCGTTTGACGGACGCCCGGGAGAAATAGCAAGCTTGGCGGCGAGAGTCGGAGTTATTCCATGAAACATGCCGCATCCTTTCTTCTGCTACTCCTTTTCAGTCATCAAGCCTTCGCCGAGTGTGTCGAAGGCGATTGCACCAATGGACAGGGCCGCATGAAATATGACGACGGCTCCGAATACATCGGCCAGTGGAAAGACGGAAAACGGCATGGCCGCGGAAAATGGAAGCTCGCCAGCGGCGCCGAATTCGTTGGCGACTGGCAGGACGATGAACGCAAGGGGCGCGCCGTATACATTTTTGTGAACCGCGCGAAGTACGCGATCGAGTGGACCGGCGACGAACCTCAAACCGATGGCCCCTGGGCCTGGTCGGACGGAGGCAAATACGTTGGATTGCATGACGATCGGGAGCATGGGCACGGGACCGTCATGTACAACGACGGCGGCACTTATGTCGGCGGCTACAACCACGGCGACAAACAAGGCACAGGCACGTTTGTTTATCCCAGCGGCGGCATTTACTTCGGCGACTGGTTCGAAGGCAAACCCAGCGGCCTGGGCCGTTTCATCCTGCCCGACGGCGGTGTGTTTTACGGAGAATGGAAAGACGGCATGCCCAACGGCCAGGGACGGCTGACCAATCCGGATACGTCCATAAAAGAAGGACTCTGGTCAAACGGCCAGTTCGTTGACGGGGGTCCCCCACCTGAGTGAAGGACGGCCGCAGTGCGGATGCCGGTGCGCGCCTTCGGTCGGAAACTCCGCGAAAAATAACCCAACGTATGCTCCATGAACGAACTGGAATCGCTGTTCGACGCAGAGAGTTAGTGTCCTTAAGGTAAATTATGTGTTACCTTTATGCTAATGATCCGCGTAAGGGAGTACGTCGATGCCGAAGGTCGTAGCCGATATGCAAGATGGTTCGGACGACTTCCTGCTCCGGCTGCCGCCAAGGTATCAACAGCGCTTTATCGGATCGAGCTTGGCAATCTGTCCAGCGTCAGGAACCTGGGCGGGGGAATTTTCGAAAGCCGAATCAACTTTGGCACAGGTTACCGGGTGTATTTCGGCAAGGACGGCAATTCCCTGATCATTCTTCTCGGTGGCGGCACCAAGAAGGGACAACAATCGGATATCGAGGCCGCCCGCCGCCTATGGCGCGATTACAAACAACAAAAGAAACAGGAGCACTAACGGCATGGTTCTTACTCGTCATTTCAAAGAAACGATCCTGGCGCGCCTGGAGCGCGACCCGGAGTTTCGCCGGGAGCTGCTGAAGGAAGGAATCGACTCGTTGCTTTCGGGCGATGTGGACACGGCGAAGGTCGTTCTTCGGGACTACATCAACGCTACCATCGGCTTTCCGGAATTGGGCAGGCAAACCAGCAAATCTCCCAAAAGCCTGATGCGCATGTTTGGCCCCAACGGAAATCCCCGCACCCAAAACCTGTTTGAGATTATTGGATGCCTTCAAAGGCACGAAGGGGTGCGATTCAGGGTCGAGTCCGCGTCCGAACGAGCGCGCGCGGATGCTGAAGTTAACGTTTAGCCAACTGCGTGTTCCAGATGAAGTCTGGTACTGATTCCATTCGAAAGCTGCCACCTATTCCAGGCGAAGCCTGCCGCTGATTCCAGAGCAAAGCTGCCACCGTGGCCGGCGCCAGCGCTCAGTCGACGTTGCGGGCCACGCGAAAGCCGAAGCCCGAGCCTGCCGTTGTTGCGAATATGGGCAGGCGTGTCGCCACCCTCAGCAAGCCGGGGAAACCGGCCCAGGAGCCGCCCTTGATCACCCATGTTCGGCAGGAGGGCTCGAGGTAGGGCGTTCCATCGCGGGGCGCGTCCGCGTGACCCAGCGCATAGCAATCGGCCGTCAGTTCCGAAACGTTG
The DNA here is from genome assembly GCA_964392625.1 of uncultured Gammaproteobacteria bacterium. Classification (GTDB taxonomy): domain Bacteria; phylum Pseudomonadota; class Gammaproteobacteria; order Steroidobacterales; family Foliamicaceae; genus Foliamicus. Next base: position 1,530 of record CAYMQG010000048.1, on the reverse strand, counting down.
CCCGCCACGTCGTAGAGGCCGAAGGCGTTCGGCTCGAAGCTGGCAACGGGTGCCGTAAAGGCATACCCATCGTCGCAGTCCACGAACTGATCGTAGGGGATATCCGCGGCCACTTCGACGAATGACCGGTCGGCGCCGTTCTGAAACGCACAGGCCTGCGTCCAGTCTTCGCCCCAGAAGGCGGCGAACTTCGAATTCGCCCGCGCGGCATATTCCCATTCCGCCTCGCTGGGCAGGCGGTATGCGTGACCCGTCCTGGCGCTCAACCAGTCCAGGTAGGCCAGTATCTCGGCGCGCCGCAGGCACGGTGCCGGATGGTCGTCGGAACTTCCGATACTGTTATCGCGCCAGGTGAACTCCGGCTGCATCTGCCAGCCCCAATCGGTGAGGTGAGAGCAGCCTTTCATTGTCGTAAAGCCCGTCTCTTCCACGAATTCCGCAAACTGGGCCCGCGTTACTTCCGTCCGGCCGATGGCATAAGAGTGAGCAATCGTGATCGCGGCGACCGGCCGCTCATTGGCCGCCAGGGCTTCGGGCATGCCCCAGGCCAGTCCCTCGGCGTCTTCCGCACCCATGACGAAAGAGCCGCCCGCCGGAATAACAACCAGCTCAGGACAGAATTCGCAATCCCTGACGATGACGGGCTCCGCCAATGCGCATACGGGGTTCAGCAACATGCAGACGAAGACAGCAATTCCCAGCCTTGTGGGGTGGGTTACCGGAGCATCATTCAAGGCTGCCAAGGACACGGAATTCGTTGTAAGCGAATATTCTAGACTTTGCGGCGGGAGGCAGGGCAGTCGCGGACGATTCACCTATGTCGGCCTGGGCGCAGGACACTCAACGTCGTTGAGAAGCGGCGCATAGTAATTGAAGCCGCGCCGTTCCTGTCAAATCTGCATTCGATGGTCTACGCGGGCGTTGGCTTGTTGGGATGGTAAGACTTAAGCCACGCCTTTCCCTGATGATTTCGGACTATTTTTACGGCAGGTGATTGTTCAAAGGCAATGGTCAGCAAGTGATAAATGGTCAAAACCTCATCCTGAAGAAGCTGGCTCCTTTCAAGCTTGTGCACTGACAAGCCAATGTGCTTGCATTCGTCAAAACTAATGCGGCGGGCATGGCTTAGATGAACCTCTTGAGAATTTAAGTAACCTGCTATCGACTTGGATAGTGCTTCCGCGTTCTTCCTTCGACGAAACATATAGGACTTTAGACAAAACTCTGCCATTTGTTGTCCACAATCGAGCGCAAACTGTGCCTGCTGAAGCAGGGAGGGCCCCATTGATTGCAGAATAGGAGCCCATACGGCGGCGACAGCTCTATCCTCCAAGATCTCCTTCTTGGCAAGGGCAAACTGATTAAGAATGCTGGACGCGGGGACAGACCTGAATCGACCCGGGTTTACCGGAGGCTGTTTAGTTTGAGTCAAGCCGCCATGGCTGACACTTCCAGTTGCCGATAATACTCGTCCTCTTTTTCCGCCGGCGGTCGGTTGCCGATGGGTTCGAGGAGTCGCTTGTTGTTGAA
>CAYMQG010000047.1:0-17139 GCA_964392625.1 uncultured Gammaproteobacteria bacterium | reverse complement strand
CGCGACCAGTGCCGCGCCCGCGGCCCCCACCGCCAGCTGCGTAAGCGCGTTCACGCGTCCCAGGATTTCGGTGACTTCCTCGTTGGCCACCACGATCCCCGTGCGCAGCGCCGGCAGGCCGATCTTGGACAGGCTCATCGTCAGTATCGTGTTGTCGTTCCACTCGGGTCGCTCATTGACGTAGATCATGCCGGGGAAGGGGAAGCCGTACGCGTTGTCCACGATCAGCGGGACCTGCCGTTCCCGCGCCACTTCATCCAGCCGCGCAAGCTCCGACTGGCGAATCACGTTGCCGGTGGGATTGGTGGGCCTGGACACGACGATCGCGCCGACGTCCGCGACTTCATCCAGCCCCTCCATGCGCAGGCCGTACTTGAACTGGCGGTTGGGGAGCTTGCGGATGACCGAGCGGCGGGAGGCGACGTCCGCGTCGTCGGAAAGAAGGCCCTTGTAGCCGATGTATTCCGGGCACAGCGGAATGATGATCCGGCGCCGCTTGCCGCCGGGGCCCACGCCGCCGAAAAGGTTGAACAGATAGTAGAAGCAGAGTTGGCTGCCGGGCGACAGGGAGATGTTCCGGGCGGTCAGGGGCCAGCCGTATTCCTCGCGCAGCAGATCGGCCAGCGCCTCGCGGAAACGCGTGTCTCCCAGCGGCTCCGAGTAGACCGACGCCATGTTGTCGAAACGGTCGGGGTCGGCCGCGATTTTCGCCAGTTCGGCGCGGAAAATTTCCCTGACTTCGGGAATGATCGCCGGGTTGCCGCCGCCCAGTCGATATACCTTGTCGACTCCCGGAATGGGGCATGACATGTCTTCCATCAACTCCTTCGCGCCGCTGTGGGCGTTGAAGGTTCTGACAAAATTGGAGTACTGCATCAAGTTACCCTGGCCAGTGCGTTCGCGGGTGGATTATCTACTACGGAGTGTACTGATCTACTAACGGATATGGGTCTATTCAGTCGAAATTCCAGCATAGCACAGCGGCGTGATTGTGCGCTCGCGCTGGTGTTTCGCCGACCGCGCGAGCGTCACGGCAAACGCCGGCTGGCGGCGTCGCTGGAGGAGGGGGCCGTTGTGGAACTTTCCCGGCTGATGCTGGACTGCGCGCTGGAGGACCTCAGGGACTGGCGCGGACCGGTCGTGCTGGTCCCGGAAGACCGCGGCGATCTTGACTGGGCGCGCTCCTTGCCGGCGATGCGATCGGACCGCCGGGCGCCGGTCAGGGTCGTTGCGCAGGGCGCCGGCAACCTGGGCAGGCGGCTGGGACGACTGGACCGGGCGCTGGACGCCATGCAATTGACGCGCCGGATCTATATCGGCAGCGATGCGCCGGTGCTGAAGCCGCGGCACTACCGGCGCGTGCTCGCCGGCCTCGCCACGCATGACGCGGTGCTGGCCGCGGCCCGCGATGGCGGCGTCACGATGATGGCCACGCGCAGGGGCTGGCCTCCGCTGGCGGGTCTTCCCTGGGGTACGCAGGGCCTGGCCCAGGCATTGGGCGCCGCCTGCCGCGGTGCCGGCCAGGCGGCGTTGAGGATTCCGGGCGGATTCGACGTCGACCGCCACTCCGACCTGGCGCCGCTGGTCCGGGCGTTGCGCGGGGACGCAAGACCGGCGAGGCGCGAGCTGCGCCGCTGGCTCATGCTGAACCGGCTGGCCTGATGGACGTTTCCGTCGTTATCCCCGTATACCGGGACCGGCAGGCGCTCGGGCGGATGCTTGAGGCCCTCGCGGCGCTCGACCCGCGGCCTTCGGAGGTCATCGTCGTGGATGGCGGAAGCGATCGCGAGATCGAGACGCTGTGCAGCGGGGCGGGGTGCCGCTACCTGGAGTCTCGCGCATGCCGGGGCGAGCAGATGGACCGCGGCGCGCGCGCGGCGGAAAGCGAGCTGTTGTGGTTTCTTCATGCCGACAACACTCCGCGTCCGGAGTCCATTGCCGCCATTCGGGCGCACATGGGCCCGGATACCGTGGGCGGCTGGTTCCGGTTCGCTTTCGAAGGCGAGCGTTGCTGGCAGGCGCGACTGTTGGCCTTTCTGATCAACCTGCGGTCGCGGGTCGGAACGCCCTACGGCGATCAGGGACTCTTCGTGCGCCGCGATGCCTACAGGCAAGCCGGGGGCTTCCCCCCTCGCTCATTGTTCGAAGAACCTCCGCTCGTAAAGCGTCTGCGGAAATCGGGCAGGTTCGCGCCCGTGCCGGCCGTCCTGGGCGTCTCGGCCCGGCGATGGAAGCGCGACGGGTGGTTCAGGCGCAGCCTCGGGAATCGGCTGCTTGCGCTGGCGTATATCCTGCGCCGTTCCCCCGATGAGCTGGCGCGGAGCTACTTTCGGCGCGGTTAGCGCGGGTTCAGGATCCCGGCTCGCAAACCCCGCCCAGCAGTTGCGCATCGCGCCATTCGGCGGGCCAATCCGAGGGCGCCGGCGGCCCGGTAAGTTCCGCATCCGGCGCGCCGGACATCGACGGCAGTGGGTCGGGCGACCGGCCGGCAATCCGGTAATCCGGGGCGTCCGGCGTCACCCATACGCCGTCGACGGACGCGATCGCGGCTTGCGGCTCCTGTAGCGCCCGCTTCTTTTGCAGCGGCGCGGACGGACCGGGCCGGGCGGAGCTCGCCAGTTCGCCGCCCACACGCGCGGCCAGTTTCGCTCCCCGCGCTTCAGGCCTGTTGCTTATGGAATCCACCGCCAGGTCCTTGGCGCCGTCCACCGCCGCGTCGGCAAGCCTTCCGGCGATCTTGCCGCCGAGCCCCGAACCGGACGATGGACCCGCGGTCGGCTGCAGGCTCCCGGTTGCGGGCGTCACCCATGTCCCCGCCTCAGGCGCTGCGTTCGCGCTAACAAGACCATTTTGTGTCCCGGAGGCTGGGCCCTTTGCATTGGCGAGCGCCCGGGAACGCGGGTTGTAGGGATCGATGATGGAGCGTCCCGTACGGCCGCTTGCATCTACCCTTGCAGGTTCGCTGGGCGCGTACCGGGTCACCGTTTCCACATTCTCGTCTTCGGCGAAGCGAAGGTCCACATCCGATTCGCATTCGCCGCCTGCCTGGGCCGCTTCCGGCGAAACAGGCGGCACGGACTCGCCGAGAATGATGAGGAAATGCTGTGCGATCGGCGGCAACTTCACTTCCTCATCCTCCAGCAGTCTCCGGCCGTCCAGCCCGATCGCAGCGTCGTAGAACTCGACGTTGGAGTCTTTTTCGCTCCTGAGGACGCCTCCCTCCAGCGCCACGCCTGCGAACAGGCCCTTGGAGCGGGCCATCATCACGATCTTGTTCTCCAGCTTGTTGTCCGTGCCTGCAGTCGCGCTGCCGCCCAGCTCTCCCGCCGCGTAGCCGGCGTCGGCGCCGATCGTGAACTGCCCGCCGGAAATCGCCTCGACGGCCTTCGGGTCCTTGAACACGATCAGCAGTTGCGACATCGACACGCCCAATTGCAGGCCTAAGCTGCCGCTGGTGATGCGAACGAAGGCGGGCCTGCTCCAGTTTCCGCATTCAAGCCGCGTGGACAGCACGCCGCGGCCATGTTTCACGCCACCGATCAGACCCATCCTCACGAATTCCGGAAAGATCGCTACGGCATAGGCGTCCTTGAGGACGCCGGGGGGTTCTTCTTCGAGGGGTCCGCGGATTTCCTGCAGGATCGATGCGGAGTGCATCATCCTGTCATTGAGTTTCTCGTCGGCGGCCAGCGGCGCCGCGAGCAGAAACAGAGTAATTCCAACAACTGCTTTGCGCATTATCGTTGCCCTAATGGTGGCGTTGTTGGTTCAGCAAATATACATTATTTCATGGGTTTGTCAACGATTTTTACATCACAATCGAAGCAGTTTAATGGTCGGGGTGACTGGATTTGAACCAGCGACTCCTGCCACCCGAAGACAGTGCTCTACCAGGCTGAGCTACACCCCGACCGTAGGGCTGAGTACGCGGAAGCTAGTAACTGCGCTCCGCCGCGAACCGCGCCAGCGATGTCAACACTTCGCGAAAGCGGTTTTCGGGCAGCGCGGACAGGGCGTCCGCGGCGCGTCCGGAAGCTTCGCGTGCGCGCCCGGCGGCGTATTTTAGCGCCCCCGTGGATTCGATAGCTTCCATGACGTCGGACAGGTTGCCCAGACCGCCGGTGCGCAGGGCATTGCGCAGCACGCTCTGCTGGCCGGGAGACCCGACCCGCATGGCATGAAGCAGCGGCAGGGTCGTCTTTCCCTCTTTCAGGTCGGTGCCGACATTCTTGCCGAACGCTTCCTCGCCGCCGGAGTAGTCCAGCACGTCGTCGGTGATCTGGTAGGCCATGCCGAGCTCGAGCCCGTAGCGTGCGGCGGCATCCTCGACGTCCCTGTCGCTGTTCGCCAGAATGGCCCCGATCCGCGCGCAGGCTTCGAATAGCGACGCGGTCTTGCGCCGGATGACCTCGAGGTACTGCTCTTCGGTGACGGCCAACTCGCTCAGATTCATCAATTGCATGACTTCGCCTTCGGCGATCTGGTTGGTGGTGGATGCGAGGACCTCCACGGCCCGGCGCTGCTCGAGCAGCTCGACGATCAACTGGAACGCGCGCGAATAGAGGAAATCGCCAACCAGCACGCTGGCGGCGGGCCCGTGCAGCACGTTGGCCGCCGATTTGCCGCGGCGCATTTCCGCCTCGTCCACGACATCGTCGTGCAGCAGCGTGGCCGAATGAATGTATTCCACGATGACGCCGGCCCGGACCTGGGGGCCGCCCGGAGCGCAGCCCAGCGCGCGTGCCACGAGCATCAGCAACAGCGGGCGTATGCGCTTGCCGCCCGAGTTCAGGAGGTACTGCGCTACCCGCCCGACCAGCGGAACGTCGCTGCGCAAGTGGCTGTAGATGAGGCGGTTGAGGAGGTTGAAGTCCTTCCCCACCAGCCGCAAGGCCTGCCGGAATACGTCCGAATTGGACACCGCGCCAATGATATCAATTTGCCGCCTGCAAGCGGTCGCCAACGGCTAGAATTCAGGCTCGTTTCCTCTGGATCACCTGCAATGCGTAGATCAGTCCTTTTCCTTGCATTCGCCTTTATTGCCACAAATTGCTCTCCGCCCGGCGACGACGGACTGGAATACCCGTCCGCCGCGCGCTCCCGGCAGCAGGACGACTATTTCGGCGTTCAGGTTGCCGACCCCTACCGCTGGATGGAGGAGATGGAGGCTCCGGAGACCGCGGCCTGGATTGCGGCCCAGAACGAACTGGTCGAGCCTTACCTGGCGTCGATCGAACTGAGAGAGCGGCTCAAGGGGAGGCTGACCGAAGTCTGGAACTATCCGCGCCGCTCCGCGCCCTGGCGCGAAGGACCGTGGTATTTCGAGTTCCGCAACGACGGGCTTCAGAACCACAGCGTGCTCTTCGTGAGTGAGGGCCTTGACGGCGAAGCGCGGGCGCTGCTCGATCCCAACTCCTGGGCAGAGGACGGGACCGTCAGCCTGGCGGGCAACTCGGTAAGCCCCAACGGCCGCTACATCGCCTATGCGAAGTCCGACGGGGGCTCCGACTGGCGCGACTGGCACGTGCGCGACATCGCCACCGGCGAGGACCTGCCCGACCGTCTGACCTACACCAAGTTCAGCGGCGTTTCCTGGACTCCGGACGAACGCGGCCTCTACTACAGCCGCTACCCGGTGGACGGGCAGGGCGCCGGCGATGACAAGAAGGCCGTGTCGGTCTACTTTCACGAACTCGGCACGGACCAGGCCGACGACCGCCTGGTGCTCCGGATGCCGCCTGACGAAGGCCGCAACGCGTACGCATCCGTCACCGAGGACGGCGCCTACCTGATCGTCATATTGCAGGAAGGCTATTTGAGCAACGCGGTTCACTACCGGCGCATGGACGAACCGGATTCCGCGATACGTCCGCTGCTTGACGAATGGGATGCGATTTACCGGTACGTCGCCAACGACGGCGATACCTTCTTCTTCTCGACCAACAAGGATGCGCCGCGCCGCAAGGTGATTTCTCTGGACATCAACAGCCCGCAGCAATGGGCCGAAGTCATTCCCGAGGGCGAAAACACCATGCTGAGCATCACCGCGGTGGGGGGACGGCTGATCGCCTCCTATCTGCAGGACGTCAAGCCGCTGGTGATGGTTCATGAGGCCGACGGCAGCCTGGTGGAGCGGATCGAACTGCCCGGCATCGGGTCGGTGCGCGGGTTCGGCGGACGATGGGACGATCCCGAGACGTTCTACAACTTCTCCGGATTCACCGATCCCGGCGCCGTGTACCGCTACGACGTCGGCACGGGCGAGAGCATGCTGCACCACCGAACCGAGACGTCGATCGACGGCACGCGGTTCGTGACCCGCCAGGTCTTCTACGACAGCAAGGACGGCACGCAAATCCCGATGTTCCTCGTGCACCGCAAGGACCTGGAAAAGACCGGCGAACACCCCGCGCTCCTTTACGGTTACGGCGGCTTCAACATATCGCTGACGCCCGTTTACAGCAGCTCCCGCCTGGTCTGGCTGGAGCTTGGCGGCATGCTCGCGATCCCCAACCTGCGCGGCGGCGGCGAGTACGGCCGCGAGTGGCACCTGGCCGGCACCCGCGAGCGCAAGCAGAACGTCTTCGACGATTTCATCGCCGCCGCGCAGTGGCTGATCGACGAGGGCTACACGATGCCCTCGCGGCTCGTCATCCAGGGCAGCAGCAACGGCGGCCTGCTGGTGGGCGCCGTGATGACCCAGCGCCCCGACCTGTTCGGGGCGGCGCTGCCGGACGTGGGCGTGCTCGACATGCTTCGCTACCACACGCCAAGCGCCAACGCGCGCGCCTGGGCGGACGATTACGGCCTGTCCGAGAACGAGGCGGATTTTCGCGCCCAGTACGCCTATTCGCCGGTGCATCGCGTCGCCGAGGGCGTCTGCTATCCGCCGACCCTGGTCACCACCGCCGATCATGACGACCGGGTAGTGCCATGGCACAGCTACAAGTTCGCCGCGGCGCTGCAGCATGCCCAGGGCTGCGCCAGGCCGGTGCTGATCCGCGTCGAGACGCGCGCGGGGCACGGCGCCGGCACGCCCATCTGGATGCGGATCGAGGACGTCGCCAACCAGTTCGCGTTTGCCGCCGATGCAATTGGGCTGGGCGGCGGCGCGGGCGGAAGGTAGATAGTCCCGCCGGGGGCGTGAGCGGATATAATCGCGCCCCGGCCAGTCAGGTTCCCGGAGAGTCCAGATGTTTGCGGTGATCAGCACCGGCGGCAAGCAGTATTGCGTATCGGAAGGTCAGCGCTTGCGCGTTGAGCGCCTCAGCGCCGAGGTGGGCGACGAATTGCGCTTTGACGCGATGCTGATCGGCGGGCAGGAAGGCTCGGAGACGCGCATCGGGACTACGGGCGAGCCGGTGGGCCAGGTTCGGGCCACCGTGTGCGAACACGGCCGGGCAAAGAAGATCGAAGTGATCAAGTTCAAGCGGCGCAAGGACTATCGCCGCACGCTGGGGCATCGCCAGCAATTCACGACCGTGGAGATTGCCGGCATCGATCTGCCGAAGCCGCCTGCGAAGAAGGCTCCGGCGAAAGAGGCGCCCGCGAAGCAGGTCGCCGACAAGAAAGCCCCTGCGAAGAAGACTGCTGCAAAGAAGGCCCCGGCAAAGAAGGCCGCGGCGGACAAGGCGGGCGAGGAGAGTTGACCTATGGCGCATAAGAAAGCTGCGGGCAGTTCCCGCAACGGACGCGATTCCGAGTCCAAACGGCTGGGAATCAAGAAATTCGGCGGCGAGCAGGTGCTGGCCGGCAATATCCTCGTGCGCCAGCGCGGCACCGCCTTTCATGCCGGCGCCAATGTGGGCCTGGGACGCGATCACACGCTGTTCGCCACCAGCGACGGCGTCGTCAGGTACGAGCGCAAGGGCCCGGCAAACCGCCGCTTCGTCTCCGTAATCCCGTCCTGACCCTGGGAGCGGGGGCGTCCCGCCCTTAACCCCGGGAGCGAGGGCGGTCCCGCCCTCAGTCACTCTCGCACGGGGCCATCTCGCCCCCGACGCAATACGTGGTAGCTTCACGACTCGCCAGCCACCGCCGCCGCCATGAAATTCTCCGACGAAGCCCGGATCCGCGTTCGCGCCGGCGACGGTGGGAACGGCTGCGTAAGCTTCCGCCGCGAGAAGTACATTCCCCGCGGGGGGCCGGACGGCGGCGACGGCGGCGACGGCGGCGACGTGACGCTGGTGCTTGCGCCGGCCATCAACACCCTGGCCGATTTCCGCGCGCGCAAGGTGTTTCGGGCCGGCAACGGTCGGGCGGGCGCGGGCCGTGATCGAAGCGGCGCGGCCGGCGCCCACCTGCGAATCCCCGTGCCCGCCGGTACCCGGGTGACCGAGGCGGACACGCAGGAAGTGCTGGGCGAACTGAACGCCGACAAGACCGAATTGCTGGTGGCCCGCGGCGGGCGCGGCGGACGGGGCAACGCCCGCTTCAAGTCCAGCGTCAACCGGGCGCCCCGCCAACACACGCCGGGCACGCGCGGCGAAGCCCGGCGCCTTGACCTGGATTTGACGCTGCTGGCGGACGTGGGGCTGCTGGGCCTCCCGAACGCCGGCAAGTCCACCCTGCTGCGGGCCGTGTCCGAGGCCCGCCCCAAGGTCGCGGACTACCCCTTCACGACCCTGCATCCGCAGCTCGGCGTGGTGGCCGTGGGTCCGATGCAGAGCTTCGTGATGGCCGACATCCCCGGGCTGGTGCCGGGCGCCGCGAGCGGCGTCGGACTGGGATCCCGGTTCCTGCGCCACCTGAGGCGCACGCGGCTGTTGCTGCACCTGGTGGACATGACCTCCGCGGAAGGCGGTCCGGCGGCGGTCGGTAGCCTGGCGGAGGACGTCACTACGATTGCCGGAGAGTTGAAGCAATTCGATGACAAGCTGGCCGGGCTGGAACGCTGGCTTGTATTGAACAAGGCCGACCTTCTGCCCGAAGACGAGGCCGCGCGGATCAGGGAGGGTTTGACGGGCGAACTGGCCTGGTCCGCGCCCGTGTTCACGATTTCGGCATTGACCGGCGCGGGCGCCCGGGAACTGGCAACTGCATCCGTACAAAGACTGGAAAAACTGGAGAAAGAGAATGATTCTTACGACGACACCGACGGTTGAAGGCAAGACAATCCGCGAATACCGCGGAATCGTGACCGGCGAGGCCATCGTCGGCGCCAACATCCTGAAAGACATCTTCGCCGGAATTCGCGACATCGTGGGCGGGCGATCCTCCGCCTACGAAAAGGAATTGCGGCGCTCCCGCGAGACCGCGCTGGCCGAATTATCGGAGGAGGCGCGCATGAAGGGCGCCGACGCCGTGGTCGGCATCGATCTGGACTACGAGGTGGTGGGGTCCGGCGGCAGCATGCTCATGGTCGCCGCCAGCGGCACCGCGGTCCGTCTGCGCTAACCCTGGGAGAGAGGGTCTAACCGGCATATCTCGCCCGGAATTCCTAGGATCCGTGATATACCCGGTCTAAGCGGCTACTCTGGGATTATAGTCAAGCCTTCGGAGAGGCTCTGCGTCGAACGCCGGAGAGTTACCGGACCATTCCAACCTGCGGGTTTTGCCTGCCAGTAGAGGGGCGCTAACCACATACCGCTCGTCGTAGCGTCGATATATCGTCTCAAAGAACTGATCAAAATGAATGGCGCTATCACGAGGTGGATAGTCTGCATTGATTTCGCCGGCGCGCCTCGGCGATACCTCCACAAGTGTCATTGCGATCGCTTCGTAGCGGCTCGCGTCATTTCGCGCACTCAGCCGCCCGGTCATGCCGCTCAAGGCCTGATGAAAACGAACAATACCCTCAAGCGGCCGACCCTGGCTGTCGAGTGCCGCGTCGGTCAGCAACGTATTTTCTCCCTCTCGATTGGCGCGCATCAGGAAGAGATAGCCAAATACCAGCGTGGGATAGCTCAGATGAACGTTTGTGCATTCGCCAATGGTTTCCTCGAGGCGGTTCGTCAGGTTGCGAACCGCTCCTGTCATCCCCTTGCACGAAATCGCAAGTACGGGACCGATCCCCTCCTTGCTTACGACAATGTCGACTTTCTTCGTCTTTAGCCCGCCGAGGATCGTGGCTTCGGTTCGGGTACGTTCTTGTGGCGCGTATATGACGCGACGCAATTTCCCGGTATTCTCGGTCCGAAGCGGCGGCCGCGGGCTCAGTTCGCTGGGGAGAAATCCGCCTTCCAGGACCAGACGTGACGTGACGTACTCATGCAAGGGCCGTATGTGCAACTGGCTCTGCGTTGGCCCGCGAAATTCCGCGAAGTGACGGAATGCATCCAACCTGTTCACAAAGACAACACCGTTCTCCGGGTCAGCGCCTGTTGTCATAGTGTCTCCACTTGCGTAACGTCCACAGGGCATCTTCGAGGTGTGTTGGAGCCAGGCGGGAAAGTGCACTGGACGGCGGCAGCACCACTCGCGCGGCTTCCCCGGGTTCAAGTTTGAGCATCCCGCCACCAAGCGCATGTCCTTCCAGCTCGCAACTGAGTTGGACGTAAGTCGAGTTCCAGGATTCCAGCAGCCGCTTCTCCTCGCGATCGTTGTGGAGATGCACGGCGTGCAGCGCGTTCGTGCAGGTCGCTTTGGCGGAGTTCCGTACCAGATTAGGCGCCACGCCAGACATATAGGTCAGAAAATAACCCGGCACGCGAACGTCCGGCACGGAGTACCAGGGTTTGCGATTGCGGCATTTGTAGCTTCGCCGCGCCGCCCGTCCCTGCGGCGAGTCCAGGTAGTTCCTGACGGGCCGGGGTACCGACTTGTTCTTCGGGATGCGTAGTAACAGAATGGGCTTGTCGGATCGGTACCACTCGCGAATCGTTTTGTCCGAAAGGTTGCGGGCCGGAAGTGCCCGGCTATTTCGAACAGTGGGATACAGGAAATCCTTGGGGATGCGCCAACGATCCGCTTCCGATGGGCGTAGATGGAAGAACTCGTTGGCGCCGCTTACGTAGCCGATGCCCACGGAGGCCACGTCGCCCAGACGCACGGAATCCGGTAGCTCCGCGATTTCCTGGTAAATCGAGCGATCCACCTCGCTGAGCAGGTACGGGCGTAACCTGCGGTTCCACATGCTGCGCCACTCTTCCACCGGCACTGATTCGACGGATTGAGTGACTATGTGGGTGGGTTGGAAGCGGTCAGTCGGTGCGATTGCGATGTGCTTGGTTACCCCCCCAAAGCCTTCTGCGAACAATAGCCAGCAATCTTCCGACAGATGCGGAAAGAGTTTGCGTCGAATGGGGACGATCCGCACAACGTCGAAGTTGGAAACGAGATACTCCATCAAAGGAGCAGCATGGGGCGCATGGCCGATGGACGCGGGTACGACGAACGCCATTCGGCCACCGCGCCGAAGCAGGCTCGCCGTAACTACCAGAAAGAGCGCCCAGGACGTTGTCAGGCCCGAAAAGGAAACGCCAATTCTAGAACAAAGGCTCAGGGCGCGCTTGCGTACTGCGCCGTTGAAAGTCTGGTATCGAATGAACGGTGGATTTCCCGCTGCGCAGTCGAAGCGTTCCGTAGTCTGATCAGCCCATTCGAAGAAGTCGCCTTCATGCACTGTTGCATCGGGAGCTTGTTGCTTCGCCTCCCGTGCAGCCTCCGGGTTGCGCTCTACGCCGATGCTCTTGGGATGGCAGGCGATAAATCGCCCGTCGCCGCAGGATGGATCCAGCAGAAGATCCGTGTCCTTCCGAACAGCCCACTGAACCAAGTGTGCTGCTATGGCGCGAGGCGTGTAGTACCCACCTCGTTCCTTAGTGGCCCTTTCGGTTAATACGGACAATGAGGGCATAACGACCCGTAACCAGCGCGTTCCTATCGCTCAATAGCGGATTATAAGGCTTGTCCTCTTCTCCAGATCGGCTCATATGGCTCTTACTCCACATCATTCCCGGTGCTCAAATCCTGCAACGCACTCGTTCCTGATCCTGAGCACTTCCATGCTTGGCTATACTCCCGGCTTTCTTGGCCTCGGGGTAACGGGCACGATGAGCAACGAATACAAGAATGCTAGAACGATCAAAATATTTTTGCGGGACGGCAACCCCGACGGAACCAGGTGGGCGGAACTGACCATGTCAACAACGTGGGCGATGGCATTCCGAAGGAGCCAATTGTCCGATGCGAGAGCCACGTTCGGCGAGAACATCCAACGATCTGGCGTGTATATCCTGCTGGATGCCGACGATTCGCCGTCGGATCGAAGACAGGCTTATATTGGTGAGTCGGAAAAGGTGTACCAACGACTAACGACACACAATTCGGATGACGAAAAACAGTTTTGGGAGGATACGGTAGTGCTAGCCAGCAAGGACGAAAACCTGACCAAGGCACACGTGAGACATGTTGAGGCTCGTCTCGTCGAGGAGGCGGGACGAAATCCAGGTTGGTTGCTTCCCGCACATAGACCAGCTGAAAACGCAGGCGACCTGCCGTTGCCAGATCGTTGCGACATGGACAAATTCGTAGATCAGGCGAAGATGCTTGTCGGCGTGCTTGGCTGCGATCTCTTTCGTTCGCCACGCTTCCAGGACGCGGAAAGCGGGGATGAAGACGAAAGCGCCGCTACCGGCTCGGAGATTCAAGAGACCTTCTACTTCAAGGGTGACGGCTTCAGAGCGAAGATGAGACTCGGCGAGTCGGGAATCTTTGTTGTGGAGCGGGGTTCGCTTGCGAAGGTTGACGAGGTGCCCACAGTTCCCGATAGCGCTAAGAAGATTCGCGAGCGCATGCTCACGGAGAGTGATTTGCGCCCGGAAGGCGAATCCCTTGTTTTCTCTGCCGATTACGGCTTCAAGTCGGTGTCATCGGCCGCCGCCGTTGTCAGCGGCTCAAGCCGGAACGGTCGAGCCGCGTGGAAGCTTGACGATGGTCGCACGTATGGTGAGTGGGAGGCCGCCAAGAGTGATACGGCTGACGGCAACGAAGACCGTTAGTCGGCGGAAAGAGCTTTCGGGCGTTTGTTCAAGCGGCTTTCGTCTTGGATGTTTCCGCTGAAACATCGCCATGCATCGGGCTCGCTGCGCCTACTCTCGCATCCTTTTGCCGCTCGGAAGCGGACAAATACCGAGTCCCCGTCGAGTGCTTCTGTAGTCAACGCTCGGGCGGAATGTCTCGGTAGACGAGGTGCTTCAGTTTTTCTCTGCCAATTGCCGTACTGATTCCTGAACGCTATTTTTCGGCGAGGTTACGTCGAAGGGAAGACATAGCAGCGTGAGTTCATCGACAAGCCGGTAAGTGAGTGGGGCATTGAACTTGCGCGTTTGCGGATAAACGAGAGCAAGTTTCCGGCATTTGTAGCGCTTGCCATAGGCGTAGAGCTGGTAGAGGTCGGATTGCGTTATGCCGTAATTGTCTTCCGGTTTTGAGGCGTCAATTTCCTTCCACTTGGCGTCCAGTATGAACACAACTCGGTCGCCGCCGTCCGTGAGCGAAATATCAGGCTTTGTTTTGAATGCTCCTTTGCCGTTATGCGTGGCCAGATAACGCTCCGGTCTCTGGCGCTCCAACCTGAACTCATCCTGATGGCGAAGAAAGCTGTGCGTGACGAAGTCTTCAAAGACTTTTTCCATGGGAAAGAGAAGCGAGAGATTCGTGTGACGTCCGGCGAATGTGGTCAGCCCGTGGCGAAACAGAAACAGTGCCACCCATTGCATGACCGGACCGTAGTGACGCATGGAGCGATCCACGCGATGCTTTCGCCAGTCGGCATGCGGGTTCGCCGTTTGCGGCACATCGGCGAACGCTGCCGTTAGCTCGCGCAGCAATTGCCGATTTTCTCCGCTTTGAACTTGTGGCCTCAACATTGTCAGCGCTTTATGGATCAGCCGGTTGGCGGGACGATTGATGCTCAGTTCATCGTGAGCCACGAAGAACCGTGCCTGATTGGTCAGGTTGTGGCGGATTTGGTCGCGGAAAAGGATACGCCCGCGTAAATGGGGGAGGTTTTCCTCTACCGACACATAGCGGCGGGCAAGACCGCCACGCACCAGCACCTGCAGATTTTCCAGAAACTGACGAATAAAGACCTCCAGCATGGGGAACCGCCTCATTTCCCTGATACTGCTTTCGGGTAATTGCGCCGCCCGGCGCAGGCCCCGATAGCTGCGGAGCATCTTCAGGAAATGCGTCTTTGTCTCCCCATGGTCCGCATCGTCTCGATCGCCGAAATCTATTTTGGGCAGAATTTCAATCACGGTCTGGCGCCGCGTGGTGAGGACGCCGACGTAGTTGCTTGTCGTCAGCGTGCCATCACGTCTGCGCGAGAAAACCGGACTTATGGCGCCATCCTTATCGGGCGTGGACGTCTCCTGCCAGATGGCGTTCAGTGATTTGAGATCCTCCGGACTCAGCCTCTCGCCCGTCGTGAACGGCTCATGCTCTCTTATGGTGTACGGCGGGCGCATCAAGCGCGCTACGCTTCAGAAGCATCGGGACTGGCGTAGATAGCCTTGTATTCCTCCGGATCGCTCCATTTCGCATCGTCGTGGCGCAGCCGCTCGTAAATTGTCGTGTCTTCGTCGGACTGCTCTTCTGCGGGAAGTAGACTCGCGGCGTTCCTGGTGGAGACAAATCCGTTGCCATTCAGAACGCGGCGAATTTTTCCCCAATCATCAAAAAAGTACTCTTGTAGCAGCGGGAAGATCTGATTTCGAAAGGCTTTAGCCAGTTGCTCGATATCGTCCACTTCCTTGAAATAGGTGTGTCCGATCTGGTGCTCGCGATCCAATAGCACAGTGATGCGTTCGTTTATGGCTTTGAGCATCCTGCGGCAGTCAACGCCCTCGACATCTGGCGGAACAAGATCATGTTCGGGGTTCGGCATCATCTCGAAGAACGTGAATCGTCTGCGCAAAGCGGTATCCAGAAGTTGAATCGAACGATCCGCCGTATTCATCGTGCCAATGATGTAGAGGTTATCGGGGATGCTGAACGGCTTCACCGAATAGGGAAGAGTCACTTCGGTTTCGTCTTCTTTTCCAACACGCCGTGAATCCTCAATCAGCGTTATCAGCTCCCCGAAAATCTTCGCGATGTTGCCGCGGTTGATTTCGTCGATGATCAGGACGAACGCCTTGTCGGACGACTCCGGTCTGCCTGCCGCGCGTGCAATGCGCTTGAAGATGCCGTCATGCAATTCGTAGTTTAGATCTTCTCCATCAAGCTTCGGCCTTATACCTTCAACAAAGTCTTCGTAAGCAAAATTCTGATGAAAGGTCACCATCGCAATCTGGCCTTCGCCACTCTCTATATCAAATTTGTACTCTTGGAACCTTTCCCGATCATCCTCCGCATCTTCTACATTCAAACCGTCGATGATCGCAAGCGAGTGGCGCACGGTGCTCCAGGTTTTTCCCGTTCCTGGCGGCCCATACAGAATCCGGTTCTTCGCGTGGTCCACGCCAGCGACCTTACGGTCGCTCTTGTGGACGACTGTGAATCCAAGGCGTTCAAGTTGTGCTTTTACCTGAATTGAATTCTGGCCGGTTCCAAGGTTTCTGTGCGGCTGCTGCATTCCTGCATGCACATGCGCTGCCCCCCAGATCGCCTTCAAGTCGTAGTGATTTCCTCGATGCTTGATCCAGTAGGAATCGCTACCGCGCCTTCCGTATTTTCTCAAGAATGCGTCGCGCCCGAGTTGGTCAAATTCCTTCATCGCTCGAAGTACCGTCTCGCGCGTCAGGCTTTCTTGGCGAGAATCAATAGTGCTGTCTTTTTCCATACTGCCGGTCTCCAAGCGGGCGAGCAAGTCGAATGTAGGTGCGTATTCCTTTGCTGCCTGAAAAGCTTCCAGCGATTTTTCTCCGGCACGGGAAAAGGCGGATGTACGCACGTTGCCAGGCAAGTTGGCAGACAAGGTGTTCAGCCACAAGACATGAATCTTGCCATTTGGGTCATCGCGATAGTCGTTTTTGTGGACAGCGCCGATGCCGCGTCCGTAATTGCGGCCAGTTCGAACCAAAACGACATCGCCAGGAGCGGCTTTTTGAAGTTCGGCTGCAAAGATCGCTCGGTCTTCATAATCATGCAAAGAGGTATATACCCAATTGCCGGAGCGAAAATCTTTCCACACTTCGTCTTGGTGCTGCCTTTCTAGCTTGCCTTTAGCATTGAAGTCGGTTTTGGCGACAATCTGGAAGTACTTGGGCGTTCCAAGGTTCAATCGCTTATCAAGGACCAGCCATGCGAACATGTTGATTTCGTAAGGCTTGCAGCCCGGGAAGCCTTTACGGAACGCGGCCAGCACTTCGATATAGTCGGTCCAGTGCAGTTCCTCCTTCGTGTCTGCTACGGCCAGTGGTAGCGTAGAAATAATGTTGTCCCAAGGCAGAAACGCATTGGGGTTCGTCAGGAAAAGAGCCTGCGTCAACTTTCTTGTTGCTATGCCCCTAATTTCAAGCGCTGCGTCAAAATCACTGCCCTTTATCGAAGCCAAGCCGTCCACGGCGCCGGTAAAAAGTCGCCATAACAAGGGGATATCGTTCGCATCTTTCGTATGAAAGCGGGCGGTAATTGCGGGGGGATACGGGAAGATGCATGCATCTTCCGAATTATTGTCCTCGAACATTTCAATACCGAAAATCCTGCTAATACTCGTGAGAATGACCCTCCTCGCTGCAAAAGTCCTACTTCGGGCGGCAATGTAATAGAGAAATGTGAAAGGGTCGGGGCCGACGCCTTGAATCGCTGTTGGCGGATTCTGGTCTGTCTCGCTCCAAGTAACCTGCCGGGCGCGGTCAACCAGGAATTCAGGCCCGCGATCGGCAATTTTGCGGGATAGCTCCGTGAACCAGGGGACCCAGGCGTAGATTTCCTTCATTTTTCCTCCTGCTCAGGAGGGGATGGCGCGCCTCAGGAGATTTTCGGGCAACGCGTCGCGGTGCCTATTCCGCGGAGAGGGATTTCAGGCGTTTGTTGAGGCGGCTCTTGTGGCGGGCGGCCTTGTTGGCGTGGATGATGCCCTTGCCGACCATCGAATCGATGACGGGTCTCGCTTGCTCGTAGGCGGCCGCGGCCTTTTCGGCGTCGCCGGAGTCGAGGGCGCGGACGGTTCCGGAAATGGCGGTGCGCAGCTTGGAGCGCGCCGACATGTTGCGCGCGCGGCGGCCCACGGCCTGGCGGGCGCGCTTTGCG
>CAYMQG010000046.1:0-55880 GCA_964392625.1 uncultured Gammaproteobacteria bacterium | reverse complement strand
GTAGCGGAAAAAGAAGGTCAGGAGCAGCGTGCGTATGTGCGAACCGTCCACGTCCGCGTCGGTCATGATGATGACCCGATGATAGCGGAGTTTCTCCGCGTCGAAGCTCTCTTCCTCGCGCCCGACCCCGCATCCCAGCGCAGCGATCAGCGTGGCCACCTCGTTGGAGGACAACATCTTGTCCGGGCGGGCCTTTTCCACGTTGAGGATCTTTCCGCGCAGCGGCAATACCGCCTGAGTGCGCCGGTCGCGCGCCTGCTTGGCGGAACCGCCGGCGGAATCGCCCTCGACCAGGAAGATCTCGCGCTTGCTCGCGTCCTTTTCCTGGCAATCGGCCAGTTTTCCGGGCAGACCGCCCACGTCGCTCTTCTTCCGGGCAATGTCGCGGGCCTTCCGGGCCGCCTCGCGCGCCGTCGCCGCGTCGACGATCTTCTCCGTAATCGCCCGGGCCTGCTTGGGGCTCTCGAGGAGAAACTCCCGCAAGGCTTCGGCCACGGAGCGCTCGACAGCAGTCTTGGCTTCGGACGACACCAGCCTTTCCTTCGTCTGGGAGGAAAACTTAGGATCCCGCATCTTGACCGACACGACCGCCGTCAATCCCTCGCGCACATCCTCGCCCCGAAGCGTGAGGTTCTTGGCCCTGTTGCCGCCATGATGCTCCAGGTATGTATTGAGCGTGCGGGTCAGGGCCGTGCGAAAACCCTCCTGGTGCGTGCCGCCATGGTTTTGCGGAATGTTATTGGTGAAGAACGAACTGTGCTCCTGGTATCCCGCGTTCCATTGCATCGCCGCCTCGACCTCCATCTCGGCGGACGTTTCCCTGTTCTCGCCGTTGCCGTTTCCGTCCTCCCGGCGCGCGATCTCCACAACCTGCGCGCGTTTCACGTGAAACACTTGTGTATGCAACGGTTCGCGGGATTGATTCAACCATTGCACGAACTCGCGGATTCCCCCTTCCGCATGGAACGTGCGCTGCTCGCCGCCTTCGCGCTCGTCCGCGAACTCGATGGTGATGCCGCTGTTGAGAAAGGCCAGTTCCCGCAACCTCGCCGCCAACGTGCCGGCATCAAACTCCAGCTTGGCGGCGAAAACCTGCGGATCCGGGCGGAAGCGGATGACGGTGCCGCTACGATCGCTCTCCCCAACGTCCTCCAGCGCACGATCCGGAATACCGGTCGAATAACTCTGACGATATTGCCGGCCACCCCTGTGAACTACGAGCTCCAGGTTTGCGGAGAGAAAATTCACTACCGATACGCCCACACCGTGCAGGCCACCCGATACCTTGTATACGCTTTCGTCGAATTTGCCGCCGGCATGAAGCGTAGTCATGATCAATTCCGCGGCGGACCGGCCGGTCTTGGCGTGCTTGTCCACCGGGATTCCCCGGCCGTCGTCGCTGATCTCCGCGCCGCCATCCGCCAGCAAACGAACGGTGATCCTGCTGCAATAGCCGGCCAGGGCTTCGTCTACGGAGTTGTCGACAACTTCATATATCAGGTGATGCAGGCCGGTGCCGTCATCGGTGTCCCCGATATACATCCCGGGCAACTTGCGCACCGACTCGCGGTCCTCCAGCACTTCGATCTGGTCCGCGCCATAGGACTCGGAAGCATCGGCCGGGGCTTGCCCCGTGGGCATGGTGCGTTCTTCGGCGGGCTCTTGCATGGTTATCGGCTACGAAAATCTTCCTTGACGAGGCTGCTGCGGCTTTCCTGTCGGCGCTCTGCACGCGGTGCGCTTTCCCGGCGGAAAGAGCGCCGATCCTGAAGCCGTGGGCCGCGGGGCAACCAATGGCAGCGTAGTAAACGCCCTGCGCAAGCGGGCGGGACACAACACTGTAGGCACCTGCGAAATTATACCAGCGCGCCCTCTTTCAAGCGAATCTCCCGCGCTTCCATCAACCGCTGGTATGGGGCCCTTTCCACCGCGGCGATGAAGAGCTGAGCGCTCCGCTCGACAAAAGCTCGCAGCAATTCCCGCCCACGGTCCGCATCCAGCTCCACCAGCGGCTCATCAACCAGCAGAACCGGCCTGTTC
Source organism: uncultured Gammaproteobacteria bacterium (assembly GCA_964392625.1). Taxonomy (GTDB): domain Bacteria; phylum Pseudomonadota; class Gammaproteobacteria; order Steroidobacterales; family Foliamicaceae; genus Foliamicus. The sequence continues at coordinate 53,840 of CAYMQG010000046.1, read as the reverse complement.
ACGGCCTCCGCCTCAAGCACTTCCGCCGCCGCCAGCATGAGCGACGAAGCCAGCAATTTTTGCTGTCCCCGCGAAGCAATGTATCTGGCCCGCCTTGACTCCAGCCGCAGAACCAGGTCCGCCCGCTGCGGGCCGAATCGGGTATTTCCCTGCTTGCGATCGCCGTCCAGGCCGGCCCTGAGGATTTCCTCCAGGGAATCCTCGCGGGGCCAGCCCGGATGGTAGTCCCAATCCGCCGGCATTCCGGTAAGCCGCGCCGCGATCCTCGCAAACCGCGGCCTCAGCCGCTCAGCCACTACCCTGCGGAGGGCTTCCATTTCCAGCGCAGCCCGGCAGAACTCGCCGTCCCAGGCCGCGATTGCGTTTGTCCCCGCGCCTTGCCGGAGACTCGCGTTCCTCTGTCTCAATGAGCGGCGAAACCGCCTCCAGGCAGCGTTGAAGCCAGGTTCCACGTGAAACGTCACCCAGTTCAGCAGCAGCCGGCGCCGCTCCGGACCGCGGTCCACCAGGTCCATGAGCCTCGCGTCCAGGTTCAGCACCGGCAGCAATCGGGCTATTTCCGGGCGCCGGGCGCCGTCCGCGCCGTCCAGCCGCGCCCGCGCGCTCCTGCCCGAAATCGTCAGGCCGACTCGCCGACCGGCCTCGCCCACCGCCACGGTTCCGCTGACTGCCGCCGTCGACTGCCCGTGTGCAATAACTTGCCGAAGGTCACTGGCCCTGAAAGACCGGCCCCTCGACAGCAGATAGATTGCCTCCAGAAGGGTTGTCTTGCCGGCGCCGTTGTGTCCCGTGATGAGGTTGGCGCGCCCGTCGGGCGCAAGATCAATATTTCCCAGTGCCCGCAGGTTGCGCGCCCGTAGCTCCGTCAGCTGTGCCACGCCTCATCCGCCGCGTATGGGCGGCTCCCGCCACGGGCTGCTACAGGCGCATGGGCATGACGATGTGCTGCACGGCCTCTCCATCGGGCGAACAGATGAGCACGCTGCTGTTTCCGTCGCGCACATGAATCTCAACCTCGTCGGATTGCAGGGATCTCAGCACGTCCGTCAGGTAGATGGCGTTGAAGCCCACCTTGATCTCCGGGCCGTGATAGTTGGCCTCGAGCTCGTCCTGCGCCTGCGCGCCCTGGCCCCCTTCGGTGCTGATGCCCACCAGGTTCTCCTTGACCAGTACCGAAACCAACGGTATGCGCTGATCTCTTACGCCACGGCTCTCACGCGCCACCAGCGCCACCCGGCTCAGCGCCGATTCCAGCGCCTCGCGGTTGGCCACTACAGGCTTCTCCTGTCGCTCGGGAATAACCCGCCGGTACTCCGGGTACCGGCCCTCGATGAGCTTCGAAGTCATGTGCCGGTCGCCCAGGCTGAATCGAACCTGGTTGTCCCCCAGGGCCAGTTCCACATCTTCGCTGAACGCCAGCAGCGGGCGCAGGGCGTTGATGCTGTTGCGCGGGACGATTCCCTTGCTGGAGTCGGAATCACCGGATGACGTGCATTCAGCCGTCTCCGAGCACGACAGTCGATGGCCGTCGGTGGCCACCAGTCGCAGGCCCTCTTCCGACACTTCAAGCAGCATGCCATTGAGGTAATACCGTGGATCGGATTGCGCCATGGCGAAGTGCGTCTCCGACAGCATCTTCGCCAGCACGGCGGACTTCATCATTACTCCATCGACGCCGTTTCCGGCATCCAGCCGCGGAAAATCCTCGGGCGGCAACGTTTCCAGCGTTCCTGAATAGCGCCCGCTCTTGACGGAAAGCTGGTTTCCGTCAAGCTCAAGTTCAATATTGCTTCCGCCGCGAAGGGAAGCGCTGATTCCCTGCAGCAGCTTCGCCGGCACGGTTACCGAGCCTTCCGTCGCGATATCGATCAATTGCGCTCGCGCCACGAGCGTAAGTTCCAGGTTGGTACAGGTGGCGGTAAGAAACCCTTCGGCCGCGTCCAGCAGCGCATTGCGAAGAATAGCCATGGTGTCCGCCTGACTCTGCGCCGCACTCGTTACCGACTGCAAAAGACTGTGCAGACCCTCTTGCGGAATGCTGAGTTTCATGAGTCCTCCTTTATCATCCTCTCATATAAGAAAGTGATGATGACAATGATGTAGGTGGATATGTGGGAATATCCAAAAATTTCTTATAAATCAATAGCTTATTTTCCGATCCAGTGTGGATGTCAGGGTGTGCTTGCGGTAGTGGGACCTGTGGGCGAAATGTGGGCGAACGGCTGCTCAACAGTTCATCCACAAACAAGACCGGCCTTGTCCCCAAGCGTCTCCCCTGCGGAAGCTATTGTGCAAGGATACTTGCCAGACTCTTGTATTGCTGGTCTAAATTGTGGTCTGAACCTCGCAATTCCTGAATCCGGCGGACCGCATTGATAACGGTCGTGTGGTCCCGCCCGCCAAAGGCCTCGCCAATGTCGGGCAGGCTCAAGTCGGTGTATTCCCGCGCCAGCACCATTGCGATCTGCCGTGGCCGGACTATCGCCCGCTTGCGGCTGGCGGAGCGCAGGTCGGACGGACGGATCTGAAAGTAGTTGGCGACCAGCTTCTGAATTTCCTCCGGAGTAATGCGGCGCGCCACGGAAGCCACGTGATTCTTGAGGGCCTGCCTGGCCAACTGGAGATCGATCGGCATGCCCCGGAAGCGCGACATGGCTTCTACCGTGCGGTAGGCGCCCTCCAACTCGCGGACGCTGGAGAAGACATGTTGCGCGATATACATCGCCACGTCTTCGGGGCAATCCACGCTGGCCGCCTCGGCCTTGGCGAGAACGATGGCTGCGCGGGTTTCGAGATCCGGCGGTTCGATGTTGGCCATCAGCCCGGAACCGAGTCGCGAGATCACGCGGGTTTCCAGGCCGGTCACTTCGCGCGGAAGCTTGTCGCAGGTCAGAACGATCTGCCGGCCGTCCTGCAGCAGCACGTTAAGGGTGTGATAGAACTGCTCCTGCGAACTCTCCTTGCCGGCCAGGAACTGCACGTCGTCCAGGAGAAGCGTGTCCACACTGCGGTAGGAGCGCTTGAATTGCTCGACAAGCTGATCGGAGCCCGATCTGCCGTACGAAGCGCGCACCTTGCGCAGGGCGCTCAGGTAGTCGTTGATGAAGGTGTCCGAATGCACATAGGCAACGCGCAGCCCGCGCTGGTTCGTCAGGAGATGGTGACCAATGGCGTGCATGAGATGGGTCTTGCCGAGACCGACGCCGCCGTAGATAAGCAACGGGTTGTACGCACGGTGGCGGGCCACGTGACGGGCTGCGTCGTAGGCGACCTGATTGGTCGGCCCGGTAACGAACGCATCGAAGGTGAAGTGGGGGGTAAGCCTGGAGCCCGGCAGGGGAGGAGCCGCGGCGGGAGGCGCCGATGCAGGGGTGCGCCGCGGAATCGGCCGGTCGAGAAACTCGACATCAGCCTGGGCGCCCTGCCGTTCGCAGACTTCGACGAGGAGGTCCATGCAGTTGGACTCGATCCAGCCGCGAACGAAGCGGTTCGGAGCGATCAGCCTCAGCCTGCCGTTGTTGAACTGCGCCTCGAGGGGCTGGATGTAGGTGTTGTACTTTTCCTCCGCCAGAAGGGGCCTGAGTTCCCGGCAAACCTCGTGCCAGAAATCAGTTTTCTCACGCGTTGCACCAGACATGGGCTTGGTGGTCGAAGGGGTCCCGAATGAGCCTCGTAAGGCACTTTATTCCACAACTCGCCGCCGGAATCAAACCCCTTGCCTTCATTGACTTTGCGCCTGCCAGAGGCTATGCTGAGCGCCCCTTGTGCGGCGGCGGTGACCGCCGCGATTTCATTCAAGAGCAATGAAGCGCACGTACCAGCCCAGCCGCATCAAGCGCAAGCGCACACACGGCTTTCGCGCCCGCATGGCGACCAAGGCCGGCCGGCTGGTCCTGAAAAGGCGGAGGAGCAAGGGACGGGCCCGGCTGTCGCACTAGTCGCCGCAATCGGCGGCTTGTGGTCGCCGGCATTTCGGGCGAAACGGTGGCAGGCGATACTATCGCCCTAAAATCAACACTTTACGGTCCCCACGGCATTTGCACGGCATGACTTCACAACGGCTGCGTTTTCCGCCAGAAGCCCGCCTGCTCAAGGCATCCGAATTTCGCGCCGTATTTCGCACAGGTCGCCGGGCCAGGATCGGCCCCTTGCACGCGCGCTTTCGCCCGAACGGCAAGAGGCGCGCTCGCCTGGGGCTGGCGGTGAGCCTGAAGGCCACCCGCAGGGCCGTGGTCCGTAACCGGGTTCGGCGCCAGCTTCGGGAGAGTTTTCGGGTCAACCAGAACCGGCTGGCCGGGTTGGATGTCGTGGTGAGCCTCTCGCGGCCCGCTGCCGGCGAGGCAATCGATCTCCGGCCCCGGTTGCCTCGCCTTTGGAGCGAGGTTGTGCGGGCAGCTGAAGCGGAGGGCAAATGGAAAGACTGAGGTTCCCCCTCTGGATCATGTTCGGCGCCATGCTGCTGTTCAGCTGGCAGGCGTGGAACCAGGACCAGGTTCGCCGTGACGCCGAGCCGGCGCCGGTCGCCGGGGACCTTCCGACGCCGACTTCGCCGTCCGCGCCCGCCGACACGGACCTGCCGGCCCTTCCCGCCGTTTCCAGCGCCGAGCCCCGGGACGACCAGGCGGAATTGCCCGCCGGGTTGTCGCCGGCGCCGCCGGTGGTGCGGGTGGTCACCGACGTGCTGGACCTGTCCATCAGCAAGGTGGGCGGCGACCTGGTCGAAGCGATATTGTTGGACTACCCCGTGGACAAGGAGGAGAACGCAGCCAAGGTACGCCTCCTGAGCGCCACGCCAGGGGCCGAATACACCCTGAGCACCGGCTTGCGGGCGATGGATGGCGCGCCGGAGCCGAATCATCTCGAGCGGTTCGCGAGCGAACTCGGCGAGTATCGGCTCGCGGAAGGCGCCGACGAGCTCATCGTGCCGCTGGCCTGGAGTGCGGGTGGCGTCAGCGTGACCAAGCTTTACAAGTTCCGCCGCGGCAGCTACGCGGTAGAGGTGGAGCAGGTGGTGCGCAACGGGGGCGGCGAGGATTACGGGGTGGCCCCCTACGTCCAACTGCGCCGTGTCCACCTCCCGCAGAAGCGCTCGATGTTCAACGTCGACACCTACTCCATTACCGGCCCTGTCTACTACGACGGCGACAGCTACGACCGGATGGACGTGGACGATATCGAGGAAGAGCCGCTCAGCGAGACCGCCACGGCCGGCTGGGTGGGGTCCATACAGCACCACTTTGTGGCCGCGGCCGTGCCCGATGGGGAACAGCCCTACCGCTACGATGGCCGGGTTTCGGGACGCACCTACCGCCTGAGCGCGATCGGGCCGGTGCGCGCGGTGCCGCCGGGAGGCGAAGAGCGTTTTCACGCGCAACTGTTCGTGGGTCCGAAGCTGCAATCGCAGCTCAGCGAGACCGCCCCGGGGCTGGAATTGACCGTGGACTACGGGATTTTCACGGTTTTCGCCCAGCCTCTTTTCTGGCTTCTGAAAACATTGTTCGCGGGCGTCGGCAACTGGGGCTGGGCCATCGTCCTCGCCACGCTGATCATCAAGGCGGTGCTGTTCCCGCTCACGGAGGCCAGCGGCAAGTCCATGGCCCGCATGCGCAAGCTGCAGCCGCGGCTCAAGTCGATTCAGGAACGGTTCAAGGACGACCCGCAGGGGCGCAACCGCGCCATGATGGACCTCTACAAGACCGAGAAGGTCAACCCGGCCGCCGGCTGTCTGCCCATTTTCATCCAGTTGCCTTTCTTCATCGCGTTCTACTGGGTGCTGGTCGAGAGCGTGGAAATCCGCCAGGCGCCCTTCCTGCTGTGGATCAACGACCTGTCGTCCCGCGATCCGATCTTCGTGCTGCCCGCGCTGATGGGAGCGGCGATGTTCTGGCAGCAGAAGCTCAACCCCAAGCCGCCCGACCCCATGCAGGCCAGGATCATGACGGCCATGCCGGTGATGTTCACCGTGTTCTTCATGTTCTTTCCCTCCGGCCTGGTCTTGTACTGGCTGACCAATTCGATTTTCTCCACCTTGCAGCAATGGCGGATCAATCGCCGCACCGACAAGGCGCCCGGGAAGCGGGCGGCACGATAGTCGCCTGCGCCACCCCGCCCGGGCGCGGCGGCGTGGCGGTGATTCGCGTATCGGGCGACGCCGTGCGCGGCATCATCGAGGAAATTCTCGGTGAAGTGCCGCCGGCCCGTTGCGCCCGCCTGGTGTCGCTCACGGATTCCTCCGGAGAATTGCTGGACCGTGGGTTGGCGCTGTTCTTTCCGGGGCCCAATTCCTTTACCGGCGAGGACGTGCTGGAACTGCAGGTCCACGGCAGCCCCGTGGTCTGCGACTTGCTCACCGCCCGGATCTGCGAGCTTGGCGCGCGACCGGCCGGCCCGGGCGAGTTCTCGCGGCGGGCTTTTCTCAATGACCGCATGGACCTGTCGCAGGCCGAAGCCGTGGCCGATCTCATCGACGCCGCCAGCGCTGCAGCCGCGCGGGCGGCCGCGCGCAGCCTGCGCGGAGCGTTCTCCGCGGCTGTCGAGGACCTGGTCTCCCGCCTGACCGCCCTGCGGGCTCACCTGGAGGCCACGCTGGACTTCCCCGACGAGGAGATCAACCCGCTGGAAGACGGTCCGCTCAAGCAGGGTTTTGAGGAACTGGGAGAGCGTTTTTCCCGGGTGTCGGACGCCGCCGAGAAGGGCCGCATTCTTCGCGACGGCCTGAATGTCGTGATTTCGGGACGTCCCAATGCCGGCAAGTCTTCGCTCATGAACGCCCTGGTTGGAGAACCCGCCGCCATCGTCGCCGCCGAGCCCGGCACCACGCGCGACCTGGTGCGGGCGCAGATCAGCATCGAGGGCATCCCCGTTGAGCTGGTCGACACCGCGGGCTTGCGCGCGGCCGAGGGCGGCGTGGAACGGGAAGGCGTGCGCCGGGCGCGGTCGGCGCGTGGGGAGGCAGACCTGGTCCTGGAGGTGTGGGACGCCGCTGCGGGCGGCCCGGAGCCGCGGCCGGAAGGGAGAATGATTGTTGTCCGCAACAAGATCGACCTGACCGGCGAGCAGCCGGGGTTGCTGCGGGATGCCGCGGTGAACGTCAGCGCCGTGACCGGCGCCGGACTGGACTCGCTCAGGGCGGCCATGGTCGAGAACACCGCCGCCGCCGGCGAGGGCGTGTTCTCGGCCCGGTCCCGGCACGTCAACAGCCTGAACCGGGCCCGGCGACGCTATCTCGAGGCGTGCGCCCTGTTCAATGAAGGCCATTCCGCGGAGCTCGTCGCCGAGGAGCTGCGGGTGGCACAGGAGCACCTGGGCGAGGTTACCGGGGCGGTCAGCAGCGACGACCTGTTGGGCGAGATCTTCTCGCAGTTCTGTATCGGGAAGTAAAATCCTGCCGGCCAATGACGCCCCGGCCCCGGGCGGGAAGACAGTCTGCGGGAAACAGGTAGATGAGCCAGGCGGAATTTGACGTAATCGTTGTGGGCGGCGGCCACGCCGGCGCCGAGGCGTCGCTGGCGGCTTCGCGCATGGGTGCGCGCGTTCTGCTGATCACGCACAGCCTCGAAACTCTCGGGCAGATGAGTTGCAATCCGGCCATCGGCGGTGTGGGCAAGGGCCATCTGGCGCGTGAGATCGATGCCCTTGGCGGAATCATGGCGTCGGCGGCCGATCAGGCCGGAATCCATTTCCGGCGGCTCAACGCCAGCAAGGGGCCGGCGGTGCGCGCAACCCGGGCGCAGGCGGACCGGCTGCTGTACAAGGCAGCCATAAGGCAGGTTCTTGAGTCGGCGCGCGGACTGAAGTTGTTCGAGGACAGCGTCGACGACCTGGTGCTCGAGAGGGATCGCATACGCGGTGTCAGAACGCGCTCGGGACTTGAGTTCCGTGCCGCGGCGGTTGTGCTGACGGTCGGGACCTTCCTGGGCGGACAGATCCACGTGGGCAACGAGCGTCATGCCGCCGGCCGGGCCGGAGACCCGCCGGCGAATCGCCTGGCCCGGCGATTGAGGGAGCTCGAATTACCGGTGGGGAGGCTCAAGACCGGAACGCCGCCCCGGCTGGACGGCGGCACGATCGATTTCTCGGTCATGCGGAGACAGCCCGGAGATCGGCCCAGGCCGGTGTTCTCGTTCATGGGCCGTCTTGAGCAGCACCCGCGGCAGGTGGAATGCCACATTACCCGCACCACCGAAGCTACCCACGACATCGTTCGGGCCCGGCTGCATCAATCTCCGATGTACAGCGGCGCCATAGAGGGCGTTGGGCCCCGCTATTGCCCGTCGCTGGAGGACAAGGTTGTGCGCTTCGCGGATCGCGATTCGCACCAGATTTTCGTGGAGCCGGAGGGACTGACCACGGCCGAGGTCTATCCCAACGGGATATCCACAAGCCTTCCGGCGGACGTGCAGCTTGAGTTCCTGGCTACGATCCCGGGATTCGAGCAGGCCCGCATGACCCGTCCCGGGTACGCGATCGAGTACGACTATTTCGACCCGCGGGAGCTGGGCGCGGACCTGCAGACGCAGGCCGTGGCCGGGCTCTACTTTGCAGGTCAGATCAACGGCACCACCGGGTACGAAGAGGCCGCCGCGCAGGGCCTGCTGGCCGGGATCAACGCGGTGCTGACCGTGCGCGGCGAGCCGGGTTTCGCGCCCGGGCGCGAGGAGGCCTACATGGGCGTGCTGGTGGACGACCTGGTGACGCGCGGCGTCACCGAGCCGTACCGGATGTTCACCAGCCGCGCCGAGTACCGCCTGCGGCTGCGGGAAGACAACGCCGACGCCCGGCTGACTCCCGAGGGGAGGCGCCTGGGGCTGATCGGTGAAGAACGTTGGCGGGCTTTCTGCCTCAAGCAGGAAGCGATCGCGAAGGAACGGGCCCGGCTTGAGCATTGCACGGCGCCGGACCCTGGCGGCGACGCGGGCACCGCCGGCAACGCGCTTGCGCTGCTTCGCCGCCCCGAATGGGATTACCGGCGGGTGACCGCCTTGCCGCGCGTGGGGCCGCGCGCCGCCGGCGCGGGCGAGTGGCCGGAACTGACGCGGCAGGTCGAAGAGGCGGTGGAGATCGAGGTCCGCTACGCCGGCTATCTCAAGCGCCAGGGAGCGGAAATCAGGCGCAACCGGCGGATGAGAGGCACGCCGCTGCCCGGGGAACTGGACTACGCGACGGTGCGGGGCCTGTCCAACGAAGTGCGCGAGAAACTGTCGCGGGCCCGCCCGGCCACCGTCGGCCAGGCCGAACGCATCCCCGGGATGACGCCGGCGGCGGTTTCGCAACTGCTGGTTCATTTGAAAAAGGGGGAATTGCAATGCGCCTGAAAGGCATCCTCCTGGCGACGGCGCTCGCGTTCGCGGGCTGTGGCGGCGGCGGACAGGAGCAGGCGCCGCTCAGCTACGGTCCCATCGGCGGCGAATCGGGTACGGAGCTGGCGGAAGTCCAGGTCCTGCACCGGGGCAACGGAACCGAGCCTCAATCGCTGGATCCGCACCGCGCCGAAGGAGTCCCCTCATCCAACATTCTGCGCGACCTGTTCGAGGGGCTGGTGGCCGAGGCCCCCGACGGCGAGCTGATACCCGGGGCCGCCGAGTCCTGGGAGATATCAGCCGACGGCCTGACCTACACCTTCACCATGCGCCCGGACGGCCGCTGGACCAATGGCGATCCGGTGACCGCCTACGATTTCGAGTACGGTCTGCGCCGCAGCGCGGACCCGAATACTCTCTCGCGCTACTCCAGCGTGCTGGCGCCGATCCGCAACGCCCGGGCGGTAATCGCGGGCGAGCTGCCCCCGGAAGCGCTGGGCGTCGAGGCGATTGACGAGCGCACTTTCGTGATTCAACTTGAAACGCCCACGCCCTACCTGCTGGGCCTGCTCACCCATTCGACCTGCTACGCGGTGCATCGAGGCGTTGTGGAAACGAACGGAACGAACTGGTCGCGGGTCGAAACGCACGTGGGCAACGGCGCCTATCGCCTGGAGGCGTGGGTGGTGCAATCGCACATTCATCTCGCCCGCAATCCTCACTACTGGGACGACGCCAACACGACGATCGACGAGGTGCGTTACTACGCCATCGAGAATCAGGACGCCGAACTGAAGCGGTATCGCGCCGACGAACTGGACATCACCAGCACGATCCCGCAAAAGCAGCTTAAGTGGATCCGGCAGAACCTGGCCGACGAATTCCGTGTCACGCCCTATCTGGGCACCTACTATTTCGGCTTCAATACAACGCAACCCCCTTTCGTCGGCCAGCCAGGCTTGCGGCGGGCGTTGTCGTTGGCGGTAGATCGCGACATCATCGCGTACGTCGTAAGCGGCGCCGGCGAATTGCCTGCCTACAGCTGGGTCCCTCCGGTGCGCGGCTACGAGCAGCAGGTGCCGGAGGAAGCCGGATGGACCCAGGCACAACGCGAGGCGGAAGCCAGGCGCCTTTATGCGGAGGCCGGTTACTCGGCGGAGAACCCCTTGCAGGTGGAGGTCCTTTACAACACCTCCGACAATCACAAGCGCGTCGCGATCGCGCTGGCCTTCATGTGGAAGCAGGTGCTGGGCGTGGAAGCCTCGCTGGCCAACCAGGAGTGGAAGGTTTTCCTGGAAACCCGCAAGCGCAAGGAAGACACCCAGATCTACCGCGCCGGATGGATCGGCGACTATGAGGACGCCTACACCTTCGCGCAACTTCTCGAGTCCACCAACGAGCAGAACGATTTCGGTTACGACAGCCCACGCTACGATGCCTTGCTGGCGGCCGCGTCAGCCGAACCGGACGTGGCGCTCCGGGCACAGTACCTGCAGGAGGCGGAGCGGGTCCTGCTTGCCGACCACCCCCTCATGCCGCTGTATTTCTATGTCACCAAGCGGATGGTCAAGCCGTGGGTCGAGGGCTACGAAGGCAACATCATGGACCACGTCTACACCCGGCACCTCCGTATCCTGAAGCACTAGAAGGCGGCGCCGTATTCCGGCCGTTATGATGCGCGGATGTTCCGTTACGCCTTAAGGCGGGTCTTTGCGGCGATCCCCACGCTGCTGATCCTCATCGCGCTGGCGTTCTTCATGATTCGCGCCGCTCCCGGCGGCCCGTTCGATACCGAGAAAACGCTTCATCCGGAAATCGAGGCCAAGATCCGCGCGGCCTATCATCTCGACGAGCCGCTGTATCAGCAGCTCTACCGCTACCTCCAGGGGCTGGCGCAGGGCGACTTCGGCCCCTCCTTCCAGTACATCGACCGCAGCGTGACCGAACTGATCCGCGAAGGGTTTCCGGTATCGCTGCAGCTTGGGGCCTGCGCGATGCTGCTGGCCCTGATCGTGGGCGTGACGGCCGGCGGCTGGGCGGCGTTGCGACAGAATCGCCCGTCCGACCACGCGGTGATGGCCGCCAGCATGACGGGGATCTCGATTCCCAACTTCGTGGTCGGACCGCTGTTGATCCTGGCGTTCGCGGTGCACCTCGACTGGTTGCCGGCGGGCGGTTGGCCCACGGAGGGATTGCTCGCCCGATTGCCCAACATGGTGATGCCCGTTATCGCCCTGGCGCTGCCGCAGATCGCCTATATCGCCCGGCTTACCCGCGGCAGCATGATCGAGGTGCTGCGCAGCAATTTCATCCGGATGGCGCGCGCGCAGGGCCTGGCGCAGTCAACGATCCTGCTGCGGCATGCGCTGAAGCCCGGGCTGCTGCCGGTGCTCTCGTATCTGGGCCCCGCGACGGCGGCCGTCATCACGGGCTCAGTGGTGGTCGAGCAGATCTTCGGCGTGCCCGGCCTGGGTCGCCATTTCGTGCAGGGCGCGCTCAACCGGGATTACACCCTGGTCATGGGTGTCGTCGTTTTCTATGGAGTGCTGATCATCCTGTTCAACTTCCTCGTGGACATCTGCTACGGACTGCTGGATCCCCGGGTTCGTCAACGTGACTGACAGGTCGTGAGCGCGCAGCCGTGAGAAAGAGCAGGCAGAACCGCGCGGCGATCCGGCAGGCGGCCGGCGGAGGCCGCGGCCTGTGGAGCGATGCCTGGAGGGCCTTGCGCCGTAACCGGGCGGCGATGACCGCCGTTGCGATCCTGGCGGTCGTTGCCATCCTGTGCGTCTTCGGTCCGGCCCTGACGCCCGTGGAATTCGATTATCTCGACTGGGACTACGTGTCGGTCCCGCCCTCGCTGGAAGGCTGGCATTTGTTCGGCACCGACGACCTCGGCAGGGACCTGTTCGTGCGCACGCTGGTGGGCGGGCGCATCTCGCTGATGGTGGGGCTGGTGGCGACCGCGGTAAGCCTGCTGATCGGCATCAGCTACGGCGCCGTGGCGGGTTACCTGGGAGGACGTACGGACCAGGTGATGATGCGCATCGTCGATATTCTCTACGCCATGCCCTTCATGTTTCTGGTCATCCTGCTGATGGTCCTTTTCGGGCGCAATATCGCGCTGATCTTCGTGGCCATCGGCGCGATCAACTGGCTGGACATGGCCCGCATCGTTCGCGGCCAGACGCTTAGCATCAAGCGCCGGGAGTTTGTCGAGGCCGCACAGGCGGCCGGCGTGTCCACCCCCCGTATCATCCGCAGGCACATCGTCCCCAATCTGTTCGGCGTGGTAGTGGTGTACGTCACGCTCACGATCCCGCAGGTGATCCTCGTCGAGTCCTTCCTGAGTTTCCTCGGACTGGGCGTGCAGGAACCCATGACCTCCTGGGGCGCGCTGGTCAACGAGGGCGCCAAGGAGTTGGAAAACGCGCCCTGGACGCTGATCTTCCCCGCCGGCTTCCTGGCGGCCACCCTGTTCTGCTGCAATTTCATCGGCGACGGGCTGCGAGACGCGCTGGACCCGCGCGACAGGAGCGCCTGAATGTCCCTGATCTCGGTTCGCGATCTGAAGGTCGATTTCAGCACGCCGGACGGGGTGGTGAAAGCCGTGCGGGGCATCGACTTTGACCTGGAGGCGGGCAGGACTCTCGGCATCGTCGGCGAGTCCGGCTCGGGCAAGAGCCAGACGGTGTTGAGCCTCATGGGCCTGCTGGCCGATAACGGCCGCAGCGCCGGGAGCGCCCGGTTCGAGGGCCGCGAGCTGATCGGCATGGGCGATCGCGAGCTGCGCGGCATACGGGGCAACCGCATCGCGATGATCTTTCAGGATCCGATGACGTCGCTGAACCCGTATCTAAGAATCGGCGTGCAGATGGCACAGGTGCTGGAACTGCACGAGGGCATGAGTCGCCGGCAGGCGCTCACGCGCTGCGGGGAGCTGCTGGAGGCCGTGCGGATTCCGGACGCCGGGAAGCGCCTTCAGTCCTGGCCGCACGAACTTTCCGGCGGCATGCGCCAACGGGTGACGATCGCCACGGCGCTGTTGTGCACGCCCTCGCTACTGATCGCGGACGAGCCCACAACAGCGCTGGACGTAACGGTGCAGGCGCAGATACTCACGCTGATGCGGGAACTGCGGAGCAATTTCAACGCCGCCATCATCTTCATTACCCACGATCTCGGCGTAGTCGCCGGCTTTTGCGACGATGTGCTGGTCATGCAGGACGGCGAGTGCAAGGAGCGCGGCAGCGTGGATCGTGTCTATGCCGCCCCCAGGCATCCGTACACGCAACGCCTGCTGGCCGCCGTCCCCCGGCTGGACCGCGACGCCCGCCCGCGCGGCAAGAGCGCGACCGGCGCCGAGCCCGTCCTGGACGTCGAGGGCCTGGACGTCGTTTATTCCCTGAATCGCCCGCGGCTGTTCGCCCCGAGGCCGATGCTCAAGGCGGTCACGACCGGGACCTTCACGATCTCGCCCGGGGAAACGCTGGGAGTGGTGGGCGAGTCGGGCTGCGGCAAGTCGTCCCTGGCGCGGGCGATCATCGGGCTGGTTCCGCCCAGTGCCGGGCGCGTGACTCTGCTGGGAGGCGACCTTCAGGATGCCGACAGGAAGGCCTGGATGGCTGCCCGGCGCAATATGCAAATGGTTTTTCAGGACCCGCTGGCCTCGCTGAATCCGCGCATGACCGCCCGGCAGATCGTCGCCGAGCCGCTGGGCGCCTGCCGGCCCGACCTTTCCAGGACCGAGCGCGACGAGCGTGTGGTCAGGATACTGAACCGCGTGGGGCTGAAGGGCGGGCAACTGGACCGGTATCCGCACGAGTTCTCGGGCGGTCAGTGCCAGCGGATCGGGATCGCCCGGGCCCTGGCGCCGGGACCGGCGGTCGTGATTTGCGATGAGGCGGTAAGCGCGCTGGACGTGTCCATCCGGGCGCAGATCGTGGACCTGCTGATGGAACTTCAGGACGAACTTGGTCTGGCGCTCATATTCATCGCCCACGATCTGGCCGTGGTGCGGCAGATCAGTCACCGGGTCGTGGTGATGTACCTGGGCCGGGCAATGGAAATCGCCGACAGCGGCCAGCTGTACGCCCGGCCCATGCATCCGTATACCAGGGCGCTCATAGAAGCCGCGCCGATTCCCGACCCGCAGGTGGAGCGCTCACGCAAGCGCGAGCTGCTTCAGGGAGAACCGCCGTCGCCGCTGAACCCGCCGCCGGGATGCGCGTTCTCGGCCCGCTGCACTTTCGCGGTTGACCGTTGCCGGCAGGAGACGCCGGAGTTGCGCAGGCTGTCGCATGGCGTGGTGGCCTGCCACCGTGCGGAAGCGATCGCCACCGGGCGGGCATGAAGGCCCATGCCGCCCGTCGCCGCGTTTCCCGCCGAAGCCGGTCCGTCCGAGCGGCTGGCAACGGGCCTTTCGGAGCTGGGGCTGCCCGTCGGCGCCGACGAACTTGATCGGTTGAACGCATACCTGGATATGTTGACCCGCTGGAACCGCAACTACCGACTGACGGCCCGCGCGAACCGCAACGACCTGGTGGTGCGCCATGTGCTGGACAGTGCGGCGGTGCTGCCCTTCCTGCCTCCCGGACCGAACCTGGATGCGGGCAGCGGAGCGGGACTGCCGGGCCTGGTGCTCGCGCTTTTGCAGCCCCGGAGCGCCTGGGTGCTGCTGGATTCGGCCGCCAGGAAGGTGGCTTTTCTTCGCCATGCCTGCTCGGAACTTGGCCTTGCCAATGTGCGGGTCGTGCGCGAGCGACTCGAAAGCTATCGGCCTGGCGAACCGCCCGGCGCTGTCGTGGCGCGGGCGTTGGCGCCGCTGCCGAAACTCGTGCGGCTGGCCGACCATCTTGTGCGCCGAGGGTCGCTGCTGGTTGCCATGCTCGGGCGCCGACCGTCCAGGCAACAGTTACTTGTCCTGCCGACTGTCCAATGCCGATCGTGTGACCCGGTGCGCGTGCCGGGCCTGGACGCGCAACGCCACGTCGCCGTCTTCACATGCGCGGAAGACGCGAAGGCACGGGGAGCGGACGACTGAAACGCACGTTCGCAATAGCCAACCGCAAGGGCGGCGTGGGCAAGACCACTACGGCCATCAACCTGGCCGCCTGCCTTGCGCAAATGGACCGCAGAGTGCTGCTGGTCGATCTGGATCCGCAAGCCAACGCGACCACCGGCTGCGGCGTGGGCCGCGACGACATCGGAGAATCCGTTTACGGGCTCCTGATGGGCAGCGCCCGCGCGTCGGAATGCCTGGTCAGGATCGAGTCGGCCGGGTTCGACCTTTTGCCGGCAACCGCGGGGTTGACGGCCGCCGAGGTCGAGCTGCTGGAAGTGGAGCAAGGCCGGGAACTCCAGATGCGCGGGGCCTTGCTGGAAATAGCGTCGAGCTATCAGACGATCCTGCTCGATTGTCCGCCCAGCCTGAACATCCTCACGCTGAACGCGCTGGTGGCCGCCGAGGGCGTGCTGGTGCCGATCCAGTGCGAGTACTTTGCGCTGGAGGGTTTGTCGTCGCTCGTGGGCGTGATCGAGGGGTTGTGCGCGCGCTCGAATCCCGATCTGGAGATAAGCGGCATAATCCGCACCATGTACGATGGCCGAACGCGGCTGGCCCGGGACGTTTCCGAGCAATTGCAGAAGCATTTCCCCAACGAGTTGTTCCGTACGATCATTCCACGCAACGTGCGTCTGGCCGAGGCGCCCGGTTTCGGTCTGTCCGTCCTGCAGCATGATCGGCTCTCCAGCGGCGCGCTGGCCTACGCGGCCCTGGCGGGCGAAATGATCCGCCGCGGACTCGCCGAATAATGGCCACGTCCAACCGGGGACTGGGCCGCGGGCTTGAGGCCCTGCTGGGACCGCGCAGGGCGGAGCCCGCTCCTTCCCGCGACTTCCAGGAACTGCCGTTGGATCTGTTGCGGCCGGGACGTTTTCAGCCGCGCCAGGCCATGGCCCCCGAACGCATTGCCGAGTTGGCCGAATCCATACGGGCCCAGGGGGTGGTTCAGCCCGTACTGGTGCGCCCGGTCGATGGCGAAGGCGAGTCCGCGGCCCGCTACGAGATTGTCGCCGGGGAGCGCCGCTGGCGGGCGGCCCAGCATGCCGGCCTGGAAAGCGTGCCCGCCATCGTGCGGCCCCTGTCCGATGCCGAGGCCGCGCTCGCGGCCCTGGTGGAGAATGTTCAGCGTGAGGATCTCAGCGCCATGGAACTGGCCCGCGCGTTGCGTGCGATTCGGAAAATTTCCGGCGGCACTCACAAGGAGGTGGGCAGATCCATCGGTATGTCGCGCGCCGCGGTCAGCAACCATTTGAGGTTGCTCGAACTTGGAGATACGGCCAAAAAGCTGCTGGCGGAGCGCAAGCTGGAAATGGGTCACGGGCGCGCATTGCTGGCCGTCGCGAACCCGGCCCGGCAGGCTGCGCTGGCGCGTCTCATCGCCGGGAAAGGACTGACCGTTCGCGACGCGGAGCGCCTGGCGCAGGCGGAGGGAAAGCCGGCGAAAACGCCGGCCCCGCGCGACCCCAACGTCGTCGGCCTGGAGCGCGACCTGAGCGAGCGTTGGGGCGCGCCCGTGCGCATCCGCCACGGCAAGCGCGGCGGACGCCTGGAGGTCCGCTACAAAAATCTCGACGAGTTGCAGGGCCTGCTCTCGCGGCTCCGCTAACCTGGGAGAGAGGGCGTCCCACCCTCCGAGAGTCAGATCAGGCGTTTGCGGTTGCGGGCGATGGAGATGTCCGGGTGCCAGGTGGAATTGGCGCCGTGGCCCTGCTGCATGATCCGGGCGTCGATCAGGTAGGCGCCTCCGTCCCTGTTGACGTGCTGCGCCCGTTCCAGGGCGGCTTCCATGCCGTCCGGCTCCAGCACGGTTTCCGCTTCTACTCCGAAGGCTTTTGAAACGGCTGCGAAATCGACCAGCGGATCGCCCAGGTAGCAGCTGATGTCCTTCCATTGGTCGCGGGTCTCGCGGTTGCGGGCCAGCGGCGAAAACCAGTAGATGCGTTCCCGTTCGCCGTCGTAGGACTCGTTGTTGAACACGACGATGGTGATCGGAATGTCG
Organism: uncultured Gammaproteobacteria bacterium; assembly: GCA_964392625.1. GTDB lineage: Bacteria > Pseudomonadota > Gammaproteobacteria > Steroidobacterales > Foliamicaceae > Foliamicus. The sequence goes on along the minus strand of CAYMQG010000046.1, from coordinate 36,478 downwards.
TGGCGCGCGGCCGCCCATAGCGCTTCCGTCTGGCCGAACAGAAAGGCCCCGTCGCCGACCAGGCATACGACCTGCTTGTCCGGCTGCGCCACCTTGACGCCCAGCGCGGCGCCCACGCCCCAGCCCAGCGCGAATCCGGTGGTCTGGCCGATCAGCTGTTTCTTTCCGGGTGCGAAGTCCATCCAGTGATACGGTAGCCGGTTGTCGAGTTCGGAGACGATGATCGCGTCCTCCGCCAGGTGCCGGTCGAGCTCCCAGGCGATGCGCGCCCAGCTGATGGGCGCCGCGTTCCAGTCTTCTTCCGCCGTCTTGCGCTGGTCCTCCAGGCGCTTTGCGAATTCCTCGCGGGCGGCATCCATCCGGGGCTCGCGAAGTTTTGCCAGCCTTTCGCGGGTAGCCATGCTTTCGATGGCGTCGATCAGCGAGGTGGTGATTTCCCGGATGCCGCCGGCCAGCGCGATATCGGTTGGCTGGAAGTTGCCGATGTCTTCGTATTCCATGCGCGCGTGAATGACGGTCGCCTTGCCCGGCGGCGACGGGGCCAGGATCCCGGGGCCGGGCATTTCCGTGCCCAGGTTCAGAAAGACATCGCTTTGACCCAGGTGTTTCGGGGCGCCCAGGCCGTAGAAGCCGGCCCACAAGGGATGTTTGAAGGGGAAGTCGCCATACACGGAATAGCCCTGGCTGACCCGCGCGCCCAGCGTCTCCGCAAGCCGCACCACGTCGCCTGCCGCGCCGCTGCGCGTCACTTCGTGTCCGACGTTGATGAACGGCGCGCTGGACTCCAGCAGGGCCCGCGCCGCCGACTCCAGCAGTTCCGGTTTCGGCGGCAGATTGACGTCAACCCGGAACAACTGCTGGGGATAGACGGTCTGCTTCAGCTTCGGCGTTCCCAGGACATTGATCGGGATGCGCAGGTGCACGGGGCCGCCCGGCGGAGTTCCGGCCATCTTGATGGCGCGCCGGGTGAACTCGCTGATCCGCTCCGGTCGATTGATCTGCCAGCGCCACTTGGTGAATTGCTGCAGCGGTTCCAGCCAGTCGTCCATCTGCTGGAACTGGTTGCGGCCACCGAACGTGGTTTGGGACGAATCGGAAATGGCCACGATCGCGGAACGGTCCTTCCAGGCGTTGTAGAGATTGTTCATCGCCGACGGAACCGCGACGCCCGGCACCAGCAGGACCGCGGACCTGCCGCTGGCCAGTTCGTAGCCGTGCGCCATCGCCGTTGCCTGGCCTTCCTGCAGGGTCAGCAGGAACTTCAGTTCCGGCCGCGACGCCAGCGCGTCGAAGATCGCGGTCATGCCTGTCGCCGTGGTGGCGAACAGGTACTCCACGCCCGCCGCCAACAGGGCTTCCACGAGAATTTCGGCGCCCGTTCCCTCGACGCTCGTGCCTCGTTCCGCCGGAAGGGTCTGGGCGTCCGCCTCGGAAATCATCCGCGTCAGCGACTCGGCCGCCGCGGCTGAAAAGCCGATCGCCGCCAGCGCCTTGCCGAACTGCCGCCGCGAGATCGCGCCGTCAAGAAAGCTCTTGTAGCTGCCTTGCGTGGAGCGGGAGCCGGCCATCAGCCGTCCTTCGCCTTGAGGTCGGCCAGAAGACCGAGTATTTCGAACATCATCGTGGCGCCCACATGGGCGGTATTCGCCGACGGATCATACTGCGGCGCCACCTCGACCAGGTCGCCGCCGACCAGGGGAAGCCCCGCCAGACCGCGCAGCAGGCGTTGCGCCTCCAGCGGCGTCAGTCCTCCGATCTCGGGCGTGCCGGTCCCCGGCGTATAGGCGGGATCGATTCCATCCACGTCGATGCTTACGTACACGGGTCCGCCCGCGACCTTCTCGCGGCACAGCGATATCACGGCCGGCAACCCCATGTCGTGGAAATCGTCCATGTGGATGACGGTCATTCCGGAATCGTAGCTGAAGGCCCAGGCCAGTTCGGCGCTGCCTCGAATGCCGATCTGAACGCAGCGGTCGGGATCCAGCGCTCCGTCCAGCACGGCCAGGCGGAAAGGACCGCCGTGATGAAATTTCTCATCGTCGTACGGGCCGGCGGTGTCGCAATGGGCGTCGATGTGCACCATTCCCAGCGGTGCTTCCGCGCCCAGCGCCTTCATGATGGGGTAGGTGATGGAGTGGTCGCCGCCGGCGGAGATCGGCTTGAGGCCGGCGGTCGCGATCTTCCGGTAGAAGGCATCTATGTCCTCGATGCTTTTCTCGAGGCTGAAGCGCGAGCGGAACGGCACGTCGCCCACGTCGGCGCAACGCAACACGTTGGCGGGAACGAGGTTGTAGGTGGGGTGGTAGGGACCGACCCTTTCGATCGCGCGCAGCGCCCTTGGGCCGAAACGCGCGCCCGGCCGGTTGGTGACGCCCAGGTCCATGGGCACGCCTACCAGGGCCACGTCCAGCCCGGTCCAGTCCTCGCTGTGGGGGAAATCCAGAAGCGTCGGCGGATCGCCGTACGGCTTCTTCTGGTACAGCTCGCTGTCGAAGACCTGGCTCAGCGCCTCCCGGAAGGGAACGTCCGCCTTCAGGTCTCCGTCCGGCCGCCCGTACCTTTCGCGCAGCCGTTCAAGTTTCTTTGCGTCCACTTGCCCGGAATCCAGGAAAACGCTGCATTGTAAGGCCCGGCCGCCGACCGGGCCCGCCTGCGCTTATCGCGCCCCGGCAGCGGCCACCTGGGAACTGCGCCCGCCGATGTGCCGGGCGAAGAACTTCTCGAGCTCCGTGTAGAGTTCGATGCGGTTCTCCTCCTTGCGGAAACCGTGGCCTTCCTTGTTCTTGAGCATCGTCTTGTAGTCGATTTCCGTTCCCCTCAGCTTGCGCACCAACGGCACGTACTGCGAATCGTGCGGCACCCGCGGATCGCGCTTCCCGTGCACCACGTACAGCGGCACCTTGATCTTGTCGAGATGGTTGATGGGCGAGGTCGACAGCAGCCGCTCCCGGTCCGCCCTGCGGTCGCCGATGGCGCGCTTGCCCCAGGCCTGAATGAAGTTGCCGTTGCGGAACCGGTGATGGTAGTCCAGCAGCGCAATGAGGTCGACGACCCCGACATAGTTGACCGCGCACTGGTAGAGCTCCGGCGTCTTGGTGATGCCCGCCATCGTGGCGTAGCCGCCGTAACTGGCGCCGTAGATGCAGACCCGGTCCGGGTCGGCGATGCCCTGCTCGATCGCCCACAGCACGCCGTCGGTGATGTCGTCCTGCATCTCCAGCCCCCACTTCTGCCAGGCGATGTCCAGGAAACGCTGGCCGTAACCCCCGGAGCCGCGGTAGTTGATCTGCATCACGGCATAGCCACGGTTGGCCAGGAATTGCGTTTCGCTGTTGTGCCCCCAGAAATCCCGAATGCCGTAGGGTCCGCCATGTGGATTGATGATCAGCGGAAGGTCTCTGGGCTCGCTGCCGGCCGGCACGGTCAGATAAGCGTGGATCGTTTCCCCGTCGCGGGCCTCGTAACGCACCGGCGTCATTTCGCTCATGTCGCCGGGTTCGATCCAGGGGCGGGGCCGGACGAAAAACTCGATCGTGCCCGCCGACTTGTCGTACAGATAGTACGTTCCGGGATCGCGGTCGCTTCCCGAGTAGATGATCGCCCGGTTCTCGTCGTCGCTCATGCTTGTGATTCTGTTCACGTTGCCGGGCAAGGCCCCGTCAATGGTGGCCTGAAGCGCCGCGAACTCTTCGTCCAGCATGACCTTTTCCGGCAGTTCGTATTGCCAGGATACCCACAGCGGACGGTGGTCCTTGGGCGAGAGCGTCAGGCCGGTCAGGTCCGACCGGTCATCGGCGAGGATCAGCTCGCCCAACTCACCGGTCTCGGGATCGAAGGTGTAGATGGCCGAAGTGTCGCGGCCCTCGTTGGTCGACACGTAGAGGGTCCGGTTGTCCGCCGCGAAAGCCAGCGGCGCAAAGACCGGGCCGTCGAAATAGTGCGTGGAATGCGCAATCTTCCAGTCGTCGTCCGGCGTTGCCCGGTAATACAGGTTCTGCTTCAGCAGTTCCCCTTCCCTGAGCGCCCGTCCGGTGGCGTCGGGATGCCCCACGGCGATGCGCACGTTGCCGTCCCAGTCCACGCCGTAACCCTGGATATACCCGGGATTGGTCTCGACCCGGGACATTCTTCCGGTGTAAATGTTCAGCCGGAACACGTCGGGATAGAACTTGCTGCGCTCATTGTTCATCACCAGCACGTGTTCGGGATCGTCATCCAGCCGGCTCAGCAGAGAGGTGTTGGTGGGGAAGAGAACGATGCCGGTAGAGCCCTGGACCAGCGTCCGCCCCTCCGTGCCGTCGCGGTTCACGGCGAACCACGAGAACGATTCGTTGCCGGCCGAGTCCAGGCCGAAGATGAGCCGCTCGTCGTTGGCCCAGAAGAAAAACGCCACGTCCTGGTTGGAGTCGTCCCTGCCCTTGCTTCTGTAGCTGGTCAGGCGCGTGCCGGCCTTGTCGGACAGGCGCATCGTGAACAGGTTGCGACGGCCTTCGTACGGCCCCAGCGCCGCCAGCCACTCGCCGTTCGGCGATAGCCGCAGCGACGCGAACTCCGGATTCTTGAAGAAATCGCTGACCGAATACTGTTTTGCCTGTTGCGCCTGGACACCGCTTGCGAGCAGGAAAATCGCAAGGAACAGGCTGCTTCTGATTGTTGCCTTCATGAACCGCTCCCGTATGTAGTCTTATCGTCGGCGCGCATTCCGGCGCCTTTCGTTTGTTTTCGTGATTCTAACGCCTTTGCACGCTCAGTGAGCGTTGCCCCTTCGCGCCGGGCATGGTCTGAAGAATCCCATCGGCGGAAAAAGAAAGGCCGCCGGCGCGGGGGGTGCCGGCGGCCGATTAAATTGTAACGGATCGGTTACCGCTTTGGAAGCGGTAACCGATCCGGTTTGCCGATCAGAAGAAGTGGCGGTAGCTCACGTACGGCACGCGCCCGTCCAGGCTGTAGAGGTCATAGACGGCGGGACGCGGGGACGCGAAGCTGTCGATCTCCGGATCCTCGTCCGTGACGTTGAGAACGCCGATCGTGATGCGGCCGTCCCACGGCGTGGTCCAGCGATAGATCAGGTCGTACTCCGTATGCGAAGGCGCCTCGAATCCGGCGTCGGGGCGTATATAGCCCGCTACGTGGCGCGCATACACCGAGACCGTGTGGTCGGTGTAGTTCCAGCGTACCAGCCCCTGGGCCTGGTACTTGGGCCTTGCGCTGTCACCCACGCCCTCGCCCAGGCTGGAGGTCCAGTCCGTGGCCGTGCGCGAAATGCTGCGGTAGCGCAGCAACCGGACTCCATACAAGCCGAACGTGAAATCGCCCGCCGTGGCCGTTTCGAGATCGTAGCGAAGCTGGACGTCCAGTCCGCCGATTTCCTGCTTGAAGGTATTGCCCCAGCCGGCCTCGGCTTCGATCAATGCGTCTGAAGTAGGATCGCGCTTGAGCACGTTGCCGGGCGAACATTCGATAATTTCCGCAGGCACTCCGGTGTTGATGGTGTTCTCGGTTCGTCCGGTGTTCGCGCACTGACCCAGCAACTCCGATTCAATCAGGCCCTGCAGGCTCGCCAGGCCGATGCCGTCTTCGAGATTCAGGCTCCAGTAATCCACTCTGACGGAAAACGGTTCCCAGTCCACGACGGCGCCGATGTTGTAGCTGTCCGACAGCTCCGGCGCGATCAAGGGATTGCCGCCCGTAAACGTGGCGTATTGCTCTTCCACGCAATTCTCCGCCGAGACTCCGGCGCGCTGGCACTGCACCAGGTCGGTGCCGCCTTCGAAACTGACAGACCGGGCGCCATAGAGGTTGTTCATGTTGGCCGCCCTGAAGCCTTCACCCCAGGAGGCGCGGAACAGCAGCCAGTCGGTCGGCTGATAGCGCGCCGAGAGATATAGGCTGGTTTCGTTGCCGGCCGAATCGTCATAGGAGTCGTAGCGCCCCGCCACGCTGACTTCCAGGTTGTTCCACACCGGGATATACGATTCCGCAAAGGCCGCTTTCACGAGCCGCTCGCCCTCGCCGCTGTTGCCGGCGCTGCCGATCAGGTCGCCGCCGGCGCTCAGCGGGTCGTAGATGTCGTAGAACCGCTCGTCGAAGTAATCGAAGCCGACGGCCCAGCCGACCGGACCGCCCGGAACTTCGAACAGTTCGAAGCTCACGTTGCCGCTGTAGCTGCGGAAGTCGGCGCGGATGTCCCGGTTCGCGTTGGCTGTAATGGCGTCATACGCGCTCGCGTTGCCGGGATTTAAGGGATCAAACGGGTTGTACAGCCCCTGGGCAACATACTGCGACGCGGTAAATTCCTTCGCGTAGCAGCAACTGTCCTCACGTCCATCGTAGCGCGTGTGGCGCGCCTCGAATTCGTAATCGAACATGCCCACTGTCCCGTAAGCCAGAATGGCGTTCTCGAACAGGGTGTTGGTGGACTTGAAATCCCGATTGCCCAAGCCTATGAATCGATGGCCGAGGAAGTAGGGAAGCCTTTCCGCGTAAGGAACATCGTAATCGAAGTTCTCTTTCAATGACTCCGCTGCATCCGCCGGAATGCGGAAAAAGCCCACGGCGGGGGCATACCGGCCATGGTTGTTCACACTGCTGAACATCGATTGCAGTCGCACGGCATGGTCCGGGTTCAACTCATAGTCCGCGTGCAGGAAGGCGCTGTTGCGCTTGAGGTCCGCCGTTTCCCAGGAAAACGCTGTGTAATCGAAACCGCAGCGCTGTTGCCCGTTGCGGGCAACGTAGGGACCGGCCAGGAGACGCTCGCCGTCCGGGCCCACCACCGTCTCGCAATTCGATGGAATCCGATACAGCGGCCAGATCGTGTTACCCCAGGAACTGACGTTGTCCGTATTCTCCCAGGCATACCAGGTAGCCTCAAACGGCGCGTCCGGGAAATCCACAGGACCTTCGTCGTAGCCGAGGTTTCCCGCGGAGTAGAAGCGTTCCGCCGAGGGGATGTGCTTCTTGTTGCGGAAGTCGGCGGTGAACAGGAAGCGGCCCCGGTTGGTGCTGCCGCCGATCGTGACCACGCCGGCGTCCGAGTCCGCTCCTTCGCGTGTCGGCCGCTGCAGCGAGGTGCCCACTTCCAGTCCGTCATAGTCCTTCCGCAGAATGACGTTGATTACGCCGCCGATCGCGTCCGAACCGTAAATCGCCGAAGCGCTGTCGGTCAGGATCTCGATGCGATCCACCGCGGCCAGAGGAATGATATTGAGGTCATTCGCCTGGTTGGCCGTGACCGGTGAGCGCGGCGCGCGCCGGCCGTCCAGCAGCACCAGGCTGCGGGTGGAACCGATGCCGTGCAGGTTGATGGTCGCCTGTCCGAACCACGAGTTGCCGGACACTTCCCGCGACGAGCCGAACGTATTCACCGGGCTGTTGCGGAGCACGTCCGCCACCGATTCCTGACCGCTCAACTCGATCTCTTCGCGGGTGATGACCACGACGGGCCGGGCTTCCTCAAGGTCGATGCGCTTGATGCGCGATCCTGTGACCACCTGGCGCCCAAGTTCCAGTTGGTCCTCGTCTTCGTCGCCCTCCTCCTGGGCCATGACCATGGGTGAAACGGCAAAGGCCGTAATTGCGCCGGTGAAAAGTACCGAACGCACCGCTCTTTCCAGAGCACCATTCTCAGGTTTCATCTTTGTCCCCTCACTTGTTAATGCATGGGCGGCCTCATCGTCCGGCCCATGCGGTACCATTAGCAGCCACTAGAAAGCTATTGACGCCTTCTCGTAAGCCATTGATTAGGCACTTTGTTGCGTAATTCTTCGTTGAGTAACTAACGCTGGAGAAATGAGAAGATGAAGAGAGAAACCCCTAGCACTATGAACCGGTCCAGTATTTTTCGGATGCTGGCGCTGGCCGACAACACCCGAAAGGCCTATCGAAAGGGGTGGGCCTGTTTTACAGACTACTGCCGGCGCGCAAAGATCCCCGATCCTTTCGCGGCCACGCCCGAAGCGGTGGCCGGCTTCCTGATCTCTCTCGCCACGCAGCGCAGCCCCAGGAGCGGACAAATATTGTCAATGGGGACCGTGGCGCTTTATGCCAGTGCGATTACAAAGAAATTTGTCGCCGCCGGAATTTCTTCACCTATGCGCCATCCAACGGTAACGGCGACGCTCAGGGGTCTTGCGAGGCTCAAGGGAACGGCCCCGCGCCGAGTCATGGCGCTCCGCGAGAGTCACATTGAGGCGATGCTCGCCCGATGCGCCGAAACACTCATCGGCATCCGGGATGCAGCGATACTTTCGCTCGGCTTCGCGGCTGCTCTGCGCCGTTCCGAGATCTGTGCCTTGCGCGTTTCGGACATCCGCATAATCGCGCCTCCCGATGAAGGTCAGAAGCGGATGATTCTGACGATTCGGCGATCAAAGACGGACCAGATTGGAAAAGGACAAACCATTCCGGTGCCCGAGGGCAAGGCAATTCGCCCCATTCAGCGACTGGAGAGATGGCTGTTTGAGTCAGGAATCACGCGCGGGCCGCTTTTTCAATCAATGAAGCGGGGTGGCCGGTTGCAGCGCAAGCCCTTGCATCATTCGGACATTCCTCGCTTGCTCAAGCACTATGTCTCCCTGATCGGACTTGATCCCAAACTCGTATCGGGGCATTCCTTGAGGGCCGGCTTCGTCACAAGCGCGGTCGCCCACCATGCGCGGCTGGACAAGATCATGGAAGTGACGCGGCATCGAAACGCCTCATCGGTAATGAAATACATTCGCGATGCCGATGCATTTACGGATCACGCGGGAGCAGAATTTCTATAGGACGCCCACATGTCTTTCGAGACACCGTAGGCGATCCTGCAATTTCGTACTTGAGAAAGTTGTGTACTTTCAGCCGGCACGCTTGTACTTTTGAGGCTTTGCCTATGGTAAAGTGCCTTACCTAGAAGTTGCGGGTGAGCGGCTAGTGCTTTCTCGTAAACGCCAATGCTACAGCGCGGTCCGGTCGATGAGGCCGCCCGTGCATTAACAAGTGAGGGGACAAAGATGAAACCTGAGAATAATGCTCTGGAGAGAGCAGTGCGTACGGTACTTTTCAGCGGCGCAATCACGGCCTTCGCCGTTTCGCCCATGGCCGTGGCCCAGGAGGAGGCCGACGAAGACGAGGACCAACTGGAACTCGGACGCCAGGTGGTCACCGGATCGCGCATCAAGCGCATAGACCTTGAGGAAGCCCGGCCGGTAGTGGTCATCACCCGCGAAGAGATCGAGTTGAGCGGCCAGGAATCGGTGGCGGACGTTCTCCGCAACAGTCCGGTCAACACTTTCGGCTCCTCTCGCGAGGTGTCCGGCACCGCATGGAACGGTCAGGCAACGATCAGCCTGCACGGCATCGGTTCCACGCGAAGCCTGGTGTTGCTGGACGGGCGGCGTTCTCCGCGCTCGCCGGTCACAGGCAATCAGGCAAACGACCTGAACTGGATCCCGCTTGGTGCCGTGGATCGTATCGAAATCCTGACCGACAGCGCATCGGCCATTTACGGTTCGGACGCGATCGGCGGCGTAATCAATGTGATTCTGCGCAAGGACTACGATGGCCTGGAAGTGGGGACTTCCCTGTCGCGGCCTACCCGTGACGGCGCGGATGTGGACTCGGGCGTACTCACGCTTGGGGGCAGCACTTCGCGTGGACGCTTCCTGTTTTCCGCTGATTTCTACAATAAGACTTCGATTGCATCACGACACCGCGCCTATTCTTCAAGCAATCCGGGGTACGACGCCGGGCCGGTGGACTACCCCAACGCGCCGTTCGAAGCGGACTGGTACGACTTCAGGAATACGGACAACATAAGCGTGAACGGCAATACGATCTGGTCGCCTTACTTCAAGTCGCCATCCAACTGCGCTGACGTTGTGGACCCGGACACCGGTGAGCGGCTGCTTCTTGGGCCCTACATTTTCCCGGCCGGACCGAGGTTCCTGGAGTTCTGCGGTTTTGATTACGCTGCGGTTGCCTGGGAGACTCAGGAACTCAAGCGCAACAGCGCTTTCCTGCACGCGGATTATGAAATCTCACCCGACCACGCCGTGCGTATCCAGTCCGTGTTCTCGACTATCGGCTTTCACGGCCGGTACGCTCCGCCGCTGGGCGGTTTTCGCCTAACTTCGGATTCGGCCGTAGGGCTGAAGGAATCGTTCGATTTCGACATCCCTTATCCGGAATTCCTTCCCTACACCCTTCGCCATCGCTTCATTGGCTTGGGAAATCGGGACAGCGAAGGCACCAACACGGTGTTTACGACCGCCATATTGAGCTATGGAACGGTCGGAATGTTCGACTACGAATTCGAGGCGCGAAACCTGCGCTACGAGGGCCGGTTGGACGGCTGTTGTTACGCCAAGCGGTTCACTACCGAGCAATATGTAGCGCAAGGGCTCTATAACCCGTTTGATCCGCTCAACCCGGCAAACTCCAGCGCATATGATGCGATCACCGCCAACGCCACGCGCGACTCGCGCGGGGACATGCGGTCTTACAGCGGTAATGTCAGCTTCGAGATGTTCGACGCGCCTGGCGGGCCGGTAGGCTGGGCCGTGGGGTTCGATTACTTCGACGAGAAGTTCCACGACATCTATGATCCCCTGAGCGCGGGCGGAGACCTGATCGGGAGCGCGGGCAACAGTGGGGGCGGCGAACGAGTGATCAAGGCTCTCTTCGCCGAGAGTTATATTCCTGTCGTGGACCGCGTTGAGGTCAGCGCAGCCGTTCGCTGGGACAAGTACGACGATTCCGCGGGCAGTGAACTCAGTTCCTACCTTTCGGCGCGCTATCAGCCCACCGACTGGCTGCTGTTCAGAGCATCCTGGGGGGAGGGTTTCCGAGCCGCCAATATGGAGAATCTGTACGGCGCGCTCGGCGTGAGCTATGAAGGCGGAACAGATTTGGTGGCTTGCGAAGCGCAAGGAATTGCTCCGGCTGACTGTCCCGAGCTGCAGTACGCGACTTGGACAGGCGGAAATCCAAATCTCCTGCCGGAGTTGTCGGACAGCTATAACGTGGGCTTTGTTATCGATTGGGAACCCGTAACCATCCGTATGGACTACTACACGCTGAAAATCGATGACGGACTCGGGTTGCCGTCTTTGCAAGGTCTGATCGTACGGGAGCAGAGGGGCCAATGCGTCAACACGGGCCGCATTGAGAACACTCGCGATGAAGGATTGCCGGCGGTGATCCTTGAATGCGGGAACGGCCCTCAACTGAAGCGAGATCCAGGTACTGGCGCGTTACTCGAAGCAGAAGCCCCTTGGGCCAACACTTCAAAAGAGGAACATGCGGGCGTCGATTTCTTCGCCAGTTACGATCTGGAGACGGCCACCGCAGGCGACTTCACCTTTAGCCTGCTGGGAACCCGGGTATTGCGGAACCGCTCTCGGACCGCTACGGCCACGGAATGGAGTTCGGGCTTGGGCGAAGGCGTAGGGAGCAACGCGCGGCCGAAATACCGGGCCGGCGGGCTGATCCGTTGGAATTACACCGACCATACCTTGTCCTTGTATATCAGACATATTGCGGGTTACGTAAGGCCGGACGAGGAATTTTCCGCGCCGTCGCATACCGAGTACGACGTGTTCTATCGTTGGACTACTCCGTGGGACGGCCGGGTTACACTCGGCGTTCATAACGTTACGGATGAAGACCCGGAGCTCGACAGCTTTGCCTCTCCGAGGCCTGCGGTATATGGCCTGTATGGCCTGGACGGGCGCGTGCCGTACGTGAGCTACCGCCACTTCTTCTGATCGGCAAACCGGATCGGCCATGAGCAGGTTCTGCTACATGTGAGACGAATGCCGGCGGTTGCACGCTATGGGGTGCGGCGAGGCGGTTGCTTTGTAGGCCATTGACTGCCTGCCGGCGTATTTTTGCCGGCAGGCGCCTTATCGGTTCGGCCGCGCTACTCGATTCAAGTCGGTGGTGGGAGTGAGATCCGCGCCCCACTCGGCCCCCTGCATACTGGACTTGTTCAACCCCATCGGATAGCTTCTCCAGAACAGGCCAGCCAAGCCCGGCCACTCTCATATATCGTAAATTTAGTACACCGTGGGCCGGACGGGCAGAACAACAAGAGGGGGGAGATCATGAGGCCATTGCGCTGGATGCCGCTGATCGTGGCCTTGGCGCTGACGCAGGGCCTGCTCGCACAGCAGGAGGAGGCGGACGACGAAGCCGGCGAGGCCGTCATGGAAGAGGAGGCGATGGATGAAATCGTCGTAACCGGCTCGCGAATCCGGCGCGACGAGTTCTCGACCGCCGCGCCGGTTCAGATCATCGACGGGCAGGTTTCCCGCGAACTGGGCCTGATCGACACGGCCTCGCTGCTGCAGAGCGCCACCCAGGCCACCGGCACGCAGATCGACAGCACATTTACCGCGTTCGTCGTCGACAACGGTCCGGGCGCGGCCCAGGTCAATCTTCGCGGCCTGGGCGCCGAGCGCGTGCTGCTTCTGCTCAACAGCCGGCGGCTGGCGCCGGGCGGAGTCGGCGGCGCGCCGACCTCGCCGGACCTCTCGACGATACCCAACGTGATGATCGATCGGATCGAGTTTCTGCTTGACGGCGCGTCGTCCATCTATGGATCGGACGCGGTGTCGGGCGTGGCCAACGTGATCATGAGAAAGGACTTCGAGGGCCCGGAATTCGAGGCGATACTTGAGGAGACCGACGCCACGGGAGGCTCGGAGCAGACCCTGGGGATCGCCTGGGGGAGGACCGCCGACAACTGGACGTTTGGAGTGGCCGCCGAATACTACCGGCGCCAGCGGGTTCGCCTGCGCGACCGCGCGTATACCGAGCGGTGCGACCGTTACCTCTACGAGGACGAGAACGGCAATCCGCTGAGCAACCTGCTGGGCCTGGTGCCCGGTACGACCCTGAGCCCCTGCCGGTTGTCCACCATCAACCGGGTGTTCGTGCCGGTCGGTTTCGGCAACATCTGGTACACGCCGGGTAAAACGAACATCGGGGTCCCCAACTTCTCCGAAACCGAGGTTCCGGTTAGCTTCGCGAGGTTCAATCCGGCGGCCATCGTGCCGATCGACCAGGATGGCGACGGCATTCCCGACACCGGCCTCGTCGATCCGGACCGCAACGGGATGTCGGAAATCGACCTGCAGACGGACGCGTACAACTACAACGGTTCGGCGCGGGACCGCGCCGGCGACCTTATTCCGGGGTCCGAGCGCATCAATTTCTACGCCTACGGCGAGCATGACCTGGGCAACGCCAGCAATTCGCAGGCGTATTTCGAGGTGCTGTACGCCAACCGCAAGACGGTGGTTTTCTCGCCGGGCGCGCAGATCTTTCCCGACGTTCCGGCAAGCAATCCCTACAACCCCTGCAACCAGTTCCAGCCCAACGGCGCGAACTGTCTGGGCTTTTTTGGTTTCAACTTCGGAAACTTCGAGGTAACGCCGATCCTTGCCGTGCGCGGCGACCGGGACAACAACGACGTGGAAATCTCGCAGCTCCGCGCCGTGGCGGGAATGCGCGGCGACCTGCCGGGCTGGCGGAACGACTCGGGGTTCGGCAACTGGGGTTACGACTTCTATTTCAGCCACTCCGCGTCGGACGGCACCGACTTACAGACCGGCATCCTGGAGCGTGAACTCACCTTCTCGCTGGAGACCTCGGTCATGGATCCCGCTACCGGGGAGATCACCTGCGGCAACGGCCAGCCTTGCGTGCCCGTGAACATGTTCGCCGGTTCGCTTTATCAACCCGGAGGGGGCGACTTCGCAACGCCGGCGGAGCGCGACTTCGTGTTCGGCGTGCGCACTTTCGACACCGAGATCTACCAGTCGATATTCAGCGGCATACTGCAGGGCGACCTGGCCTTGTTGCCGTGGAACAACACCCCGGTTCCCCTGGTCCTGGGCTTCGAGTACCGGGAGGACGAAATCAACTCCGTGCCCAACGAAGTAGCCCGCGAAGGACTCCTGATCGCCTTCTTCAAGGACGGCGGAGCCGTGGGCAAGCGCGACATCACTGAATTGTTTCTGGAATCCGAACTGCAGCTGCTGGAGAGCGTCAGCCTTGCCGAGGAACTTTCCCTGAACCTCGCGCTGCGCTGGACGGAAGAGAGCACCTACGGAAGCGACACCACGTACAGCGCCAAGACCGTGTATACGCCGTTTACCGGCATCACCTTCCGCGGCACCTACGGAACGTCGTTCCGCGCGCCGAACACGCACGAGCAGTTCCTGGCCGGCACTTCCGGCTTCGCCACCATTTTCGACCCCTGCGTAGTGCCGGTCGCGGCCCGGACCGAGTCCCTGAACCCCAATGAACCGGCCACCTACAATCCCGAGGAAGATCGGCGCGAGCAGGACACGCTCGACAACTGCCGGGCGCAGGGCGTGGACCCGACCATGCTCGGGCTGGACGGGTTCAACACTATCTATTCCGTGGAACGTATTCGCAGGGGCGGCCAGCAGGTTCAGCTTGATATCGACCCGGAAACCTCGACGTCCTATACCTACGGCGTGGTCCTGGACCAGCCGTTCTGGGAGACCTTCATCCTGCGCGCCGGCGTGACCTACTACGACGTGCACGTGGAAGACACGATCAGCCTGTTGGGCACCGGTTTCATCGTCAATGACTGCTACGTGGAAAGCCCCGACAACACCAGCGCCTTCTGCCGGTTCATCAGGCGGGGCGCCAACGGACTGATCGACGAGGTTGACGCCAGCTTCATCAACATCAACGCCATTACCTCAAGGGGAATCGACTACAACCTGTATTTCCAGCGCGACTTCGTGGTCTTCGACCGGAACCTGAACCTGGAGCTGGACCTGCGGGTTACGCGTCTGCTGGAGAACAATTTCATTTTCCGGGAGGATCAGGAAGACGACGCCGGCACTCCGGTGGCGCCGGAGTGGGAGGGCACGGCGCTGCTGTTCGCGAGCTACGGGGATTTCCGGCTGAACTGGCGGGCCAACTACATCCATGGCGAGTACGACGACCCGGGCGAGTTTTTCGAAGGCGCACCCTGCGACACCCTGGCCGTCCTGTGCCGCCCCATCGCGAGGACCGATTCCTATTGGACGCACACCGCCTCCGTTACATGGGAGCCCCGCGACTGGTCGATCACGCTGGGGGTCGTCAATCTTTTCGACAAGGAGCCTCCCCTGATGGACCCCGGCGCGCCGGAAGTCCAGCTGAACAACATTCCGCTCGGGGCGGGCTATGACCTGCTGGGGCGGCGCGCCTTCCTGTCGCTGGCCAGGCGGTTCTAGCCGGAGCCGGATGAACCGGTTACTTCCGCTCGCGTGGCTTGCCTTGCCTCTTCTGACGGCGGCGCAGGAACAACAGGGCCTGACCGGTTTCGAAGCGTTTGCCCAGGAGCCCGCCATGAGTTCAGCGGCGGTCTCGCCCGACGGCAGACACCTGGCCGCGCTGCAGCGCTTCGCGAAGGACGGAAAGCAGTTCCTTCTGATCTACGAACTGGCCGACATGACGAAGAGGCCCGTAACGCTGGGGTCCGACAGGATGGACATCGTTTCCGCAGCCTGGGCCAACGACGAGCGGCTCATCGTGCGTTTCCGCCAGGATGTGGACACGCTGCAACGGCTTGGCGTCGATACCCGCCAGGTGAGCAAACTGGCCACCGTGGACAGGAGAGGGAGGCGCTGGCTGGAAATCCCGCGAAGACGGGCCGACCGGCGCAGCGAAACGGCCAGGACCATCCAGGAATTCGCGGGCGCGGCGATCTTCGACCTGTTGCCCAGGGACGACGACCACATCCTGATCACCTACGACGACGATCAGAATGGGGTGGCGGACATCTTCCGCGTCAATGTCGAAACGGGCTCGGCGCAGCGGGTGGGGAGAAACAGCAACCGGATCTCGATCACCTGGATGGACGATGACGGCGATCCCAGGTTGGCCAACCGTTTCGACGAAGGCGAGGAGGCCATCATCGAACTGGCGCGCCTGAAGGGCGAGACGAGGTGGATCGAGATCGGCCGGACCCAGGCCAACGTGAAGAGCGTGAGCAGCATATTCGAGGCCTTCCGCCTCGCGGGGCCGCCTTCGAGCAACGAGTTCTACGTCCGTTCCAACCACGAGACGGACACCGTGGCGATCTACACCTTCGACCTCGAGAAGCGCGAGTTCGGCGAATTGCAGTTCATGCACCCGAAATACGATGCGACCGGCGTGCGAACCCGCCTGGACGAAGACAGAAACGACGTGATCATCGGCTTCACCTACACGGGCAAGGCGGGCGACGTCTATCTGGTCGATCCGGAGGAGAAGGCCCTTTACGATGCGATCAACGCGATCCTTCCGGACACGCACAACCGCATCGTGTCGCGCTCACACGACGGCGATACGATGGTCATTCGCGCCGAAGGCCCCACGGCGCCGCCGTCCTGGTACCTGCTCAAGGACAACCGGCTGGACCTGCTCGGCCGCTCGATGCCGTTTCTGACCGCGGACATGCTGGCCGAAGTCGAATGGACGCGCTACGAGGCGCGTGACGGGCTGGAGATTCCCGCGCTGGTGACCGTCCCGCGGGGTGAGGAGCCTTTTCCGCTGGTCGTTTTGCCCCACGGCGGGCCGGTGGCGAGGGATTACTGGGGATTCGACGTGTGGGCGCAGTTGCTGGCCTTCCACGGCTATGTGGTGATCCAGCCCCAGTTCCGGATCTCGGAAGGATTCGGACGCAAGCACATGGAGGCGGGCTATGCGCGCTGGGGGCACGAGATGCAGGATGACCTCGAAGACGCGATCGCCTACCTGGCCGAACGGGGGTTGGGCGATCCTGCCCGCGCGGCCATTTTCGGCTGGAGTTACGGAGGCTACGCGGCGTTCGTGGGCTCGTTGCGCGACCCCAATCCGTTTCGCTGCGCCATCGCCGGTGCGGGCGTCGCCGACCTTCCGTACTTCCGGGCCTGGCTGGCCGATTCAGGGACCCTGGCGGAGAAAGCGTATCGCCCCACGGTGGACGGCCTGAGCCCGCTCGACCACGTGGACAGCGTCGATGTCCCGATTCTGGTGATCCACGGCGATATCGACGAACGCGTGCCGGTGGCCGAGAGCCGCAAGTTCGTTGCCAGACTCAAGGAATACGGCAAGCGCCACAAGTACATCGAGCTCGAAGGTGCGAACCACTTCTTCGGCACGATCTACTATCGCCACTACATGGAAATGTATCCGGCCATGATCGACTGGCTGGACAACACCTGCAACCTCAAGGCCCCGGCGAGGGCCGCCGTAGGACCTGCTAGTCGGTAACCGCCCGCACGTTGATTTCCACCAGCAGTCCGGGATACGCCAGCGCCGAGACCCCGATGACCATCGACGCCGGCTTGTGTCCGGCAGGGAAGAAATCGCGCACGTCCTGGTAAACGGGGGTGGGGTCCACGTTCTCCAGGTCCACGATGTAGATCTGGATTTCCACCACGTCCTCGCGCGTGGCGCCGGACGCCTTCAGCGCGCGATCGATATTGGCCCAGGTCAGGCGCGACTGCTCGGCCAGGCTCTCCGGGAAGCTGTCGTCAGGATAGATTCCGGCCTTGCCCCCCAGGTAGATGAAGCGCCCCGGGTTCTTGGCTATAACCACCTGCGAGTACCCGTCGGGTTGCGACAATCCCTCCGGGTTGAAGCGCTCGATCTCGGTGGCCGCCGCCACCGGCAAGGCGAATACCAGGCCGGCGAGCGGGAGTGCTCTGCTGTTGTGTTTCATGCTTTGTTCTCCAGATTGTCGGATCGAAAGGCGCCGACTTCAACCGTCGGGCTGCACATATTTTCGGTCAATTGTCCGCCCGATGGCGCCCCCGGCTGAAATGCGCCTCAGGACTATAATTTTCGGATAGCCAGCCGACTTTCCGCAATGTTCCAGGCCTTCACCAAGATGCAAGCCGCCGGCAACGACTTTATGGTCGTGATCGGCCGATCGCTGCCGGCGCCGTCGCGGCAGCGGATCCGCGCGCTGGCGGACCGCCGCCGGGGGGTGGGATTCGATCAGTTGCTTTGGGTGGAAGAGCCCGAAAACGGTGTGGATGCGGTCGGGTACCGGGTTTTCAATGCCGATGGCGGGGAGGCCGGCCAGTGCGGCAACGGAGCGTTGTGCATCGCGGCGCTCGTGGCCGATCGCCGGCCGAGCGGCGGAGAAATATTCCTGAAGTGCCGTGGCGGGGAAGTGCGCGCAAGGTTCGTGGGGGACGATTCGGTCAGTTGCTCGCTCGGCCGTCCCGAATGGAGCCCGCAGCGGGTCCCTTTTGTCGCCGGCGAGCAGCAGCCGTCATACGGGATTGCGGTCGATGGAGAGAACTGGCAGGTCGAAGTGGTTTCCCTGGGCAACCCGCACGCGGTCATTCCGGTCGCCGATGCCGCCGCCGCTCCGGTTGCACGCGTGGGGGCCAACCTTGCCGCGCATGAGCGGTTTCCGCGTGGCTGCAACGTGGGATTTGCCGAAACGCTGGGAGAACAGGCGCTGAAGCTGCGCGTGTACGAGCGTGGCGTGGGCGAGACTCTCGCCTGCGGCACGGGGGCCTGCGCAGCGGCGGTTGCCGGCATCCGTCAGGGCCGGGTCCGTTCTCCCGTCAACGTGGAAATGCCAGGAGGCAATTTGCGGGTCGAATGGGCCGAAGGCAGCGAGCCGGTCTGGCTTACCGGGCAAATCGATTGCGTTTTCGAGGGCCGGGTGGAGTTATGAGTCCGGCCCGAAAGGCAACCCGCTCCGGCCTGGGTCCGAAGAGCGTCGCCGCTTACCTCAGGGACAACCCCGACTTTTTCGAGCGCCATGCCGACCTGCTTCTGGAGCTGAGGGTGCCGCACGACGGCGGCGCAGGAGCGGTGTCGCTGGTCGAGCGTCAGGTCGAGTTGCTGCGGCAGCGCAACGAGGAAATGCGCCGCACGCTCGACGAGTACGTGGCCAATGGCCGCGCCAGCGATGAACTCGCCCGCAATCTGAACCGGCTGGTTACGAAGCTGCTGGCCTGCCGCGATCCGGCCGAGCGGTTGCGCACGCTGCCCGGGAATCTGCGGGAGATTTTTTCGCTGGATTTCGTTCGCCTGCTGCTGTTCGATGCGGCGCCCGACGATTACGCCGATGTTCCGGGCCTGGCGGCTACGCCGCGGGAGGACCTGATGACCGAAGGCTTGAGCGCGGTCCTCAAGGCCAACGCGCCGCGTTGCGGCCGCTTCAGCGCCGAACAGCGCAAATTCCTGTTCGGCGCGGACGCCGGGCAGGTGGCGTCCGTGGCGCTGTCTCCGCTGGGGCATCGCGGCAAGTTGGGCCTGCTGGCCCTGGGCAGCCGCGACCCCGATCACTATCACCGCGCCAAGAGCACCGAGTTCCTGGGCCGCGTGAGCGCCATCGTGGCGGCCGCAGTATCGCCGGAAAGCTCCTGATGCGGGCCGGAGCGCAGCGGCAGGTTGACGCGTTCCTGCACCATATCCGGTTCGAGCGGCGACTGTCGGAACACACCGTCAGCGCCTATCGCCGCGACCTCGCGGCGCTTGGCGAGTATTGCGCCGAGCGCAATCTCGCCGACTGGTCCCGGTTGTCCACCGGCGATCTGCGCCGTTTCGCCGCCGGGGCGCATCGCCGCGGCCTGGCGCCCCGCACCGTGCAGCGCCGACTGGCCGGAGCTCGCAGCTTCTTCAATTACCTGGAGAGCGAGGGCGCGATAAGCCACAATCCGGCGCGCGGGGTCAGGGCCCCGCGGCCGCCGCGCAGCCTTCCGCAAACCCTGGACCTCGACCAGGTGACGCGGCTTCTGGACATCCCGGACCGCAGCACGGTTGCCCGCCGCGATCGCGCGATGCTGGAACTGATGTACTCCTCCGGCTTGCGGCTGGCCGAACTGGCCGACCTCGACGTCGGCGGCGTGGACATGCGCGAGGGCCTGATAAGGGTCATCGGCAAGGGCCGCAAGACCCGCATCCTGCCCGTGGGCCGCAAGGCGATAGATGCCCTGAAAGCCTGGATGCGCCGCCGCGGCGAGTTGGCGGCGGCCGGGGAGAACGCATTGTTCGTGGGCGTGCGGGGCCGGCGTATCAGCCCCAGCAGCGTCCAGGCGCGGCTCGACTACTGGGCCCGGCACGCCGGTCTGCCCGGGCATGTTCACCCGCATATGCTGCGCCACAGTTTCGCCACTCACCTGCTGGAGTCGTCCGGCGACCTGCGCGCGGTGCAGGAACTGCTGGGCCATGCCGACATATCCACGACGCAGGTTTACACCCATCTGGACTTTCAGCACCTGGCGAGGGTGTACGATCGCGCCCACCCCCGAGCCCGGCGCAAGGCGTCGACCAGGTCATGAACTCTCCGGACCATACGAAAATCCCCGTAACAGGCGCAAAAGTCCGCTCCACGACCATACTCTGCGTTCGCAGGAACGAAACGGTCGCGATGGGTGGAGACGGGCAGGTAAGCCTTGGCGATACCGTTCTGAAGGGCAATGCGCGCAAGATTCGCCGGCTGGCCGACGGCTCGGTGCTGGCGGGATTCGCCGGCGGAACGGCGGATGCCTTCACCCTGTTCGAGCTGTTCGAAGGCAAGCTCACGCAATACGGAAACCTCACCCGGGCCGCCGTCGAACTGGCCAAGGACTGGCGCACCGACCGCCGCCTGCGCCGGCTTGAGGCCATGCTGTGCGTCGCCGACCGGCAGAAAACGCTGCTGGTGTCCGGTTCGGGAGACGTGGTGGAACCCGAGGACGGGCTTCTGGCGCTCGGTTCCGGCGGCGGATACGCGCGCGCCGCGGCGCGCGCGCTGCTGGCGGAAACCGAGCTGGGGGCCGAGGAAGTGGTCCGCCGGTCGCTGGAGATCGCGGCGGACATCTGCGTCTATACGAATTCGGAAATCGTCATCGACACGCTCAAGAGCGAAGCATGACCCAGATGACGCCCAGGGAGATTGTCGAGGAACTCGACAAGCACGTGATCGGCCAGCACGAGGCCAAGCGGGCCGTGGCCATCGCGCTCAGAAACCGTTGGCGGCGAATGCAGCTCGACGACGAGCTGCGCCGGGAGATCACGCCGAAGAACATCCTGATGATGGGCCCTACCGGAGTCGGCAAGACCGAAATCGCCCGCCGCCTGTCACACCTCGCGCGCGCGCCCTTCATCAAGGTCGAGGCCACCAAGTTCACCGAAGTGGGTTATGTGGGACGAGAAGTGGACAGCATCGTGCGGGACCTGACCGATACCGCCGTGAAGATGGTGCGCGAGGCGGAAATGGACCGGGTCCGCCACCGCGCCCGCGAGAGCGCCGAGCGGCGGGTCCTCGACGCACTGATGCGGCTCGCGGCGAGCGCGGGGCCGGCCTCCCGGTTGCCGATCAGCGGCGACGAACGGGAACTGAAGTCGGCGCTGAGGCGCGGCGACCTCGACGGCGAGGAGGTGGAGATGGAACTGCAGCTCGCGCCGGTGGGCGTGGAAATCATGGCGCCGCCCGGCATGGAAGAGATGACCAGCCAGTTGCAGAACATGTTCCAGTCGCTGGGAAACCAGCGCACGCGGACCCGCAAGCTGAAGGTCAGGGACGCGATGCGGTTGCTTACGGAGGAAGCCGCGGCTTCGATGGTGGACCAGGAGGAACTGAAGTCGCAGGCGCTGGAAGCGGTGGAGCAGAACGGCATCGTGTTCATCGATGAGATGGACAAGGTCTGCCGCCGGGCGGAGGCCCTGGGCGCGGACGTGTCGCGCGAGGGCGTGCAGCGCGACCTCCTGCCCCTGGTGGAGGGCTGCGCCGTGACCACCAAGTACGGCGTGGTGCGCACCGACCACATCCTGTTCATCGCGTCCGGCGCCTTCCAGGCGGTCAAGCCTTCGGACCTGATCCCGGAACTGCAGGGCCGGTTTCCGATTCGTGTGGAGCTGGGGGCGCTCGGGATCGAGGAATTCGAGCGCATCCTCACCGAGCCGGACGCGTCCCTCACCGAGCAATATACGGCGCTGCTGGGCACCGAGCAGGTGTCCCTGAGCTTCGAGGCGGAGGCGGTGCACCGTATCGCCGAGATCGCCTGCTCGGTAAACGACAGCACCGAGAATATCGGGGCGCGGCGCCTGCAGACCGTCCTGGAACGGCTGCTGGAATCGATTTCCTTCGACGCGGCCGACCGTGGCGGGCAGACACTGAAGGTGGATGCGGCCTACGTCGATGAGCACCTCGGAAAGCTGGCGGAGGACGAGGACTTCCGCCGCTACATCCTCTGAAGGTGCAAACGGAGCCCCCTGTCGAGTTGCGCCTGCGCGGCAAGCGCCGGATCCTGCGCGTGAGTTTCGCCGACGGAGCCGCGTTCGATCTCAACGCCGAATACCTGCGCGTGAAGTCCCCGTCGGCGGAGGTGCGGGGCCACGGGCGCGGCGGCGGACAACTGCCCCTGGGCAAGTCCGAAGTCCGGGTAACTGCGGTTGAACCGGTGGGGCAATACGCGGTCCGCCTGGTGTTCGACGACGGCCACGATTCCGGCATCTATTCCTGGAAATACCTGCGGGAACTCGGCGAGTTCCGCGACGAGTACTGGGCGGGCTACCTCAGGGACGTCGCCGCGGAGAAGACTCATGCGCGCAACTGACCCCGCGAGCGAGGGCGTCCCGCTCTCGGCGAAGGCGGGGGCGCCTTCGCGCCCGGAGCGCTTCGGCTTCAGCCGGGTCAGCCCGGAAGAGAAGACTCAACGGGTGCGGGGCGTTTTCGAGTCCGTGGCGGGACGCTACGACCTGATGAACGATCTGATGTCGCTCGGCGCGCACCGCTTGTGGAAGAGGTTCGCCCTGGCCCGCACCGGGCTGCGCCCCGGGGGCGTTGCGCTCGATGTTGCCGGCGGCACCGGCGATCTGGCCATCGGCATGAGCCGCCAGGTCGGATCGCAGGGGCGCGTTCTGCTCACCGACATCAATCCCGCGATGCTCCGGATCGGCCGCGGCCGGCTGCTTGACGCCGGTGCCTACGGAAACTCCAGGGCCATGCGCGCCGATGCAACCGCCCTGCCGTTCGGCGCCGGGCTGTTCGACTGCGTGACCATAGGGTTCGGATTGCGCAACGTCACCGGAAAGCCGGCCGCGCTGAAGAGCATGGCGAGGGTCGTCAAGCCCGGCGGCCGCCTGCTGGTGCTGGAGTTCTCGCGCCCGGCGCTCAAGTTCATCAGGCCCGCCTACGACTGGTATTCCTTCGCCGTCATCCCCGCCCTCGGGCGCATGGTCGCGGGCGACGCCGACAGTTATCGTTACCTGGTGGAATCGATACGGGTGCACCCCGACCAGGAAACGCTGGCCGAAATGATGCGCGGGGCCGGGTTCGAGAACGTGAGTTGGCACAACCTGTCGGGCGGCGTCGTCGCGCTGCACATCGGCTTTCGCTACTAGAAGGCCGTGCGCTTGTTCGCGAAACTGGCCACCTCGCTGGAAGGCGCGCTGAACCGCAATCTTCAGGCTTCGCTGACCGCGCGCCGCGCGGCGGCCGAGCTGGAGGGACTATGCATGGACATGGGCGTCTCGGCGTCGCAGCCGATGCTGCGCATCAGCATGGAAGACGGCCGCTTGCGCTTCACCGAACCCGATGAAGAGCCGTCCGGAGTCACGCTGTCCGGCGGCTGGCGCCGATTGCTTGAGCTTCTCGGCGGCGACCATACGGGGCCGGGACTTGACTTGCGGGGCGACCCCGCCGTGGCGGAAGGGTTCGCCCGCCTCCTCAGGCATTGCCGGCCCAGCCCGGAAGAGGAACTTGCCCGCTACACGGGGGACGCCTTTGCCCACGAGGCGGGCGACGCCGCCAGGGCCGCTGCCGGGTGGGTCGGGGACGCGGCCGGCTCCCTGCGACGCAACCTGCGCGATTTCGTCCAGGAGGAGGCGCGATTCTCGCCGACGCGGGTGGAGTTCGACGCCTTTTCCGGCGAAGTGGAGCGGCTGCGCGACAGCGTCGCACGCATCGGCGCGCGGATCGAGGCCTTGAGCAAGGGCCGGACCCGTTAGCAAAGGGGGCCGCGGAATCGGGTTCAGGCATGCGGCTGTTGTTACGGATTCTTGGGATCGTGCGCCTGCTGGCGCGTTACGGCCTGCTCAGAGATGCCGGCGTCGCGCGGCCGCTGCACGTGCCCGCATGGTTGTTGCTGGCGCGGCGCAGGCTCAAGGGAGAATCGCGCGGCCGGCGTCTGCGCGAGGCGCTGCAGGAACTCGGGCCCATCTTCGTCAAGTTCGGGCAGAACATTTCCACCCGGCCCGACCTGCTCCCTGCGGACATAGCGGAGGAACTGGCGCGGCTGCAGGATGACGTGCCGCCCTTTTCGGCGGAAAAGGCGCGCGAGTTGCTCGGCGGCTTCTACGGCCGGCCGGTGGAAGAGGTATTCGCCGAATTCGAGTCCGAGGCCCTGGCCGCGGCCTCCATCGCGCAAGTCCATGCGGCGCGCCTGCCGGGCGGAGAGGAAGTGGTGGTCAAGCTGTTGCGCCCGGGCATCAGGGCGCGGATCGGGCGCGACGTGGAGCTGCTCTACGGGGTGGCGCGGCTGGCCAGCGCCTGGTGGCCGTCCACCTACCGCCTGCGCCTGGTCGAAGTCGTCGAGGAATACGAGCGCACGCTGGAATACGAACTGGACCTGACCCGCGAGGGCGCCAACGCCTCGCGCCTGAAGCGCAGCTTTGCGGGCTCCGACATCATCCATGTGCCGGCGGTGTACTGGGACTACTGCCGCCCCGACGTGCTGGTCATGGAGCGCATACGCGGCGCCCCCATCCGCGACGTGCAGGCGCTCAGGGAAGCCGGCGTGGACATCCCGGAGCTGGCCGCCCGGGGCGTGCGGATCTTCTTCACGCAGGTGTTCCGGGACAGCTTCTTCCATGCCGACATGCATCCGGGTAACGTGTTCGTGGACATCAGCGATCCGAAGAACCCCCGCTACGCCGCCGTGGATTTCGGCATCGTGGGAATACTCGACGAGCGCGACCATCACTACCTTGGCCAGACGCTGCTGGCTTTCTTCGAGCAGGACTACGCGCGGCTGGCGCGACTGCACCTGTACTGGGGATGGGTCGCGCCCGAGACGCGCGCTGAAGACCTGGAGGCGGCGTTTCGGGTGATCGGGGAACCGATCTTCGACAGGCCGCTGAGCGAATGCAGCTTCGGGAGGGTGCTGGGCCGCATTTTCGCGACCGCCCAGGAATTCGACATGCATCTGCAGCCGCAAATGCTGCTGCTGCACAAGACGCTGCTGAACATCGAGGGCCTGGGCCGGGAGCTCTATCCGGAACTCGACCTGTGGGAGACCGGCTATCCGTTGCTGAAGAAGTGGATGGCGCGCCGGGCCGAGCCGGGCCGCGTGATCAAGGAACTTCGCCGCGACCTGCCCGAGTTGCGTTTTGCCGTTCAACGTCTGCCGCGCGCACTGCACCGCCTGCTCGACAGGGCGGAAGGGTCGCCCAGCCGGCGCCGCGAGCGCCGCCCGGATGGAAGGCGGAGGCTTTGGCGGCAGCTGACCGGCTGCACGCTGCTGCTCGTGGGGGCCTTGCTGCTGGGTCTTCAGGCCCAGCCGCCGTTCCTTTCCTGGCTGGCCGGGGCAGTCGGCCTGGTCCTCGTGCTCAGCGCTCGTCCGCGCGGCTGATACGCCAGCCGCCAGGCGCCGGGACGGAACTCAGGCGCGCAGGGAGCGCAGAAAGTCGCCCGCGTCCTCGCCTCGCTCCAGGCAGTCCACGATCGCCGAACCCACGATTACGCCGTCGGCCACGCCGGCCAGGGTCCGCACCTGGTCGGCGCTGCGCACGCCGAAGCCGGCGCATACGGGCAGCGCCGAACACTCGCCGACCCTCTGCATGTAGGCCGTCATTTCCTCCGACACCTGGCGCTCGCCGCCCGTCACTCCGGTTACCGTCACGGCATAGACGAACCCGCCGCTGCCCCGGCACAGGGTCCGCATCCGCGTCGCGGGCGTTGCCGGCGTGACCATCTGGACCAACCCGACGCCCTGGTCCCGAAACAGCGTTCGGACGCGATCGCATTCCTCCCAGGGCAGGTCGGGCACGATCAGGCCGCCCACATGGCACTCGCCGCAGCGCCCGGCAAGGTTCTCCAGGCCGTAGGCCAGCAGCGGGTTGTAGTAGCTCATCAGCACCAGCGGCGCGCCCGGGTCGCCGTGCGCCTTCAACTCCCGCAGAATCCAGTCAAGCGAAACGCCGTTGGCCAGCGCCGCCTCGCTGGCGCGCTGGATCGTCACGCCATCCGCCATCGGATCGGAGAACGGAACGCCGATCTCCACGGCGTCCCCCGCATCGGCAAGCGTGCTCAGCGTTGAATGAAAGTCGTCCCTGCTTGGGTGTCCGGCGGTAAAGAACGGCAACAGCGCCGGCCCTTGCGCGTCGACAATGGCTTCCTGGAGGCGTTTCGCTCCGGTAATCGGGGTGCTCACGGGCGTACATTGTCGGGTACGGCGTGCCTGCCTGCAATGCGGCGCGGCCACCGGTGCAACCCCCGGGCGGGCAGCCGCATCTTTTTCCTGTACCGGGTCGTCACGAAGGGAGTTGCTCATGAAATGTCTTGCCTTGTTACCGTGCGTTCTGCTCGTTGCGGCGTGTTCGGCCATGAAGGATCCCAGCGGCGCCATCGTCGACCTGCAGGGCGTCGACCGGAATCGATACGAGGCCGATCTTGCCGACTGCAGGCGCTACGCGGACGAAGTGCCCGTGGGCAGGCATGTCGCGGCCGGCGCGGCCGGGGGCGCCGCCGTGGGCGCCGTCGGCGGAGCGGTTTCCGGCGCCAACAAGACGGGCATCGGGCAGGCTGCCGGTGTAGGCGCGGTGTACGGTGGAACCGTGGCCGGCGTCTCCGCCGTCGGCGAGCATCGCCAGGTGCTGCGCGAGTGCCTGCGCGGCCGGGGCTACCGCGTCCTCAACTGACCCGCCCGACGGCGGTGAGGGTGGGCATGTCCTTGTCGCCGCGTCCCGAGAGGCCGATCAGGATGCGTTTGCCGGGGTTCTCGGCCGCCCAGCCGCGCGCGGCGAAGAAGGCGTGAGCGGGTTCCAGCGCCGGCAGTATGCCTTCCAGCCTGCAACACTCCGCCAGACTCTCCAGCGCTTCGGAGTCGTCCGCGGTCACATAGCTGACCCGGCCCAGCGCCTGCAGCAGCGCGTGTTCCGGGCCGACGCCCGGATAGTCGAGGCCGGCGGAGATTGACGAGGTTTCCAGCACCTGGCCGTCGTCGTCGTAGAGCAGCATGGAATAGCTGCCGTGCAGGACGCCGGGCCGGCCGGCGGACAGCGAGGCCGCGTTTTCTCCGGGGTCCAGTCCCTTGCCGCCTGCTTCGACGCCGAAGATGCGAACCTCTTCGTCGCCGAGAAAGGCGTGGAACAGGCCGATGGCATTGGAACCGCCGCCGACGCAGGCGAATACCGCGTCGGGCAGTCCTCCGGCCTGTTCGGCGAACTGCGTGCGCGCCTCGTCGCCGATGATCCTCTGCAATTCGCGCACCAGCCAGGGATAGGGATGCGGGCCCACTGCCGAGCCCAGCAGGTAGTAGATCCCCTCGGGGTCGGCCACCCAGGTGCGAAAGGCTTCGTCGGTTGCCGCCCGCAGCGTCCGGTCTCCCTTGTCCACGGCCACGACCTCGGCGCCGAGCTGATGCATGCGCTGGACGTTGGGGGCCTGCCGTTCCATATCGAGCACGCCCATGTAGACACTGCAGGGAAGCCCCACCCGCGCACAGGCGGCCGCGGCAGCCACGCCATGCTGTCCCGCCCCGGTTTCCGCCACCACGCGGCGCGCGCCCAGCTTCAGCGCCAGGTGCGCCTGGCCCAGAGCGTTGTTGATCTTGTGCGCGCCGGTGTGGGCGAGGTCCTCGCGCTTGAGCCATACCTGCGCGCCCCAGGCCTTTTCCAGGCCGCGGGCCCGCGTCAGCGACGTGGGACGGCCGATCCACTGGCGCCGCTCCCTGTCCAGGGCCTCGCACGCGCCGGCGTCGGAGAAGAACTCGCGCGCCGCCTTCTCCAGGCGGGACAGCGCGGGCATCAGCGTTTCCGGCGCAAAGCGGCCGCCGAACGGACCAAAACGGCCGTCCCCGTCCGGCAGCTCGCCGCCGAGCAGGGCGGCGAGCAGGGCGGGGCCTTCGGATGCGGCAATTTTCATGACGACAGTGCCGCCTCCCGGGCGGCGCGGACGAAAGCGCGGACCCGCCGGGGGTCCTTCACGCCCGCGCTTGACTCCACTCCGGAGCTTACGTCCACGCCCCAGGGGCGCACACGGCGAACCGCTTCGCCGACATTTTCCGGATCCAGGCCGCCGGCCAGCATCACGCTGGCGCGGCGGGCCAGAAGCGCCGCCCGCTCCCAGCTTGGCGGACGTCCCTTGCCGCTGACGGCGCTCTCGAAAAGACAGGGTATTTCAAGCGAGAAACTCTCGGTGTCGAATTGCTCATGGTCCCTGTACACGGGCAGTGTCCCGACGCTGTCCGGCAGGCGCAGTTCCCCCAGGCAATCGGCATCCGCCTGCAGGAAATCCGGTTTGAAGCCCTCGAACACCTCTTCCCACTCCGCTTGTCGCGGGCGCAGCATAACCGCAATACGCTGCACGTGCCCGGGAACCGGTGCGGCCAGCACCGTGGCCCGCCGTGGGGAGAGGAACCGCGGCGAGGGCGGATGGAAGTTGAAGCCGATCGCATCGGCGCCCGCCTCCACCGCCGCCTCCACCGCGTCCGGGCGGGTCGCCCCGCAAATCTTCACGAACAGGCTCACGGCTGCCTTCTCCGGCGTCCCTCGGCCAGCATGCCGACAGCCAGTTCCCGTGGGTCGTCCGCGCGCATCAGGGCCGTACCCGCCAGCAGGCCGTCCCAGCCGGCGGCGGCCAGTTCTCCCGCCTGCCGGGCATTCTCGATCCCGCTCTCGGCAATCATCCGGTACCCGCCTGCGCTGCGGGGATTCATTCGCGCGAATCGTCCGCGATCCACCTCCAACGTGCGCAGGTCGCGGCAATTCAATCCCAGCAGCACCTTGTCCCGCGGCGCGCCAAGGCGCCCGGCCATCTCCCGCGCGCGTTCAAGTTCCGCATTCTCGAACGCCTCCAGCAGCGAGAACATGCCGCAGGCCAGCGCGGTCCCGAGCATCGCTTCGGTGTTCTCGTCATCGGTCATGCCGACAATCAGCAGCACGCCGGACGCGCCATGCAGACGGGCCTCAAGCACCTGGTAGGGATCGACCAGAAAGTCCTTGCGCATGACGGGCGTGCTCCCGGCGGCCGCTGCGATGTCCGCCAGCAACTCCAGTGATCCCCCGAAACGGCTGGGTTCGGTGAGCACCGACAGCGCCGCGGCGCCCGCCGCCGCATATTGAAGGGCCAGCGCGGCCGGCGAGAAATCGGCGCCGGTCAACCGGCCCTCGCTGGGCGAGCGCGGCTTGATCTCCGCGATCAGGTCAAAACCATCGGGCGATAAGACCAGGTTCGCAGCAGGAGGCAGCCGGTCCACGCGGCGGCGCAACTCGTCCTCCGTCAGACGTTCCTTCGCCTCGCCGGCGCGCCGGCGGCTGGATTCCGCCATGCGCTCGAGAAATCCGCCGCTCATGGCGCCGCCGCGCTCCGCATGTCCTCCAGCAGTCTTTCCGCCGCGCCCGACTGCAGCACCTCGCGCGCCACGCCCAGGCCTTTCTGCAGGCTGCTTGCCGCGCCCACGAGTTCCAGCACCAGGCCGGCCTGCAGGACCAGGGCGTCGTTCAGCGCCTCGGCCCCCTCGCCGCGCAGGGCGCCCTCCAGCGTGGCTGCGTTGTAGTCGCGCTGACCGCCCGCCAGGTCGGATGGCTTGCAGCGCGGAATGCCGAAGTCGGCGGGATCCACGGTGCGCCTGCGGACCTCGCCGGGACGCACCTCGAACAGCAGGAATTTGCCTGCCGGCGTGGGCTCGTCCCATCCGGGTTCGCCGTGGACGACGAAGCAGCGCTCGATGTCCAGGCCGCTCAGCGTGTCCGCCATCAGGGCGGCCGCTTCGCGGCTGAACGCGCCGACCAGCATGAAAGGGGGCCGCGCGGGATTGGCCAGGGGCCCAAGCAGGTTGAATACCGTACGCACGCCCAGCGCCGCCCGGATGGGCGCAATCGACTTCATCGCCGGGTGGAAAAAGGGCGCGAACATGAAGGCAAAGCCGTAAGCCTGGAGCGACTGCGTGACCTCTTCGGCGGTAGTCGGCCAGGCCAGGCCCAGCGCCTCGAGCACGTCGGCGCTGCCGGTCTTGCTCGACACCGCGCGGTTGCCGTGCTTGGCGATACGCACGCCGCAGGAAGCCGCCAGCAGACCGGCGCCGGTGGAGAGATTGATGCTCCCGGAACCGTCGCCGCCCGTGCCGACCACGTCCGCAACCGGCCCGCCCGCAGGCAGTTCCGGCCGGATCGCCAGCTCACGCATCGCCCGCGCGAAACCGCGCAGTTCCGCGGCGCTCTCCCCTTTCAGGCGCAGCGCCGCGAGCAGCGCGCCGGCCAGCGCCGGTTCGGCTTCGCCACCCGCCAGCTCGCGCATCGCGGCCTCGGCCTGGCCCTCGGAGAGGTCCTGGCCGGCCAGCAGCCGTTCCAGCATGGAACGGAGCGTTTCGGTCTGCTCGTTCACTGCGTAATTGAGGAGGCGCCTAGAGCGGGTACATCCAGGGCAGCACCAGGGAGAAGCCCAGCCACATGATCAGCGTAAGCGGCGCGCCGATGCGCAGAAAGTCCAGGCGCCGATAGCCTCCCGCGCTCATGATCAACAGGTTGGTCTGGTAACCGATCGGCGTGAGGAAGCTCATGTTGGCGCCGAATATCACCGCCAGGATGAAGGGCTCCACCGGCGCGCCGAGACCGGTGGCGAACGAGTATGCGATCGGCGTTCCGATGATGGCCGCGGCGTTGTTGGACACGATGTTGGTCAGTATCGCCATCAGAAGCATCAGGCCGCTGAGTATCAGCGGAATCGGCAGGTCGCCCGAAAGTACCACGAACACCTGCGCCAGCCAGTCGGCCGCGCCGGTCTTGATCAGGGCCTGGCCGAGGCTCAGGCTGGCCACGATGATGATGGTCAGAGGGACGTTGAAGGCGTCGCGCACGTTCCTCCAGCTCAGGCACTTGGCCGCGATCATCAGACCGGCTCCGGTGACGGCAGTGAGCACGATCGGTACCCAGCCCAGCGCCGCCGGGACGATGATGGCGGCCATGATCCCCACTGCGGCCTTGGCCCTGCCGGCGCGGGGAAGTTCCACGACCCGTCCCAGCACCAGCATTGCGGATTCCGTGGCGAGGCGGCGGATTTCGGCGCGCGATGCCTGCACCAGCAACACGTCTCCCGTGTTCAGCCGCGCGTTCAGCAGGTCGTGCGTGGGCGCCTCGCGCGCGCCGGCGCGATGGATGGCCAGCGGCACCAGCCCGTAGATCTCGTCCAGGTGCGCCGCGCGCACGCTGCGCTTGTCCAGCGGCGAGCCCCGCGTCACGACGAGTTCCGCGATCTGCTGGGGTTCGTCGCGGAACCGGTCCTGGCCATGCGGCAACGAGGCGCCTAGCGTTTCTTCGTATTCGCTCAGGCGCTCCATCGTGTCGCGAACGAACAGGCGGTCGCCCGCCCTGATCTGCAGCGTGTCAAGCCCGTGAAGGAACACGTTGTTGCCGCGCACGATCCGGGTAATCAGCATTTCATTGTTGGTGCGGGCCCGGATCTCCGCGACCGTCTTGCCGTCCGCGAAGCCGCCGGGTTCGATGATCAGCGTGGAGGTAAAGAGAAGGTTGGCCTTGGCCAGCGGCAGCGTACGCTCCGGCACCAGGCGGGGCGCAACGAGCCACAGGAACAACATGGCGACGCTTCCCACCAGCAGCACCGGCAGGCTGAACGAGAACATGCCGAAAGTGGGAAGTCCCAGGTCCTGCTCGGCCAGCTTCACGACCAGCAGATTGGTGGACGTGCCGATCACCGTGGACATACCGCCGATCAGTGTGGCGAATCCCATCGGCAGCAGAATCGACGACGGCGCCTGCTTGGCGTGCAGCGCCGCGGCCGTAAGCACCGGAAGCAACATCACCACCACCGGCGTGTTGTTGACGAAAGCGCTGAAAGCGGCCGATCCGACCAGCGTCAACAGCGCGGCGAGCAGCGGCTGGCGGGTCCAGAGCCGGGTGAAGAACAGGGCCACCGGACGCAGCGCGCCGGTGGTCTCGAGACCCTTGCCGGCCACCAGCAGCGCCGTAATCGTAACGAGCGCTTCATGGCCCAGGTTGAGCAGGAAGTCCGTCGGCCGGATAAGTTCGCCGTCCTGTTCCAGCGGCCAGAAATGGAACGCCAGCAGCAGTAGCAGCAACACGCCCATGCCGGCGGTTTCCAGAGGAATCCGGTCACGGGTAAAAAGGTACAGCGCAAAAACGGTGAGCAGCATCACCATCAGCGCGTGTGCGCCCGGGAACTCCGGCAAGGCCTGACCCTCCAGCAGAACGGAGGCCGTTATGGTAGCAGCCCCGGTGTCGCCGGGCGTGGTTGTTTCAGGGGGCCTGACCGGCGCGCATCAGGGCCCAGGTCGAACGGAGCAGGCGCTCGTAATCGGCCCGGTCGAGAAGCGAGCGAACCTGGCTGCCGTGCATCGTGAGATTGTCCGCAACACGGACGACCGGCAGCAGATTCAGCCACCGGCGGGCCGGAATCGCGTTTGCCTGGCGCGGCAGTACGCAGTACGGCGAAAGGGCCAGGAGCTGCCGGTGGCGCGGGCTACGCCGGGAGATGATCCGGCGCGCGCCGACATCCCCGTAGCGCGGGGCAAGCGTGCGCACGAGTTGTTCCGCATTGAGCGCCGGGTACGGGCCGCGCTCCTCAGCCAGGCGCAGGGATTCGCGCAGCAACTGGCGCTTGAACAGCGTCAGCCAGCGTTGCAGGAGCCGCAGCGTGGAGAAGGACGCCGGGTCCAGCCCGTGGCGCAACACAAGGTCCCCGATCCCCGTGACGTGCGCGGCAAGCCGGCGATTGGCCAGGGCGTCGCTGCGCAGTTGCTCCGAAGGCCATGTCACGGCATCGATCAGGTTGTCGGCCAGCCGCACTCCAACCCGGACCAGCTTCTTCAGGTGTCCCGTGCCGCGCCCGATCTGCTCCGCGGGGATCGTGCTCAAGTCGAACTGCATGCCCAGCCAGGCGGTGTCGGCAGGGGCTTCGAACAGGCTCAGCGGCATGATCGTGTCCGGCCTCTCGCTTCCCATCAGGTCCGTCAGCGGCTGCTTCCGGCCCGCAAGGACCAGGTCGATGCGCGGATTGCCGTGACTGGCGCAAACCAGTTCCTCCCACAGCGCTCTCTCGCGGAAGGTTCCCGCGTCCACCCGCAACGCCGCGCGCGTGCCTGTCTCGCCCGGATCCTCCACGGCCTTGAGCAGGGTGCGGCACGCCGGATGTTCGGCGCGCAGGGAAAAGACCACCGGAGGAACTGCGGACCGGATTTCGGCCAGCCTCCGGATCTCGCGGACCAGCGCGTCGAGCCAGGCGCCGAACTGATTCGGGACAATCCCGGAGAGGTCGACCCCTATCGCGACGTCGCGCTCTCCCGGTTGCGCCAGACAGTCGCGAAATGTCCGCAGCGCAGGACCGCCGGAGTCGGGAGATTCGTCCGGGCCGACCTGCAGGCGGCAGGCATATTGTCCCGAGACGGCATGGCTTGTCGTAAACGGCCCTCCGGGATCGAACGGCAGCGGCCCGATCGTTTTGCCGCTGAGCAGCCGCTCGAAGTAGCCGCGCCAGCGTTGGGGCTCCGCTTCGCCGCGCACGGCAATCGCCGCCAGCGCGCGCGCCTGCGCCAGCCGCCCGCCATTGCCGATCGCCCGCGGATCCATGCACCGAATGTGCCGGGCGAACGCCCGCCCGGCAATCGGGAAATCGGCCGCGTTCGCCCCCTTATGGGTGCGGCGGGCCTGGTGCCTTGTTACGCCTGCATCAGTTCCTTGAGGGAAACGGACTCGTCGATCAACAGACCGGGATCCGGGGCGGCGCCGGAGGCGATCAGTTTCTTCCCCGCCATGAAATCCCGCGGGCGGGATACGGCCTCCACCGCGGTCAGCCTGCCGTCGCGCAGGCGGAACGCCGCGAAACTGCCGGACGATGGATCGCCGCGCAGGACGGTCTCGTCGCCGGGCCGGGCGAGTCCCGCGATCTGCAGCTTCGCGTGAAACTGGTCCGACCAGAACCAGGGGACGCCGGAATAGGGTTTCGGTTCGCCCAGGATTACCGAGGCGGCCACCTGACCGTGGTCCACGGCATTCTGCACCGATTCCAGGCGCACGGCGAACCCCAGGGCGGTATTGACCGCGCGCGCGCAGTCGCCTGCCGCCAGTACCGACTCGTCTTCGGTCCGGCAGTGCTCGTCGGTCAGGATGCCGTCGTCTTCGCCGAGACCGCACTCGCGCGCAAGGTCCGCCGACGGGAGGACGCCGATGCCCACCACCACGGCATCGCTGGCTAACGGGCCATTGTCCGTTTCGACCGCCTCGACGCGGCTGCGCCCCGCGAAACCCGAGACCTGCTCCGCGACCCGAATGCGCACGCCGGATTGTCGGTGCAGGCCGGTGAGCCAATCGGCCACGGCGGCGCTGGCCACGCGGCTCATCACCCGCTCCTCGGCCTCCAGGACAGTGACTTCGGCGCCGGCCTTCGCCGCCGTGGCGGCCACTTCCAGCCCTATGTACCCTCCGCCAACAATGACGATCCGCCGTCCCGGAGCAAGTTCTTCGTGCAGTGCGTCGGCGTCGTCCAGCGACCTCAGATAGTGGATGCCGGGCAGGTCCGAGCCCGGCGCATCGAGCTTGCGCAGAACGCTTCCCGTGGCCAGCACCAGGCGGTCATAGCCGAGCTCCTCGCCATCGTCCAGCAACGCGCGCCTGTGGCCGCGGTCCACGGACAGCACCCGGCGGCCCAGGCGCAGCTCCACGTCCCTGGACTCGTAGTACTCCGCCCGGCGAAGCAGTAGCCGCTCGCGCTCGAGTTCGCCGGCCAGGTACTGCTTGGAAAGCGGCGGGCGCTGATAGGGAGGCGCGTTCTCATCGCTGACCAGCGTTATCGGCCCGTCGTGACCGCCCAGCCGAAGCGAAACGACCAGTTGGGCGGCAGCCTGGCCGCCGCCGACGATCAGCACCGATTCGCCCGGCACTAGGAAACGGCCGGCTGCAGCGGCCAGAAAATCGGCAGCAGCAGCATCACGATGACGAACACGAGCAGCGTAAGCGGAATGCCCGCCCGGATGTAGTCCTTGAACCGGTAGTTGCCGGGACCCATTATGAGGATATTGGCCGGATGCGAAATCGGACTGGTGAAGCTGGCCGACGCCGCCATGGCCATGGCCATCATCGCCGTCGTGGGCGCGATCCCCAGCGAGGCGCTGGCCGACAGCACCACCGGCGACATCAGCACCACCAGCGCGGCGGTGGGGACGATCATCGTGGCCAGCGCCGTAACCAGGTAAAGCCCGCCTATCACGTACCAGGGTCCCAGCGTTCCCAGCAGATCGACCGCGGTGCCGGCCAGCAACCGGGCCGCGCCGGTGTTGGCCAGCGCCGTTCCCAAAGGCAGCATGCCCGCGATGAGGAAGACCGCCCGCCAGTCGATCGCCCGATAGGCGTCCTCCATGCTGAGGCAGCGGATCAGCACCATGAGGGTCGCGCCGATCAGGGCGGCGATGGAAATTGGCAGCCAGCCGGTCAGCACGGCGCCGATCACGCCGATCATGATCAGTCCGGCGTAACGCTTCCGCGGGCGGCGGGGAACGAAGGGGGTCACCTCGATGAACGAGGGGTCCCTGGCCAGCCGGCGGAGATTGTTGCGCGGCCCCACCAGCAACAGCGCATCGCCGAAGTTCAGCCGTTCCGTCTGCAGGTCGGTGTGCAGGGTCTGGCCGGCGCGTCGGATCGCCACCAGTTCCAGGCCGTACTTATCGTTGAAGCCCATTTCCGCCGCCGTTCGGCCGCCAAAGCGCGACAGTGGCGCCAGCGTGACCTCTTCGGTGGCTAGCCGGTCGGTGGCGTAGAGGTTCAGGGCCGGCGTCATCTCCTCTTCGATTTCGAGTTCCTGGACCGCGCGTAGCGTTTCCAGGTCCTCGTTACGGGTCTGCAGAAGCAGGCGGTCGTCCTCGCGCAGCACTTCATCCGGATCCGGAATGAAGTTGACTTCGTCCTCGCGGTTGATGGCCAGCAGCCGGAACTCCAGCGCCTCGGCCAGGCGGGATTCACCGTAGGCCAGGCCGACCAGCGGCGAGCCGGCCGGAACGCGAACGCTGATCAGACGCTCATTGGGCCGGTAAAGCCGCTCCAGCGTGCCCTGGTCGAGTTCGATCACTTCGTCGAACTCCTCCAGTCTCCGGGCCAGGTCCGCCGTTTCCACCCGACCCTGGAGAAGAACAAAGTCCCCGGCGCGCAGCGGCAGCCGGCTCAACCCGGAACGGCGCACGCGGGTCCCGCGCCGAAGCGCGATGGCCAGGCCGCGGGTCTTCAGTTGCAGCTCCTGCCGGTTTACGGGGTTCTGTATCAGCGGCGACCCCTCGGCGACCCGAGCCTGCACCATCCGGAGGTTTTCGGT